>NZ_PEBA01000034.1:0-307704 GCF_002734235.1 Sphingobacterium sp. 1.A.5
CTTTCAGAATCTCAAATCCATTGATTTTGAGGTAATATTCCTCCTTTTTAGATCAATTTCAGGATTCTTTTCAAGTTTACCGTGAAGATGGCCATTGCACCCTGCATTTCCATATTTTGGATGCCATAGGAATCTGCTCTTCCATAACCATGGACATTCTTGAGCTCACTGTTCTTTGCCTCGATCTTATACCTTTCCTTAGACTTGCTCCGGTAATGATAGGTTTGCTGGAAAGCCATCTGCTCTTTATGGAGTTCGGATTTAATGGTTATCGAATAGGTCTTTGTTTTTGACCCATCCTTATAACATCCTTCCCTGAGAGGGCAAACCTTACATCTATCCACATCGAAGTAATACGTGTCTGCTTGATTTTTACCTATGTTCTTTTTGCCCTGACGGGCCTTCCGGATTGCTAGATGGCCAGCCGGACAGACAAACATCCCCGCATCTTTATTGTAGTGAAAGTGATCGCTTTCTTTCCTGGATCCCTGGCTGACTGCCGGTTTCAATTTAGCGATGATATCAATGTTCTGTTCTTTTGCCAGCCGTAGATTGTCCTTTCCAGAATATGCGGCATCGCCTATRATCGTGTCCACTTCCATTCCATTCTGCTGGCTGATCTCCAATAATCGGGGCAGTTCCGGACCATCACCTTTCTCGCCTGTAGTAACGACCGCTGCTGTGATGATGCGTTCCTCGGTCATTGCCAGATGTGTTTTATAGCCAAAGAAACTACTGTCCATTGATTTATGTCCAAGCCTGGCTTCACCATCTTTTGAGAGCAGATAGTATTCCTTTGTGTCCTCGATGGTTTCCTTCAACAGGTTCAACTTCTCTTTTACAGCCGGTATTTCACTGATAGATTGATCCTGATCCAGCACTCTCTGTAATTCCCTGCAATAGGCAAGCTCTTGGTCCAGGTCGTTGGACTCGTTCTTTTGTGGTAGGCGCCCTTTGTAGTCCTCATCGATCTGATATATTGCTTTCCTCAACAGCTTGGATCGTTCCTTGAGCACTYCCWGTGCTGTGTATGGGTTCGATCTGSAATGGGTATGTGTGGCATCTACGATGATGGACCTTGATTTTATAATACCCTTTTCAAGAGCGATCGTTACGGTCTTATTGATCAACAGGTTCAATAGGTCCATGTCCTTTAACCGTAGCTTACGGAATTTGGTGAGCGAACTTGGATTGATCACATCCTCCTCAGGGGCCATTTCCAGAAAGTATTTAAAGGACATGTCATATCTGGAACGATCAACGACATCAACATCCGAAACGGTGTAGATCGTCTTTAACAGAAGGTACTTGAACATCTTGATGGGGCTCTCTGCTGTACGCCCATTGGTCTGGCAATACTTCTCCAAAAGTTCCTCATGTATAAAACTGAAATCGATAAGATCGTTGATTTTGCGAAGTAGATTGTCTTTTGGAACAATGATATCGTACAATCCCGAATAGGAACTGAACTGAATTTTTTGTTGGGTAGAAAGCATCCTGATGTCCGTTAAAGCCTACTTTAAGATACGAAAAAAGGAGCAGAAAACTGTTGTTTTCCACTCCTTTTTTTAGCCCATTCTAAAAGAGGTATGGTCTTTACCGATACCAACGTTAGCATCAGGGTTATGCTGAGTACCACGTTGACGTACGATGATGTTACCAGCGATAGCTTGTTGACCACCGAAAATTTTGATACCTAATCTCTTACTATGTGACTCACGGCCGTTCTTGGAACTACCCGCACCTTTTTTATGTGCCATTTCTTTATTCTAATTTATGACTTGCGTCAGATTAAAAAATTCGATTATAAACTGATACCAGTAATCTGGATTTTAGTGAAGTGTTGACGGTGACCGTTTTTCTTCTTGTAGCCTTTACGACGTTTCTTCTTGAAAACGATAACTTTTTCACCTTTCAAATGTGACAAAATAGTAGCTGAAACTTTAGCACCTGAGATACTTGGTGTACCTACAGTAAACTTACCACCGTCTTCTGCTAACAATACATTGTCAAATTCAATACTAGCGCCTTCGTCTCCTTGTAAACGGTGTACAAAAAGATATTGGTCTTTTGCAACCTTAAATTGCTGTCCTGCTATATTTACTATTGCGTACATTGTTATTTATTAAAATTGTTAATATTTAATGAGTCGCAAAGATAGAACTTATTTTTTAAATGAACAAAAAATATTATCTATTTTGAAGTATCCCAAAATAGATATTCCTATTTCTATTCTTCAGGTTTTAACAAGTCCAAAGTATGTTTTATTTGCTTCAAATAACGGCCATACATCATCTCAATCACCCACCTGAAAAGAAAAACCCCGCCAATGATAATAATTGCTTGAGAACCAAAATAGATTAAATTACTTGCTAAACCCGAAGACAACAGCCTACCTATAGGGTCTTGCTTTCCAGTGACCATTTCCAAATTAGCCGACATCACACCAATCGATAGCCCACAAACCAAGCCCATCACAAAAAACACAAAACACGAAGTATGATAAAAATCTATAAAATACCTCAACTCATAATAAAACCAAATCAGATTATCCCTGCTATCATAATTCAAGTGATATGATCGTCTATAAAACCTGAAAAATTTAACGAAAAAGTAGATTACCAATACAGAAATTAAAAAATAAAATGTATTCAAAGTAAACAAAATAACAGGATGAAAATCTAATTTTAGATTGACATATATCATACCTCCCAAGCTCATCACCGCCATTATTATAAGGGCATAGAAATCCTTCCTCATATTCGACCTAACCTTATCAATCGCATTATTCGATTTTTTCAAAGAAAGATTTATTTCTCCCAGATTCACTTCAGAATCACCTTCTCGCTTCCACGCATTTTTTAAATCGTCAAAATTCATAACCTTGCTTTTTAATGATTTCTTGTAACTTGTCCTTGGTCCTATTCAGCTTGACACGAGCATTTACTTCTGAAATACCCAACTGACCAGCAATTTCTCGATGAGAAAAGCCCTCTAGAAAGAAAAAGATTAAAGCCTTTTCAATCTCGTTCAATTGCTTAACCGCTTGGTAGAAATACGTCAGTTGTTCTTCTTTTTCGTGATGATCAGATTTGTCGATTACATCGATATCTTCAATCAGGCTGTCAGATTTCGGGGATTTCTTTTCTTTCTTGATATAAACCAACGCTGTATTCAACGCCACACGGTACATCCAAGTAGAAAACTTACTCTGTGCCTTAAAACTTCCATACGATCTCCATAACTGCAATAGCATCTCTTGAAATAGGTCTTCCCTATCAAGAGGATCATCCATATAAATTTTGGACAATTTATACAGGATACCTTTGTGATTTTCTACTGCTGATAAGAAATCTTTTTCGTTTATGTTCAAAGCCGATAGTTTACCAAATTCTATAAGTTAGTATAGAATGAGATAATTCGTTACATAAAAAAGAAATAATTTCTGAAAAAAGTGATTATTGAATTTAAATGGTCTTTATTTCTGTTTTGATTGGTATGTTTTGTTTCCAATTACCCTTCACTGTAGTTATAAAGCCTGTAGTTTTATTTTTAACAGTAATATCAAATGTACAAGCTCTAGATGCATAGGTGACCTCTCCAAAAACGGTCAATTTTGAGTTTGGAGCTACAACCTTATTGACAGGTGATTTACCATTTGGAATCAAGTGAGGAGTAGTAGTTGTCCATTTTTTGAACTTTACTTTTTCATCCCAATACGTAACACCTTGATACATCAGAGGTATCATTGAGATCAAAGAGTCTGGAGCTGGTATATAATCGAAGGTGCCTATTATTGGCGACGTAAATTCTGAAGTACTATTGACATTTACAAAATACTCTTGAATAGGAGTATTTAAAGCAATGGGATTGCTCGTATTGTTGGTAATAGTTTTAGCAGCTAAACGAATAGTATTTACTTGTAGACTATTCGGAGTTTCTTCCACTATCTTCTCAGTTACTTCATAATTGGCAGCAGTGCTTTGAGTGATTTCGATTTGCCTTACTGTATTCTCGTCTTTGATACCGATTAAAATTCGACGTGGTTCTTCAGAAAAATTCTCTGTCATGGAAACATAAAGCTTTGTAGGATCAGCAGCTTTTTTCTCCAGAGAAATAAATCCTTTAGAACAATCAACTCTGCCTACATTCCCTAAGGCCATGAGTTGCTGCCTAACATCCAACAATACCTGAGAAGGGTTGATCGTCCTTACATACTCTACTTTCCAGGACTCAGATTCCAATTGAATCTCTTGGTCTTTAAATCCAGTGTTGAATTGGATTTCTTGCAATCCTTTATCAACGATTACATTAGTGTAATCAGGGTCTTTCTCACACGATGAAAGACACAATACAAAAAAGATAATTAATAACCTTTGCAGGCAGAAATGGGTCTTCATGGCGAAATATTTTTAAATTATTCGCCAAATTTATTAAATACTATAATACGTTGTAGCTGAATAGCTTCAAAAATAAAAATATTCCTTAAAATAGAGAGTTATAACATCTATTTTGGCTTTGATTGTAACAACAAATTTTGTAAATAATAAATCCCTCAGAAAATTATTTCTCTGAGGGATTTATTTTATTATTAGTGGTTGTTAACCCACTATTTCTTGGATTTCATTCATGATTTTTTGAGCAATGGATTCTGCTGCTTCTGGAGTAGGACCTTCAGAGTAGATTCGGATAATAGGCTCCGTATTTGATTTCCTAAGGTGAACCCATTCATTCGGAAAATCTATTTTCAAACCATCAATGGTCGAATGGTTTTCATGAGCATATTTTTCCTGCATCTTTGCCAATAGATTATCGATGTCCAATTCAGGAGTAAGGGTGATCTTATTTTTCGACATAAAATATTGAGGAAGTTCAGCACGGTATTCAGTTACTTTTTTTCCAAGTTTAGCTAAATGTGTTAGAAATAAAGCAACACCAACTAAAGAATCACGACCATAATGTGAGGCTGGATAAATAACGCCACCATTACCTTCGCCACCAATTACTGCATCTACTTCTTTCATCTTAGTAACGACATTGACCT
Organism: Sphingobacterium sp. 1.A.5; assembly: GCF_002734235.1. NCBI lineage: Bacteria > Pseudomonadati > Bacteroidota > Sphingobacteriia > Sphingobacteriales > Sphingobacteriaceae > Sphingobacterium > Sphingobacterium sp. 1.A.5. Next base: position 5,045 of record NZ_PEBA01000034.1, read on the forward strand.
CTCCTACTGCAGCTGCGAAATATTCACCACCATGTTTCTCCGTAACATCTCTCAATGCTCGGGTCGAACTAAGATTGGAAACCGTATTGCCCTTTTTCTGACCTAAGATAAAATCAGAAACAGCTACTAAAGTATATTCCTCTCCAAACAACTCGCCGTCTTCCATCATAAAAACTAAGCGATCCACATCCGGATCAACAGCAATACCCAGATCGGCACCATTATCTAACACGACCTTTGATAAATCTGTTAAATGTTCTTTTAAAGGTTCAGGATTATGAGGAAAATGACCATTAGGCTCACAATGTATTTTATAAATTGTTTCAACACCCAGTGCTTTTAATAATTCTGGAATAAAAGTACCACCAGTACTATTTACTGCATCAACTGCAACTTTAAAGTTTGCGTTTTTAATAGCCTCAACATCGACAAATTCCAATGCCAAAACATCCTCGATATGTTTCTGAAGAAATGAATCATCTTTGGTTACAGTCCCTAATTGATCAACCTCCGAAAAATCAAAATTCAAACGCTCACCTAATTCAAGGACTTCCTTGCCTTTAGCATCATCAATGAACTCTCCTTTACTGTTCAGTAACTTTAGAGCATTCCATTGTCCAGGGTTGTGGGATGCAGTTAAAATAATCCCTCCCGCAGCATTTAATTTTGGAACCGCGATCTCAACAGTAGGTGTAGTCGACAATCCTAAATCGATAACATTTACCCCAATGCTCTGAAGTGTACCGATAACTAAGTTTGAAACCATCTCTCCAGAGATACGGGCATCTCTACCTACGACAATAGTTTTATTTTCCGCATTTTCTGTAATGATTTTTCCGTAAGCAGCAGTAAATTTAACAATGTCAACAGGTGTTAGATTATCACCTGGTTTACCGCCTATGGTACCCCGAATTCCTGAAATAGATTTTATTAATGCCATAAGTTCAATGTTTTTAACGCCGGTAAAAATAAAGGATTTAAATAATTATTAAGGATTTTTATTCTTTTTTTCCTTCTTATGTATATCTTTGTTGCAACTTTGTTTCGTTTACGATTCTAAGTAAGGTATTACATCTTATTTTTATAGATTTGGTTTAATTAAAAAAATTAGACTGTTCTATTGCAAAAATATGTTAGATAAAATAATTCAATTCGATCAAGATTTATTTCTATTAATCAATCAAGGACTCAGCAATATAGTTTTTGATTGGTTACTCCCTATTTTACGTAACCCTTACACATGGTCACCTCTTTACTTATTTTTGATCATTTTCTTTATCAAGCACTATGGCAAAACTGGGGTTCTTATTGTAGCCTGCACCTTGGCGACTTTTGGAATTTCAGACTCCATGTCTTCACACTTGATCAAAAAATCAGTAAAGCGTGTTAGACCATGCAATGATGTCGTGTTCAAAAACGAAGTTAATTTGCGCGCTCGCTGTGGATCTGGGTTCAGCTTTACTTCTTCCCATGCTACAAACCATTTCGCGATGGCATTTTTCTGGATTGTATTGTTCCGTCGCAAATGGAAACATACCTTATGGCTATGTATTCTATGGGCGGCTTCCATATCCTTTTCTCAAATCTATGTAGGGGTCCATTATCCGCTCGACATTCTCTGCGGCGCAATACTGGGAACTCTAATCGGATTGGGAACTGGCTATTTATTTAAAAGGTTTTATCCTAAATTTTTCGAACCCCAAAACCAACCAACAACATCACCTGCATGAGTAGTTTCTTGATCGTATCGATTTTATTTTTATCTGCATTACTGAGTGGTATAGCAGTGTTTTTTGTAAAACGTGACAACACTCAATTGTTAAAATTAGTATTGTCATTCAGTGGTGCATATTTGTTTGCAATCACTGTATTGCATCTTATACCTGAAGTATACCACAGTAACCAAACTCCAGGTGAAATCATTGGTTTATACATTCTCGGCGGATTTTTGTTCCAATTGATTTTAGAACACTTCTCACAAGGAATTGAACATGGCCATATTCATCATAACAAAGATGGACATCATCATCAAGCATTCCCTATTGCAATTTTAATCAGCTTATGTTTGCATGCATTTTTAGAAGGATTCCCTTTAGCATCCGGACATCGAAATGAATTGGTGTTTGGAATTGCAATCCACCATATTCCTGCTGCCTTTGCATTGGGGAGTTTGTTGATAGGTACAAGACTGAAAAAACAAACTATCGTGTTATTTATTGCTGTTTTTGCGGCTATGACTCCACTTGGCTTCTTGACAAGTAAGGGAATCAGCGCAGGAGAAATCGGAAATGTAGCACAATATTTTGATAAAATAATGGCAGTGGTAATCGGTATCTTCTTACATATTTCTACAACGATATTATTCGAGTCTGGCTCGGCAGATCACCATACTTTCAACAAAAAGAAAATGTTGGCCGTACTATTGGGAGTACTGGTATCAATGGCAAACTTTCTATTTGAAGGTCATGATCATTCGCACCATCATCATGGACCTTCAGAACAAACTGAAGAAACCCACGACCACGAACACCATGATCATGACCATCATGATCATGAACATTAATAATCCAGGTCATCCATAACACCCCTGAACTTATCCAATAGTTCACTTAGCTTCAAGCAATCATCTACAGAAATGTTCTCTGGCAGGACATCGTCCAGCATCATGTCATTCTCGATTTCTTGAAGCAATTCTAATCCTTTGTCTGTGATTAACAGATCAACAGCGCGCTTGTCTATGCTGTTCTTTTCCCTAGACACAAGGCCTTTGCTTACGATACGATCCACCAACCTACTGATATCAGGGGTTTTGGTGAGTAACCTCTCCTTTAACAAATTGTTTGTAACAGGATCCGGATACTGCCCACGTAAAACACGCAACACATTGAACTGCTGCAGGGTGATTTGTTTGGCACCCGCCCTCTTCTCCAGCATCACGTTCAACCAGTTGTTTGTATAAATAATATTGATCGTTGCGCGATGCCAAGGACTAGCGAATTGCCTCACTTTAACCAATTCTTCGATCTTCGGCATATTTAATAATACATTAGTGTGACTTAATGCGCAATTTAAAAGATTTTAATTATTTATCTTTGCTAATATTGATTTTTTTTAAAAACTCATAAAAAATTGTCGTCGAATGCCGAATAATATTAGCCTCGATAAATTAAAAATCGGAGACATCGCTAAGATTAATGCTATCCAGTCAAATGAAATCCCCGCAAAATTCTATCAATTGGGCTTCTACCCAGGCTCCGTCATTGAAGTTAAGCACAAAGCCCCATTAAACGGCCCAATTTGCGTTAATGTAGTGGAAAACAACGCACTAATCGCAATCAGAAAATCTGAAGCAAAACTTATCACAGCAGTAATTATATAATGGAAAACCCTAATATTGTCCTGCTTGGTAACCCCAATGTAGGTAAAACCTCTCTATTCAATAGACTTACTAAATTAAACCAAAAAGTAGGTAACTACCCCGGTATTACAGTCGAAAAAAGAGAAGGTTCTCTGAAAGCAAATAACAAAACCTATCATATTATTGATCTCCCAGGAACTTATACCTTATTTCCAAATTCCCTCGATGAAGAAATAGTATTTAAGGTATTAAGTGAAAAGGAAAACAAGTTGACGCCAGACTTAACAGTCGTGGTTGCTGAACCTTCTACCATTAAAAGAGGGATAATCCTATATCAACAGGCGAGAGAACTGGGTTTACCAGCAATATTTGTGGTCAATATGATCGATGAAGCAGATAGCAAAGGCGTACATATCGACTTCCCAAGATTAGAAGCTTATCTGAAAACAAAAGTTTATCAAACTAATGCCCGAACAGGAAAAGGTTTGGATAAACTTATCTCTTCATTGGACGAAAAACCAGCGATTTATATCGGTAATTTCCAAATTCCAGAGAAATATACTGCGGCATTGGATGAAGCTAAAAAATTATTTCCTTTAGCTACTGAATACCTTACTTGGCAATACTTAGCTCAGGAAAATGTTTCCTATATCCCCGCTGATAAACAAAATGCATTAAAAGCAATCCGTGACAAATATCAGTTGGATACGCATGAAATGCAAAAAACAGAATCCCTCATAAGGCACGATAAAATTTCAGCGGACCTTGAGGGGATATTAAATAAATCTGAAAATAAAACCCTCGACACAACATCCAAGATTGACAAAATCTTGCTGCATCCAGTCTTGGGATATGTTATTTTCTTTGGCTTATTGTTCTTGATTTTCCAAGCCATCTTCAGTTGGTCAGGTCCCTTGATGGATTGGATCGACGGCACTTTCGGAGAATTAACTGAATATTTAGCTACTGTGTTGCCAGAAGGCCCATTATCATCCCTGTTTATTGATGGTATTGTAGCCGGGATTGGCGGGATTGTAATATTCGTCCCTCAGATTGTAATTCTATTTTTATTCCTGTCCTTAATGGAGGAATCAGGATATATGAGCCGTGTTGTATTCCTAATGGACAGATGGTTGAGACCTTTTGGACTAAATGGTAAATCTGTAATACCATTGATGTCCGGTGCGGCATGTGCCATTCCAGCGGTAATGGCAGCTAGAAATATTGAAAATCCCAAAGAACGTCTTTTGACCATGTTGGTGACACCATTTATGACATGTTCCGCAAGACTGCCAATATATATAGTTATAATTGGACTGATCATTCCAAATGACAGCTTCTTAGGATTCAATCTGCAAGGTATTACCCTGTTTATCATGTATATCTTGGGGATAGTAGGCGCATTGGCCTCAGCATGGATATTGAACAAGGTGATTAAAAGCATCAGATCATCGTTTTTGATTTTTGAGCTCCCAACCTACAAAATGCCTGATTGGAAAAATGTCATGACCAATGTTTGGGACAAAGCATCAGGTTTCCTTTGGGAAGCAGGTAAGATTATCTTGATGATATCAATCGTGTTATGGGTATTTGGAAACTTTGGACCTAACAGGAAGTTCTATGATGCCGAAGAAATCGTACAACAAGCAAACCCTAACCTTAGTGGTGATGAGTTGGAAATGGAAATCGGATCTTACAAATTAGAGCATTCATTCTTAGGATATATTGGAATGGGAATAGAACCACTGGTACGTCCATTAGGTTATGACTGGAAAATGGGAATTGGGTTGATTTCATCTTTCGCTGCTCGTGAAGTTTTTGTTGGTACCATGGCTGTAGTTTATAGCATGGGGCCTGATGTCGATATTGAAGATGAAGGTCAGAAATCATCTTTGTTGACTCGTATGCGTTCAGAAATTAATGCAAATACAGGTAAACCTGCCTATAATTTTGCTTCAGGAATATCGTTATTATTGTTTTACGCATTTGCAATGCAATGTATGGCGACCATCGGTGTAGTGCGCAAGGAAACAGGTTCATGGAAATGGACTTTAATACAAACCTTGTTCATGACAGGATTGGCATATGTTGCAGCATTAATTGCATATCAAATCTTAAAGTAATGAGTCTAATTATTCAATACATTATTATCTTCGCCCTTTTCATTATAGCATTGTATGTTATATTCAAACCTTTCTTTTCCAAAAAATCAGAAACGCCAGGTTGTGGAAAAGGATGTAAATGTGATGTGGAGAAAATAGATAAACTTTAGACAGTAGACATAAGACATAAGACATAAGACATAAGACAAAATGTTCAGGGCAAGCCCTGAACATTTTTATTTTGAGCAAAACCCATTACTTATCTAAACTTCGAAGCCTTTCGTAGGACCTACCTTCAGACCTAGCAGAATCAACAGCCTGACCGATGTCCTTCCCTGACAGTTTCAACGCCATGCCCGAATCCTAATTGCCAAGTACACGCCCTGGCAGGTCCTCTCACCCGTCAGTTTCAACGAACAAGCCGGTGACCCCATCTGACAATCACTCGCCCTGGCAGGTGTCCCCACCTGCCAGTTAAACGACCACGTCGGTGTCCTCACCTGACAGTCACTCGCCCTGGCAGGTGTCCCCACCTGCCAGTTAAACGGACCAAGCCGGTGTACCCATCTGACAATCCCACACCCTGGCAGGTGTCCTCACTTACCAGTTAAACGACCAAGCTGGTGTACCCATCTGACAGTCACTCGCCCTGGCAGGTGTCCACCACCTGCCAGTTTCAACGCCTTTATTTCATAAAATTCCCAAAAATTAAAATGAAAAAATTATCTTGTGGCTTTTATCGGCGTAACGTCAATGAAAAACAGAAATTTGAAACAATAATCAGGAATTAACCTTCTTCAGAGTGCAAGAAAACAACGAAAAAGAACTTAAAAGAGGCCTTAGCAATAGACATATACAGTTGATTGCATTAGGCGGAGCCATCGGTACAGGTCTGTTTTTAGGAGTCGGACAAGCAGCTATCTTAGCAGGTCCATCTGTTATATTAGGATATGCAATCGCTGGCTTGGTCGCTTTCTTTATAATGCGACAATTGGGTGAAATGGTCGTCGAAGAGCCCATTTCCGGAAGCTTCAGCTCTTTCGCCAATAATTATTGGGGACCCTTCGCAGGCTATGCATCAGGATGGAATTATTGGTTGCTGTACATATTGGTGAGTATGGCAGAATTAACCGCAATAGGAAAATATGTCCAATTTTGGTGGCCTGAAATACCTTTATGGGCGTCCTCATTGTTTTTCTTTATGGTAATCAATGTTATTAACCTAGCATCTGTAAAAGTGTATGGAGAAACAGAATTCTGGTTCTCAATTATCAAGGTCGTCGCAATCATTGCGATGATCATATTCGGAACATATCTCCTACTGTCTGGAAATGGAGGTGAGCGGGCAACAGTCGAAAACCTATATAATGACGGTGGATTCTTCCCACATGGTTGGCTCAGTGGAAATGCAGATATCGGATACTCAGGATTACTCGCCGCACTCGTCATAATCATGTTCTCATTTGGAGGTCTGGAATTGGTCGGAATAACGGCCGCAGAAGCCGAGAACCCAGAAAAGAATATCCCAAAAGCAACAAACCAAGTACTGTGGAGAATCTTGGTTTTTTATGTTGGCGCCCTATTTATCCTATTTTCATTAATGCCTTGGAGAACAATTACTGCGGAAACAAGTCCATTTGTGGAAGTATTTGCAACCCTCAAAGGATTCCAGTTTGAGCTCTTTGGAAAAACATTCTATTTCACAACAATCATAGCAAATGCCTTAAATGTAATTGTACTTACCGCAGCTCTATCAGTGTATAACAGTTGTGTATATAGTAATTCAAGGATGTTATATGGATTGGCAGAACAAGGAAATGCCCCAAAATTCCTTAAAAAACTGAACAAAAACCACTCTCCTATAAACGCTATTTTAGTGTCTGCAGCAATTGTGGCAGTCACAGTCGTGATAAATAAGGTAATTCCAAAAGAAGCTTTGGGAATCTTGATGTCACTGGTCGTTTCTGCTCTCATCATAAACTGGATCATGATCACATTGACACACATGTTTTTCAGAAAGAAAAAAGATGCACAAGGAATCAAGACAAAATTTCCAACTATTCTATATCCTCTGAGCAATTACTTTAGTCTGTTGTTTTTGTTTGGTGTACTGATGATGATGTGGTTTACAGGACTCAAAATATCCGTAGAATTGATACCAGCATGGTTACTCATTCTGTATATCAGTTACGTGTTGGTGAAAAAGAACAAAGCTAAACAAGCCAGAAATATCGAAAATTAAAGACCATAAATGAAGCAGTACAAACTACATATCGCATTTTTTGCCCTTGCACTGCTTCATCTATATGCCGTTTTTGCAAACTTTCCAAACCTCAGATTCTTTACTAAACCATTGATCTGCCTAGCGTTGATCTTCCTTTTATATAAAGGGACAGGGTTAAAGAAGAATATTGATAAAATTATTGCAGTAGGATTATTTTTCGGTTGTTTGGGAGATACCTTCCTGATGTTTCAGGATAAATTCGTATTTGGCTTGGCCTCCTTTCTCATTGGTCATATTCTCTATGTTATTGCTTTCATGAAACAAACAAGCCCTAGACTATTGGTTAAACATAAAGGTTATATTTTGGTGGTAGGAGTTCTTGCAACTTATTCATATTATTTATTTTCTGTCTTGGAGCCTAGTCTGGGACCATTGAAAATCCCTGTAATCCTATACATTATAACCATTGCCTTAATGGCAATATTTGCATTTACAAGGAAACATACTGTGAGTTTATGGAGCTTTATCATAACATTTATTGCTGCCTTATTATTTATTGTCTCCGACTCCATATTGGCGGTTGACAAGTTCGTAGCCTATGTCGCCAATTCTGGATTGATGATTATGTCCACCTATATCCTAGCTCAATATGGAATTACGTTGGGAGCAATTATTGAAAGCAAAAAAAATAGGCTGTAATTTCTTACAGCCTACAATTAATACAAGTTGATATGATATGATTAAAACGCTGTTTTAAGCCCCTATTGTTTGGGGTTTTTTGTCATAACTTTCGTTATGGACATTTGCTACTGCACGACCCGATGGATCATTCAGGTTTTGAAAAGAGGCATCCCATGCCAATGCCTCAGGAGTACTACATGCCACAGATTTAACTGAAGGCACGGTTTTAGCCGCGGCTTCCGATGGAAAATGCGACTCAAAAATACTTCTATATAAATATTCTTCTTTGTTTTTTGGTGTGTTGATAGGAAAACGTGAAGCAGCAGTTTCAAACTCAGTATCTGATACTTTTTGCTCAGCTTGCGCCTTTAGTGTATCGATCCATGAATAACCAACGCCGTCAGAAAATTGCTCCTTTTGTCTCCAAGCAATGGATTCCGGAAGATAATCCTCAAAGGCTTTCCGAACAACCCATTTCTCCATTCTCCCGTCCCTGATCATTTTATCCTCAGGATTGATGGTCATAGCAATATCCATGAATTCTTTGTCCAAGAATGGAACTCTACCCTCAACACCCCATGCTGCCAATGATTTATTCGCTCTCAAACAATCATATAGATATAACTTTTTAAGCTTCCTAACTGTTTCTTCATGAAATTCTTTCGCGTTTGGAGCCTTATGGAAATAAAGATAACCTCCAAATAACTCATCTGAACCCTCGCCTGATAAAACCATTTTTATGCCCATGGATTTGATTACTCTTGCCAATAAATACATCGGCGTTGAGGCACGAATAGTAGTTACATCATAAGTTTCAAGATGATAGATTACATCTCTGATCGCATCAAGTCCTTCTTGGATGGTAAAGTTTACTTCGTGGTGTATTGTACCGATATGATCAGCAGCCTTTTGAGCAGCAACCAAATCTGGAGAACCAACCAATCCCACTGCAAAAGAATGCAATTGTGGATACCAAGCATCTTCTTGATCATTAGACTCAATACGTTTTGAAGCAAACTTCTTGGTAATCGCAGCAATAACTGAAGAGTCAAGTCCCCCTGAAAGCAATACCCCATAAGGAACATCAGACATCAACTGGTGATGTACCGCATCTTCAAGTCCTTTGCGAAGTTTTGCGATATCAGTTTCATTGTCCTTGACAGCATCATAACTTTCCCATTCTCTTTTATACCAACGCTGAGGCTCTAAACTCTCTTTGCTGTATAAATAATGTCCTGGAGGAAATTGCTCAATCTCTGTACAGAAACCTTCTAATGATTTTAATTCTGAGGCCACAAAGAATTGACCAAATTCATCCTTGCCATAATACAATGGGATAATTCCCATATGATCCCTCGCAATAAAAAATGAATCCTCTCGAGCATCATATAAAGCAAATCCAAAGATCCCATTCAAATCTTCAACGAAAGTCGGACCCTTTTCAAGATATAATGCTAATACAACCTCTGAATCAGATTGTGTCGAAAATTGATAATTCGGCAATGAATTTCGCAACTCTTGGTGATTGTAGATCTCGCCATTTACAGCAAGAACAACCTGCCCATCTGGACTGTACAATGGTTGACTTCCTGATTTTGGATCCACGATAGCTAAACGCTCATGAGCTAACAAAGCCTTTTCTGAGCTGTAAATCCCTGACCAATCTGGTCCGCGATGACGAATCCTTTTAGACATTTCCAAGACCTGGGGCCTTAAGGATGCTAAGGGTTGTTTCAATTCAAATGCTCCGACAATTCCGCACATACAATTGTTATTTTTTAAATGATATTAATGTTTCAATGAATTAATGAAACAAAGTAAAGTAAATAAAAATTAAATTCATAATGTTTTTTAATTTTTATTGAATATTTAATAAAATTTAATAAGTTTCTTTGATTAATTCGTATATAAATAACTTTTTTATTGAAAATATACACGATTAATGCTCTGGAAGCTAAACAAAAAAAACAGCCTATTAAATTAATAGACTGTTCATAACTTTATTTGTCATTCTCTTAAATTATTCCATGTAAGGAACCTCCTTTAGCTCCAAGTTCATCGACCCTTCTTTCCACTGCTGGATCTTTTATTAAGTCAGGTGCGTGATGTGGCTTTCTCCTTGCATCGATGATAACTGGACAATGGCATCCCCAATGTTTATGTGAGGTAAAACTGTCAATTCCATAAATATCGTATGCTGGATTTGATCTTGTAAAAGTTACCCACACAAAATTATTCTCATTTTCTGCAGTAAACCCTGCATCATCTGCCAATACAATAAGTTGTATTCCGTTCCAATCACAACCTTTTGCTGCTTCGCACCAGTCGCCCAATATTTTTGACTCTTCTTCATAACTCGTAAAGGATTGCCCATCTACAACTACGATCCCCGGCAATGCCAGTTTTATATTGTTAAATGGCCGAGGCACGTCTAGATTAGCTGGTAATTCTTTGATTAAATCCCTCTTTTTGTCGCCTACAGCCGCAAATGTCACTTTTGAGCCGGCATTTAGACCATCACCCGTATAATCTAAGGTATCTATGGTGGTATTGGTCAAGAAATGTAAATCCCTGCTCAAATCAATTCTTTCAAATATATGCGTAAAGAAATCGCGAATATTATGAATATCTAATTTTGGATTGTCCTCAAAAGCAGATATAAACAAGTATTTAGCTAAGCTCAATTGGTTTGTTCCCAATATCTGATTGGCAATTGTTAACACCTCTTGAGGGCGTTCTACCTTTTGATAAGGGGTATATCTTTCGCTACCGATAGCAAACAACAAAGGATGTACTCCTGCGGGGTCAACTGCATTTACGGCGTGTAACCCTCCGATTTGCTGTGGAATAGCGTTTCCCGTAATTTCGTGAATTAAAGCTCCAAAACTTGTATCCTCCTGTGGTGGCCTACCTACTACAGTAAATGACCAAATAGGATTCTTACGGTGATAAACTTTGTGAACTTTCATCAATGGGAATGGATGTACTAGCGAGTAGTACCCAATATGGTCCCCAAATGGACCTTCAGGTTTGTTTTCATTAGGATAGACCGTACCTGTTATCACAAAATCAGCATCCGCTGATATGCAAAAACCCTCGTCGTCATAAAAATACCGAAACCTGCGATTTCCCAATGCCCCTGCAAACAACATTTCAGAAAGTCCTTCAGGTAATGGCATAACCGCTGAAAGCGGGTGGGAAGGCGGACCACCAACAAATATACTTACCTTTAAAGGTTTCCCTAGCTCATTGGCTTTGGTCTGGTGGATACCAATACCTCGGTGCAATTGATAATGCAAACCAACTTCTTGATCCTGTATATAATCATTCCCTCCAAGCTGAATACGATACATACCTAAGTTTGCATTCATAATTCCCGGTTTGCTGATGTCTTCAGTATAGACTTGAGGCATCGTGACAAATGCACCACCATCCATTGGCCAGTTAACGATTTGAGGAAGTTCAGAAATTTTCGTCTGCCCATATAAAATTGGCGCTGAAGACTTCTTTTTCCAAGGCAAGGCACCTAATGCCACCATTGAAGAACCTGCATATTGCAACGGCTTCTTCAATACAGACATCGGATTCATCTTGACATCAACGAGATTTTTTACATGGTCCAACGTATCACGAAACATGAACTTTGATCGGTCGAGCGTTCCAAACAAATTTGAAACCGCCGGAAACTTTGACCCTTTCACATTTTCAAAATAAAGAGCAGGACCTTGAGCATCATAAACCCGCATATGGATAGAAGCCATTTCCAAATATGGATCTACCTCTTCTTTTATCCGAATCAAATGACCATTCCTCTCCAGGTCAACAACACATTCCTGTAAACTTTTATATCCCATAGCAATAGCATGTAGAGCTACAAATATAAACTAATAGGACCAATCAAAGAAGGTTATTGATTTATTGATCTAGCTTAATGACCTCGGCAAGTGGAGTAAAGGAAAACAACATCGTATTTTTCCAGGAAGTATTATCAATTGGATATTCCCGCTCCATGAGTCTCCTGAATTCTATGACATCTTCTTTATGGATGTGGTATGCTTGTTGGAAAACCATGCTCATAATAAAATGAGGCAATAGAATACTCTTAACATCAGCGTTAGGATAAAGCGTTTTTTTGTACAAACGATACATTTCCTGTACGGTTACCGTACTTGAACCACCGATTTCAATAGTCTCATTGATGAAATTTTTATCCCAATCAACATTATAAATCCAACGCAAAAGGTCCAAGGAAGATATGGGGTTGAATTTTACGTTTGCAAAAAATTTATCATATGGCAGATACTTGCCGTTGATCAATTGATGCATATATTTATCCAAGACACTTCCCTTTCCGATTGCTAGATTTTTTAGAACAATCGTATACGTAATATCGGAAGCTTTGAGCAAAGCTTCAACTTCTGTGATATAAGGCTTGTCCATAAGCCGTGCAATATAGACAATCCGACGCCCCCCATTAAGCTTCGTTAGCTCAATAAAGTTTCGTAAGGTAATAAGCTCTAAATTAAGGTTAACATACTCGCCCAATGTTGGGACATGTGTTATATAAATTGCCAATCCAATTCCAGAATCTATTTTAAAAGAATCAAACTCCTTCCCTTTCCGCAATAAATCAACTTTGTCCAAAGTTGCTGTAATCTTCTCAAATAACCGAGACTTGAACAGGTCCAAGTCTCTGACAATTCCATGCACATTAAAGTCTTCCTTACTCAAGTTACTCATTGCTCGCTTCCCTAAATAGGAATTCAAGCCAGATAATAACACTTCCATCTCTCCTACACTTTTTGTGATTAATTCATTATTTAAAACCTAACATTATAAAAACAATGTTTGTTTAAACTTTCTTAAAATTTTACAAAACAAATAAAAAATAAACAATTTTCAACATTGTCTTTCACATGTAAAAATTCATCCAAATCTTGCCCCTAGTCGTATAGAATAAAGTATATTTGTTAACTAACGCATTTCGGGATATTAGTATGAGCAAAAAAGTAGTTCTTGTTTGGTTTAGAAATGATTTAAGGCTCCATGACAATGAAGTTTTGTCGGAAGCTATTAATAAATCTGACTTGATTATTCCCGTCTACTTCTTCGACCCGCGTTATTACAGCAAAAACAAATTCCATAATTATAAGACTGGACTAAAAAGGGCGCAATTCCAATTGGAATCCGTTTCTCACCTTAAAGAGAAACTGCAATCCATGGATAGTGACCTTATGACTTTTGTAGGTAAACCCGAAGAAATCCTTCCAAAGCTATGTGCTAAATACGAAGTAATGGAAGTTTATCATCACCGTGAGGTCGCTTCTCGTGAAACGCAAATATCTGAATTGGTAGAATCAGCGCTGTGGGAGAATAAAATAAATCTAAGGCATTTTATAGGACACACCCTATTTCATAAAGAGGATCTGCCCTTCCCTATCAAGGACATTCCAGACAAATTCAATATTTTCAGAAAGAAAATTGAAAGGGAAAGCTCTGTACGTAATCCATTGGATGCACCAACCTCTATCCAAAGCCCTCAACATTTAGAACAAACATCGATACCGTCTCTTCAAGATTTAGGATTCTCAGAAGACGAAATCAGCCAAATGCCAAAAAAAGACATGGAAGGTGGGGAAGATATTGCTATTGAAAAATTAAACACTGTCTTGGACCCAAATTATGCTGGAAATGAAAATTTCTCGCTTATATCTCCATATATAGCTGTAGGATCATTATCACCAATATTTGTTTACCATAGAATGCAATCTTCCGGATTGAGTCAAAACAAAAAAAGATATGATAGACTTATGACTATGCTCTTATGGAGAGATTATTTTCGTTTTATGCTCAAAAAATATCCAAACGTATTTTTTAAGATTAACGGAAATAATCCAGCAGCGCAAAACCCAGAGTCTATTGACCAAGATTTAGTAGCGAAATGGTCTGCTGCAAATACGGGACAAGAAGCCGTCGACGATAGCATACAAACATTGATTTCAACAGGAAACATCACCTATGCTGAAAGAAGACTAATCTCAAAATATTTTACCCAAGATATAGGATCCAATTGGCTTGCTGGAGCTAGCTTCTTTGAAGAACATCTTTTGGATTTTGCGCCAGCAACAACTTATGGATTTTGGTCACATATGGCTGCTGTAGGAACAAGTGAGAAGGAAAACAGCTGCTCAGATTGGCAAGAACTCGCAAAAAGATTCTATGTTTCAAAATAAGGAAGACAAATATTCTAACGTTATCCTTTTAAGGAAAAAAGCTTTATTAATTTCAAAGCTTATCAAAAATCGACTATTATTTTTTTATCATACCGAAATAGATGAAAAAACATGCTAAAACATTGTATTTTATATCGATTAAATGCAGTAAAGTATGTTTATTATTTATAAATTTGGCAAAATTTTATCACCCCAATCCACATGGACAAATTGACATTTTTGAGTAATGCCGATTCGAGTTACATCGACGGTTTATATCAATCTTACAAAGCTGACCCAAATTCCGTAGACTTTGGTTGGCAAAAGTTTTTTGAAGGATTTGACTTTGGTCAAACATCTGAAGGTGGTTCTGTTGAATCTGTAGAAGGTGTTTCAGACCACGCACTAAAAGAAATCAACGTACTAAACATGATCCATGGTTATAGAGACCGTGGACACCTTTTCACTCAAACGAACCCTGTTCGTGAACGTCGTAAATATTACCCTGGAAAAGAATTGGAAACATTCGGCTTATCAGAAGCTGATATGGATACCGTATTCAATGCTGGGGTAGAAGTAGGATTAGGACCTGCGAAATTAAGAGACATCCGTCAGCTAATCGAAGATACCTATTGTAGCTCAATCGGTGCTGAATTTAAATATATCCGTAACCCAGAAAAAATCAAATGGTTGCAAGACCATATGGAAGCGGACAGAAATCAACCTCACTATGATGTTGATCAGAAAAAAAGAATTTTCAGAAAATTAAACAGAGCTGTTATTTTCGAGAGTTTCCTAGGAACGAAGTTCTTGGGACAAAAACGCTTCTCACTTGAAGGTGCTGAAAGTTTAATCCCTGCATTGGATTCTGTCATCGAAAAAGGTGCTAGCCTAGGAATTCAAGAATTCATGATTGGAATGGCTCACCGTGGTCGTTTGAACGTATTGGCAAACATCATGGGAAAACCTTATAAAACAATATTCTCAGAATTTGAAGGTAAAATGTATGCTGAAGAAGATCCTGAATTACAATTTGGAGGTGATGTTAAATATCACTTAGGTTATTCTTCTGACGTAACTACCGAAGACGGAAAATCAATTCACCTGTCATTAGCACCAAACCCTTCACATCTGGAAACTGTTGACCCAATCGTAGAAGGTATAACACGTTCTAAAATCGACATGAAATACAATGGCGACTCTTCCAAGATCGCTCCTATCCTGATCCATGGTGATGCTGCTATCGCAGGACAAGGTATTGTATACGAGGTAACTCAGATGTCTAAACTTGAAGGATACCGTACTGGTGGTACAATCCATATCGTTATTAACAACCAAGTAGGGTTTACAACAAACTACAAAGATGCTCGCTCAGGAACATATTGTACTGATGTAGCTAAGATTTCTTCATCCCCTGTATTCCATGTTAATGGTGACGATGCAGAAGCTGTGGTTTATGCCATCAATTTAGCCGTTGAATATCGCCAAAAATATAAAACCGACGTATACATTGATTTATTATGTTACCGTCGTTATGGTCACAATGAGGCTGACGAACCTAAGTTCACTCAACCATTGTTGTACAAAGCAATTGAAAAACACCCTAATCCAAAAGATGTATATGCTAAGAAATTAGTGGATGAAAAATCAATTGATCAAGAATACGCTAAAAACGTAGAAAAAGAATTTAAGGACTACCTACAAGAACAACTTGATATCGCCAAAAAAACCGACAAATTAGATGATGAAATCCCTATGTTCGGTGGGGCGTGGAAAGGTTTGCACGCAGCAAAAAAAGCCGATATCTATGAAGAAGTAGACACAAAAGTTCCTGCTAAAGAATTCTTAAAATTAGCAAACGAGATCACAACACTTCCAAAGGACAAAAAATTCTTCCGTAAGATTTCTAAATTGTTCGAAGATCGTGCTGCCATGGTTAAAAATGACAACTACGACTGGGCAATGGGTGAATTAATGGCATATGCTACTTTATTGGATGAAGGAAAAAGAGTTCGTATCTCAGGCCAAGACGTGCAACGCGGTACTTTCTCACACCGTCATGCTGTCCTTACTTTGGAAGATTCTGAAGAAAAGTATATCCCATTGGCGAATGTTAATGGTGGTGAAAGATTCAATATCTATAATTCCCTGTTATCAGAGTATGCAGTATTAGGATTTGAATACGGATATGCATTGGCAAATCCGCAAGCCCTAACAGTATGGGAAGCACAATTTGGTGACTTCTACAATGGTGCTCAAATCATCGTAGACCAATACCTTTCTAGTGCAGAAACTAAATGGAAAAGATCTAACGGTCTTGTCATGATGTTACCTCACGGTATGGAAGGTCAAGGACCGGAACACTCTTCAGGACGTATCGAGCGTTTCTTGGAACTATGTGCTAACGACAATATGATTATTGCAAACTGTACAACGCCAGCAAACTATTTCCACTTGTTGCGCCGTCAATTAGTGAGAGATTTCCGTAAACCATTGATCGTATTTACTCCTAAGAGTTTACTTCGTCATCCTAAAGTGGTATCTAAACTTGATAACTTCACAAAAGAAAACTTCCATGAAGTTATTGATGATACTTATGCAAAACCAACAACTGTAAAACGCGTGCTTTTCTGTTCTGGAAAGATTTATTACGACTTGTTGGAAAAACAACAAGCTGACAAGCGTACAGATGTTGCAATCGTAAGGATCGAACAATTATATCCAGCTCCAGTAGATCAATTGAAAGCAATCCGTGCTAGATACAAGAAAGCTATTGAATTCATTTGGGTACAGGAAGAAAACGAAAACATGGGTGCATGGCCGTATTACTGCCGTATCTTCAACAGAACTGATCTAGAGTTCACAGAACACATTTCACGTTCTGAAAGTGGAAGTCCTGCAACAGGCTACATGAAAAAACATGCAGCACAACAAGAAGCAATAATTAATAAATCATTTGAATAAACAATTTGTTTAACCGCCCGTTGTAATATTATGTATATTTAATGGAGGTTTAAAAGAAGTAAATATGAGCTTAGAAATCAAAGTCCCTTCGGTTGGAGAATCAATTACCGAAGTAACCTTGGCCCAATGGCTAAAACAAGATGGTGATTACGTCGAAATGGACGAGAACATTGCCGAGTTAGAATCTGACAAAGCAACGTTTGAATTACCTGCAGAAAAAGCTGGTATCCTACGTATCATTGCACAAGAAGGTGACACACTAGAAATTGGTGCTGTTGTTTGTACAATTGAAGATGGTGATGCTCCTGCTGGCTCTGGAGATGCTCCCGCAAAAGAGGAAGCTCCAGCTGCTAAAGAAGAAGCTAAACCTGCTGCTAAGGAAGAAGCTGATGAAAGTCCAGAAACTTATGCTGCTGGAACTGCATCCCCTGCCGCTGCAAAAATCTTAAGAGAAAAAGGTATTGACCCTTCTACCATAAAAGGAACTGGCAAAGACGGCAGAAT
Organism: Sphingobacterium sp. 1.A.5; assembly: GCF_002734235.1. Taxonomy (NCBI): domain Bacteria; kingdom Pseudomonadati; phylum Bacteroidota; class Sphingobacteriia; order Sphingobacteriales; family Sphingobacteriaceae; genus Sphingobacterium; species Sphingobacterium sp. 1.A.5. The sequence continues at coordinate 23,090 of NZ_PEBA01000034.1, forward strand.
CACTAAAGAAGATGCTGAAAAAGCTCAAACTGCTCCAGCGAAATCTGAAGCTAAACCTGCTGCACCTGCTGCAGCGGTAACTCCAACTGCTCCATTTAGCAAAGGTGAACGTGCAGAACGCCGTGAGAAAATGAGCTCATTGCGCAAAACAATCGCTAAACGCCTAGTTGCAGTGAAAAATGAAACCGCAATGTTGACCACCTTCAATGAAGTTAACATGCAACCTATCATGGACCTTCGCGCTAAATACAAAGATATATTTAAAGAAAAACATGGTATCGGACTTGGTTTCATGTCCTTCTTCACTAAAGCAGTAACAACTGCATTGAAAGAATGGCCTGCTGTGAACGCTCGTATCGATGAAAATGAAATCGTTTATTCTGACTTCGCCGATGTTTCTATCGCAGTATCTGCACCTAAAGGTCTGGTAGTACCCGTTATCAGAAATGCCGATTCAATGTCTCTTTATGAAATTGAAAAAGCAATCGCTGAATTAGCAGGTAAAGCACGCGATAACAAATTGACAATCGAAGAAATGACAGGTGGAACTTTCACAATCACAAATGGTGGAGTATTCGGTTCAATGATGTCAACCCCAATTATCAATGCGCCGCAATCAGCAATTTTGGGAATGCACAACATCATCCAAAGACCAGTTGCAGAAAACGGACAAGTAGTGATCCGTCCAATGATGTACATCGCTCTTTCTTACGACCACCGTATTATTGATGGACGTGAATCAGTGAGCTTCTTGGTACGTGTTAAACAATTACTTGAAGATCCAGCTAGATTATTATTGGAAGTTTAATTCCTTTAAATAGATAATTTTTAAAAGGTCGCCTGAAATCAGGCGACCTTTTGTATTTTTACAGCATTCGGTTTTATAAATGACTCCAAATATTGTATGCAACAACGAAAAATGTCAATATCCAAAATATTCCTTTCCCTCCTTCTAACATTTATTACCTGTACCAGTATGGCACAAAAAATCGGATTGGGCGTAGATTTCTTTGGATATGCAGATAACCGTGAATATGGAGCTCAATACACCATTCCAAAAACTTTCTTTGGAGCGACCATTTCTCCAAACCTCTATTTTCAACTAGAAGACAATCATCGTATCTATGGTGGTATTCATTTCAACCAAGAGTTTGGAAAACATGCCGAGAACAAAAGCCGTATAAACCCCATTGCATACTACAACTATAAAACCGACAAATTCGACTTTGCTTTAGGATTCATCCCAAGATTTGAAAGATTAAAAGATATTCCCAGAATGGTATTGGCAGATACGTTAATGTATGACCGGCCTAATATAGAAGGAATGTATTTTAATTACAATAACGGAATAGTTCAACAAGCGGTATTCATCGATTGGATGAGTAAACAAGGACCAACTAAAAGAGAACAATTTGTGGCAGGAATATCAGGCAAATACACCTTAGGAAACTTCTTCGTGCGCAACGATGGACTGCTTTATCATAATGCTTTAACAAGTAACGACAGTATTGATGAACATATCCAAGACAATGCAGTTATAATGCTTAGAGTAGGCGTTGATCTAAGCCATAAAACATTCTTGGATTCCTTGACAATTGATGCTGGAGGAGCAGTTGGATTTGACCGTGTAAGATCAGTTTATGATATGCAACAAACTGCTGGATTTATTTCCAATATTCATCTCGGTTATAAAAGGTTCTTCCTTGCCAATACTCTTTATTTAGGTGAAGCAATGAACCTTCCTAATGGCGATTCTTTTTATCATCGGGACAGCTATGATCGGATTGATCTGGGCTGGATTCCTTTTAAATCTGATAAAATTGAAGGAATATTCACTGCCTCTTTTCACTTCTCCCCCGGTCAAATCGATAATCAGCAAATGTTTACTTTAAAATATAACTTTGGCAGGAATCTGATCGATTAATCCGCAACCAACTTGTTATGGATCATCCGATTATTGTATTGTTGCATAAAAGCTTCCAAATCCTTTAATAGAGAATCTTGCACTAATGGTGACTTCCCTTTAAGGTCATTATTCAAAAATTTATCTTCCTTGAGGTTATATAAAGAGGTAATCTCTTGGTTACCATAGGTCATAAAATAATCCCCTTTGAAAAAATTGTAGATATTGCCAATATTACTGACTACAAAATTGTTTCTGTCTGGGGAGAACGCATCAAATCCAAATGAAAAATATGGCTTATCATAGTGAAGATAATTCAACACAGTAGGCATAATATCAATTTGCTGAACTAATTTGTCAGACACGCCTTTTAATTCTCCGCCCGGATAATAAAATACGATAGGGATCGCAAATGAATTCGGCATGGTATTGTATTCCTTAAAATGGCTCATGCTGGCATGGTCAGCACAAATCACAAATAAGGTGTTCTGATACCAGGGACTTTTGGATGCCGTTTCAAAAAACCTCTTTAATGCATAATCCGCATAGCCTAGAGGTTCATGAAGTGGCAAGGTACCTTTAGGAAATTTGCCTGAAAACTGTTCAGGAACTTTAAATGGATGATGCGAGGAAAGAGAAAAAAAACTTGAGAAGAAAGGTTCTTTCATTTGATCCATTTCCTTGGCCATATATTGCATAAATGGCTCATCCCAAATTCCCCACATACCATCAAAATCAGAATCATTATTGTACTCGTTTTTACCATAGTAATGTTGAATCCCAGCCAATTGCATATAAGCCGAAAATCCCATGCTACCATTCGGAGCACCATGGAAAAAGGAAGTTTCATATCCCTCATCAGCCAATAATTTCGCTAGACTGGTCGTCTTATTCCCTGAATAAATCGATAGAACAAATGGTTCGCCAATGGATGGAACCCCAGTGATAACGGCGGGTAAGGCATCAATCGATTTCCGACCATTGGCGTATGACCTGGTGAAAGTATAGGATTGTTGAATTAGTGAATCTAAAAATGGCGTGTAACCTTTATAAGAACCATTATCCAATTCTTTATTAAAAAAACCAATGTGTTCCTTACCGAAACTCTCAAGTATCAAAACAACAACATTTAATTTCTTGAATGCTGAAGAATCTTTTGGGTGATGAATGACAGGATATATCTTATTTAATTCTTCTTCAGAATAGAAATGTTGCTCCTTAAGCGTAACAGCTTTTAATGTCTTAAGTATTGAAAATGGAGTATTGAGTACAATATTCATTTCCTCTGGAGACTTTACATAATCGCCCGCATTGCTCAATGTTATTGGCCTTGTACTATGAGCCCAGCCACCTCTTACTCCACCAACAAATAAAAATGCTACTAATAATAACATCCCTAAATGAACGGAATAAAATTTCCAATTGATAACAACCGGACGTTCAACACTTATTAAATCATAAAGTTTGATTATTCCCCATACAATAACACCAAACAATAAGATGAAGTACCAATATTCCAATCCAAAATCCAGAAATAATTTCAGCATATTTTCTTCATTTGAAAACTGACTGAAAACTGTTCCAGTGGTTCTTTTGAGCGTAAATGGATAATATGCAAAATCAACAAGGTTCAGGGCAACACCAATACTATTAGTGATTACAAATACCCATTTTTTCACCTGAGAATATTTTGGACTATATTTAAACGGAACTGGTATCGACTCAAGAAGGATATATAAAATATTAATATATAGAAGGGCAACAATATCAAATTTAACACCTCCTGCCAGCATAAAGAGCAACTCCCCGACAGCAACTTGTGGAAATTGTGAAGCATTGAAACCATAAAATCCAAGCCTCAAAAAAGTATATAGCAATAACATCAATCCCAATCGAATTGCCATTGCCAGATATGGCCCAAACCACCCTTTTAGCTTAATCATTACTTTAGTATTTCATAAAATCTTCATATACCTCTTGGTAATAAGCTTTGGCAATATTTAACAGACTATCTGCCTTAGCTTGAGGATATTTTTCATTGGACACAAAATTAACCCTATTTCCAACACGGTCATAGGAGATTACCTCTTCCGGCGTAACTATACCAAACGCATCTTTGGAATTGTAGAAAGCGACCTCAGGCATACTATGGTTAAATAGATCCCGACTCCAGATATAACGGTCCGAAGGTAGATTCAATTGATTCAACAGAGTCTTCGCCAGATCAGTCTGATTCCCAATATGATGTATTTTCTTGCCCCTATATTCCTCTTTTATGACATCACCAAAGAATAACAATGGAATATGAAAACGCTGCGGCATATTGATATCCCATTTCTCTGCAGGTAACCGATGACCATGGTCTGCAACAAGGATAAAAAGGGTGTTTTTATACTATGCCTTTGTCTTGGCAATCTCGATGAAATCATGAATCGATTGATCGGTATAAAAAGCTGTACTCTTAAACTTATTTACATTATTATCTTTTCCAAATTTATATTCTTTTAGTTCAAAGGGCTCATGGTTCACCAAAGTGAACATACTGCTGAAAAAGGGACCTTCTGCTTTATCTAAATCCTCTAGCATTCTTTCAAGTACAATATGGTCATAAATTCCCCACGAAGTCTTTGGTAATAAAGGGTTAAAGTTCATAATATCAACAACATGCTCAACCCCATGGGTCAACATATAGGATTTCATATTATAAAACTCGCTCTGACCACCGTGATAGAAAGAGGTTTTGTATCCGGCCTTAAAAAACTCCTGACCAATAGCAGGCATGTTTTCATGTTTGTCAATATATTTGATAATACTTTCAGGCCCTTGTGCCGGGAATCCGCTGAACAATCCTACCAATCCTTTGTCAGAACGGTCTGAAGCAGAATATATCTGATCAAAAAAGACACCTTCTCGTATAAGTTCTTCAAAATGTGGGGCTACTCCCTTTTCACCTCCCATAGATTCGATTAAATCGCCCACAAAACTCTCCAAAACAAATACTACAACATTCGGACGGGTAGTCTTAAGGATATTATAGGACGAATCAGGATTCTCAATAAAGGCTGATTTCAATAGCGCTTTTGCTTCAGCATCTGTGGTAAAATATTTATATGGAGAACGCATCCTTTGATTTCGAGTAAAATATTCCCGCATCAAAGAATAATGAGTATTTACCGCAGCATGATTATAAAAGGTATTTGACGAAAAATAGGCTTTACTGGGATTCAATGGTGCTCGACCAAAACCTCCACGAATAAACCCAAATAATATAAATCCGCCAACAAAAAAATGAATTGCTAATTTCCAAACAGGTAGTTTTTTTGGAAAAACAACTTGGTTAAAGATCTTCAAAAATAACCAATAAGAACCAGCAGTTAATAGCACAATACCTAAAACAGGTATTAAGATTGGAGTTGATTCAGCTGAAGCAGCAGCTCCAGAAGCATCCTCTGCGATAGCATCAAGGGCACGTTTCGAAATCTTATCTCCCCATTCCCTATAAATATTTACATTAGAAAAAGTAATAATCTGGAAGATTATAATGAGAATAAAATTATAGCACTTGAAGAGTTTTCGCTTTAAAGTTTCATTATCATGATAATTCAGAACAAAATAGCTTAAAAATGGAAGTACGCAAATATAGGATACGAGTGAAAAATCCAAGGGAAGGCCATGGAAATATATCCTCAAGATATCTTTGAGATTAGAAAAATTTACTTTGTCTGAAAAGGAAATAAGGAAAATAAATCGATCTATGAAGCTCATCAACAGCCAAAAGGCGAAGTATAGAAAGAAGCCTCTTAAATCTTTGACAACAGTCTTCATGTCATAAAAAATTCAACCGCCAAATTTACATTAATTGCAGATAGGAAACAGTTAATTAACATTAAATTTTCATTTAAGAAACATCTAATATTTATTTGGCGTTAACTGATGGGAAATAACCCTATAAATCCGTATTTTTGTACTCCTTTTACAATATTGAGATAAAAAATGAGCATAGCAAAAACGTACAGTCCGAAAGAAGCTGAAGAGAAATGGTATTCATATTGGATGGACAATGGATTTTTCCGTTCTGTTCCAGATGAACGTGAACCTTATACTATTGTCATGCCACCTCCGAATGTCACTGGCGTACTTCATATGGGCCACATGCTAAATAATACTATTCAAGATGTGCTGATCCGCCGTGCTCGTATGCAAGGTAAAAATGCTTGTTGGGTACCAGGAACTGACCATGCATCAATTGCAACTGAAGCGAAGGTCGTTGCAATGTTGAAGGAAAAAGGAATCGAAAAAACTTCAATATCTCGTGAAGAGTTCTTGGAGTATGCCTGGGAATGGAAAGAAAAATATGGCGGAATTATCCTCAAACAATTGGAAAAACTGGGCGCATCCTGCGATTGGGAAAGAACAAAATTCACTATGGATCCCGACCTTTCCGAAGCAGTAATTGATACGTTCATTAAATTCTACAACGAAGGTTATATCTACCGTGGTATCCGCATGGTTAATTGGGACCCCGAAGGCAAAACTGCCCTATCTGATGAAGAAGTAATACGTAAAGAAGTAAACCAAAAACTATATTACGTAAGATATAAAATCAAAGACTCAGACGAGTATGTGATTATTGCAACTACCCGTCCTGAAACTATTATGGCCGATACTGCCATTTGTATCAACCCATTGGATGAACGTTATAAGCATCTGCAAGGAAAATCAGTATTGGTACCTTTAATCAACAGAGAAATTCCAATTATTCAAGATGAATATGTTGAGATGGAATTTGGTACTGGTTGTTTGAAAGTTACTCCTGCCCACGATTTGAATGACTATGAGCTAGGTCAAAAACATAACCTTGAGGTAATTGATATTCTGAATGACAATGGAACATTAAATGAAAAAGCTCAGATTTTAGTTGGTGAAGATCGTTTCATTGCTCGTAAGAAAATCGCAAACCTCCTTGAAGAAGCTGGTCAGATCGAAAAAATCGAAGACTACAAATCTCAAGTTGGATTCTCGGAGCGTACAAATGCAGCAATTGAACCAAAACTATCAATGCAATGGTTCTTGAAAATGGACAAACTTTCAAAACCTGCTTTGGAATATGTTGAGGATGGAACAATTAAGTTGATACCGGATAAGTTCTTCGCTTCTTATAAGCATTGGATGGAGAATGTCAAAGATTGGTGTATCTCCCGTCAATTATGGTGGGGACAGAGAATCCCAGCTTGGTACAACGAAAAGAATGAATGGGTAATCGCCAAAACTGAAGCTGAAGCTATTGCAGAACTTGAAAAACAAGGCAAATCTACAAATGGTATTCGCCAAGAAGACGATGTATTGGATACATGGTTCTCATCAGGATTATGGCCAATGTCGGTGTTCGATGGTGTAAGAAATCCTGAAAACCCTGATTTCAAATATTACTACCCTACCAATGACCTAGTGACTGCACCTGAGATTCTTTTCTTCTGGGTTGCAAGGATGATCATTATGGGGCATGATTATACCCAAAAACCACCTTTCAGAAATGTATACCTAACTGGAATTGTACGCGATAAATTAGGCCGCAAAATGTCTAAGTCGCTAGGAAATTCGCCGGACCCAATTGAACTTATGGAACAATATGGAACGGATGGTGTTCGTGTAGGAATGTTGTTGTCATCACCAGCAGGAAATGACCTGATGTTTGATGTTTCTTATTGTGAGCAAGGAAGAAATTTCGCCAATAAAATCTGGAATGCCTTCCGTTTAGTAAAAGGATGGGAAGTAACTGAAAATCCAGCTACAGAATCTCAAAAGTTGGCTGCAAAATGGTTCGAAAGCAAATTCAACCAAGCATTGGTGGAAATAGAAGAACATTTTGCAAATTATAGACTATCTGATGCCTTGATGGCAACATATAAATTGATTTGGGATGATTTCTGCTCTTGGTATTTGGAACTGGTTAAACCTGCTTACCAAGCACCTATTGAAAAAGAAACTCTAGAAACTGTTAAAGCGTTATTTCAAAAAGTTCTGAAATTAGCACATCCATTTATGCCATTTATCACTGAAGAATTATGGCATGATGAAATCTTCGGAACACGATCTGAAAAAGACTGTATTATCGTAGCTGAATTCCCTTCAATCGAAAAATTCGATGAAAGCTTGATCAAAGAATTTGCTACCGTTCAACAGATCATCTCCGAAGTAAGGAACATCAGAAATTCTAAAGGAATTTCTCCAAAAGTGGCTCTTCCTCTAGCTATCAATGCTACAAATATTGACTATAGCAAATATCAAGAAAGCATTGTAAAGCTTGCAAACATTGAAGAATTAACGTTTGTCAAAGAGAAAGTTTCTGGAGCTGTAAGTTTCTTGGCTGGAAAAGATGAATGTTATATCGCATTGGAAAACAATATAGATGTGGATGCAGAAAAAGAACGTATCAGCAAGGAAATAGAATATCTAAAAGGCTTCTTATCATCAGTAGACAAAAAACTGTCTAATGAAAGATTTGTTCAGAATGCCAAACCTGAAATCGTAGAAAACGAAAAAAACAAAAAGGCAGATGCTGAAGCAAAAATTCAGATCCTTCAAGAAAGCTTAGTTAGTCTAGGCTAATCAGAAATATAAAAAAATCCCTCAAGTAAATTTACTTGAGGGATTTTTTTATAGACATATTATTTGTCAACTCTCAGGAATTTGCCGTTAAGGTCAAATACCAGATCAACATCATTTTTAAGCTCCACAGACATATCATCAATATCCTTGTCGATTGATTTGATAGCCTGCCCAGCATAATTTGCCTTTATATATTCCTGAACCTGAAGAGGAAGTACAACCATTGGAATCTCAACATTTCCTTCTGTACTTATTTCTCTCCATTCTCCATCTTTGTCAAAATCTATTTCTGTTTTATCTGAAAGATCAACATCAAATACAGTCCCATCAGTTACAGGGCTTTGTTTGTTCTCCACATGTAAAATAGTTGCATTAGGAAAGTGTGTTTCGATAAATTGCTTCGCAGAATGTGGCAATATATCTGCTGGATTATTAGCAGGTATAGGACCATCACTAGACCCCTCAGCTATGCCACCAGTAGGATTGTTATCAATGTTTTCTGCTTGCTTGTTTGGGTTATTGCAGGCAAACAATAATGTGACTGCACCAACTAGTAATAATTTTTTCATGTTTACTCCTTTTTTAATATAAACAGTATAAAAAGAGTTTTGTTTTGTTAACTGACAATTAACATCATTTCTAAAAGAGATAAATCAAACTACTCATTCAAAGCATGCTTACCCTCTATACACTTTTGATAACTTCAAAAACTTATTGAAATCACAATTGTTATACATGAACTAACTCACTGTCTATTAAATATATATCCCTAAACATATAATCATGGAAAATTTCATCAAAACCATCCGAACCGCAGTAAAACAATGGTATTTACCATTAATAGTTGGAATAATTCTTATTGCATTAGGATTTTATGTATTATCAACTCCACTCACTTCTTACCTTGCTCTATCTTTTGTATTTAGCATATCATTCTTATTTTCCGGAGTTATGGAGATTATTTTCGCCTTCAATAATAAAAATGAAATTGATGGATGGGGATGGTATCTCGCTGGTGGAATTTTAAACACCCTATTTGGTTTGATATTGCTCAGCAATCCTGCCGTTTCTTTGGCAACATTGCCATTTGTAATCGGATTTTTTGTTATGTTCAAATCTGTTCAGTACTTGTCATTATCATTAGACTTAAAACAATACGGAATAAAAAGCTGGGGCTGGATTCTCGTCTTTGCAATACTTGGAATAATTTTCAGCTTTGTGCTTATTTGGAATCCGGTATTTGCAGGATTGACCATTGTGATTTGGACAGGAATGTCAATTATTTCGGCTGGCTTTGCCTCTTGTATCTTGGCATTCCAATTGAAAAAATTAAAAAACATCTCTTCAAAAACACCAGAAGACTGGAAAAGAAAATATGAAGAATTAAAACAGGAACACGACAGGTATAAATCAGAATTTTAAATACAATAGCAATTAGAAAAGGCTGCAGATATTAGATATCATGCAGCCTTTCTCCCTTTTTATGCCTTTTCAGAAATTATTTCCTCTTCTATCTTGGGTGGTATTAATTTATAAACTACCGGTGTGACGATTCTTGACAATAAAGTTGAACTTATCAAACCTCCTATCATTACGATAGCCAAAGGTGATATCAAAGGATTTGATGACCAGGCAATAGGCATCAATCCCCCAATAGCAGTCAGTGTAGTCAGGATAATAGGCAGAAACCTAATCTCACCGGCCTTCTCGATGGCCTCATTCAATCCCATCCCCTCTCTTCTCAATTGATTGGTAAAATCAACCAATAAGATCGTATTCTTAACTTCAATACCTGCCAATGCAACAATCCCAATGGTTGCTACAAAAGACAGTGTATTTCCTGTTATCAACAAAGCTAAAACTGCTCCTACAATACCCAATGGAATAACAGATAAAACAATTAGCGTACTCTTGAAAGTCTTAAATTCCAAAATCAGCACTGCTATGAACATAAAAACAGTGATCATAATAATAGTTCCAAAACCACCAAATGCCATCTCTCTACTTTCAACCTCTCCGCCCATCTCGTAATTATATCCATCGGGAAACGGAAACTCCTCCATCTGTTCAATCACTGATTTAATGACTTCGTCATTACCATAACCTTTCTTCACATAGGAATTTACAGAAACTGTTCTGATTTTATCCTGGTGATAGATATTCGATGGAGATTCTTCAAATTCCAAGTTGGCTAATTGTGTCAATGGAATGGATGTTCCTGCAACATTGTCCACAAAAATACCTTCTAAGGTCGCCAAAGTAGCATCCCCATCTTTTGGAACACTGACCAAAATATCATAATCATTATCATCAGAATTAGGATCTGAATAAGTACCAACGCTATATCCTGAAAGTGCTACCCGAATAGTCTGATCAATAGAAGATGTGGGTACACCCAAGGCCATTGCCTTTTCTCTATTGATATTCACCTTGATATCTGTCTTATTGTTCTTAATAGGATTATTTACATATTCGGTGCCTTCAGTACGTTTTAAGATATCTTCGATCCTATAAGAAAGACTCTGCAGGCTATCAAGATTGTCTCCTAAGATTTTCACTTCAACAGGTGATATAATAGGAACTCCTTGTTCAAAATCTCTGACTTCAACCTTGGCCCCTAAATATGGTGTCCATTTTTTCCTAAGATCTTCAATCAAGGCAATCTTTTCCTTGGACTTTACATCATCATGCAACTGTACGAAGATATCAGCATAAGATACATCTTCCCTAGCCTGCTGCATATTATAGTACACTCTAGGATTTCCTTTCCCAACGTTGGAAGTATAATATTTTACATCAGGCAATTGCTTCAATTCTTTTTCAATAGCCTTTGTCACACTATCTGTAGTCTCTATATTGGACTGTAACGCAGCATTGATATGAATCATAAATTGAGGCTTTTCGGATGGCGGAAACAAACTGAAACCCACAGCAGGAATCAGAGCCAACGAGGCTAAGAATATTGCCAAAGCAATCAATACTGTACGGCCGGGATGTTTAAGAGCTTTATCCAAGAAAACACCATACGACTTATGAATAATACGCTGCATTCCGCGAAGAATTGCATTTCCACCTTCATGTTCATGTGGCTTTAAAAGCTTGCTGGACAAAAACGGAACCACCAGCAAAGCTATAAACATCGAACCTATGACCGAAGATATAACGGCAATCGGCATACTTCGGATAAATTCACCAGCCATTTCGGGCATAAATACCAAAGGCAAAAAGGCAATGACCAATGTCACTGTACATCCCAAAACCGCCAACGCTATCTGCTCAGTACCTTTAATAGCTGCTTCAAACTTACTATACCCTTCACGCATCCAACGCTCAATATTCTCAACAACGACGATACTATCATCCACAACAAGGCCTAAGGCTACAACAAAACCAACAATGCTCAATTGGTTCAGCGAATAACCAAAGGAGTTCATCGCAATGACACCAATACCCAAAGAAAGTGGAATAGCAATCATAACGACCAATGATGCACGGGTACCTAATGGCAATAAAGTAATCAACACCAGCAAGATGGCAATTCCAAAATCTACACCCAAGCCTCCCAATCGCTTATTCACGTTCTGCGCCTGATCAAAATTCAAGACCAAATCAATATTCTCAGGTAGACCAGCTTTAAACTCATCAATAACTTTTAGGTATTCTTTTTGGGTATCTGAAATATTCATCCCTTCTTTTTGGGCAGCATTGATCAGAATACTCTGGAAACCATTCAATCTCGTGATATGTGTATTGGTACCAAAAGCTGGATAAACCGTAGCAACATCTTTCAACAGTATATTTTTGCCCTCCGAACTGGCAATGATCGTATTTTTAATATCTTCAATGCTCTGATAATTTCCTGAGCTCTTCACACTGAAAGATTGCGACCCGGCATTTACACTGCCCGCAGGAATATTTTGGTTTTCACTTTGAACGGATTGAATAATTCTATTCATGGTTATACCCAATTCCGCCAGTTTAGCTTGATTAAGGTCGATTTTAATTTGTTGATCCGGAAGACCTGAAATTTCTACTTCCTTTAATGCTTTAATTTTTTCAAGATCCTGTTTCAGTTCATCCGCAAACTTTTTCATGGTCGATTGAGAAGCACTCTCTGAAATCAGAGCCATCTGGACCACACTAACATTGGTAGGGTCGATCTTCAGTACCTCCATGCTGTAGATATTGTCCGGAAGTTCAGACCTGCCAGCATTCAATTCCCGAACTAGCTCTTGATATTTATTGTCGTAGTCCTGACCATATTCAAACTCCACAAAGAAAAATGCAACACTATTGTTGATAGTCGTTTCAATCTTTTTAATATTGTCTAGGGCATAGAACCTGGCTTCCAAAGGCTTGACCACCAATTGTTCCATATCTTTGGGACTTGTTCCCGGATGGACGACCAGAACCGGAAAGGTAACCCCCTTCATGTCGGGATCCTCCGCTCGTGGCATCGTCAAAATAGAGGAAACGGCAACTACCATAATCATCAAAACCATGATCAAGGTAAATTGATAGTTCTTAATAGGATATCTAATTAAGCTCATGAGTTCTGAAATTATTTTTTGATTACGATTGGTGCTCCATTAACTAAATATGGGCTCCCAGAAATTATTAATGATTGTGCATTCTCCAAACCAGACTCAACCAAAACATCATCGTTCTCTATGCTTGCAACCTTCACTTTTTGCTTTTTGGCAGTCTTTCCATCTTCCGTTATAAAAACATAACCCTCCCGACCATTGCCATCCAATAAGGAAGAGAATGGAATTCGCCAAAAGTTTCCTGACCGGGTAGTTGAAGGAATAATGATGGATTTGCCGAAAATACCTGAGGCCAATTTAAAACTAGGCTTCTGCTTTAATTCCAAGAATATGGCAAAGGTTCCTGACTGTGGGTCAAGGCCTTCAGATTTCTTAGATACAACAGCTTCCAAGGTATCGGTAGGCATAGCATCTGTGCTGATCTTGGCACGGTCACCGACTTTTATTTGGGTCCATTGCTGATCCCCAACACCTACTTTTAGCATCCATTTGGCATTCCCTGCGCCGTTTACTTGCAGCACAGGGGTTCCAGGTCCTACAACCTGACCCTCATTCGCAAGCTTCGCCAAAACATAGCCCGAAACTGGAGAGATAATATTCGAATATTGCTGATTGAAACTGACCGATTTTAAATCCTGTTGGGCAACATCCAAAGCGGTCTTTGCATTTTGCATCTGCTCCAAAGTAGCAACACTGTCACGATACAGTTTATTGGCCCTTTCATAATCCCTTCTTGCCTTCTCAACTGCCAGTCTAGCCTGACCAGCTTTGGCATCCACTTCTGAACTCAATACAGAAGCCAAGACCTGCCCTTTGCGAACTGCATCCCCTTCCTTAACCGTGATTCGTGAAATAACTCCGCCGTTCTTAAAACTCAGCATGGTCTCATCATCAGTCGTAAATACACCCGTAGCTTCTATTTGTGCCCCACCAGACCCCTGATCAATGGGCATCAATTTAACTGGAATAGTATCTTGAATAGCAAGTTCTGTTTTTCGCTCCGATTGCTGGCATCCAACCAATGAAATTGCCGATCCAGCTAATAGTAATGTTATAAATCCTAACTTCATGATGATTATTTTAAAGGGTATGATGCATTTTCTCGTTCTAGTTTTGCCATCGCTGATAAAAGTTTATATGCTGCTATGTTATTGGCCATTTGCGAATTGGTATATTGTGACCTAGCATCTATTGTTTCGATATAGGTGTTGACCCCTTCGTTAAAGCCCCGCAAGATCAATCTTTGATAAGTGGCAGCAGCTTCCATCTGCACCTTTGAGCTTTCATAGTTTTTTTGCATTGCTACTAGCTCATTCTTCGCAACCTCCGCTGATAACGCCAACTGTTGCTTCGCTTGATCTATCTTGTTCTGAGCTTCAGCAACTGCAATCTGGTTTTCTTGGATTTTCAACCGGTTCCTGTTCCCTTGGAAAATCGGGAAACTCAATTGTGCGCCGACCATATAATATTGAGAATTACTATTGATCTTCAACCCCTCAGCTTGCGAACCAAGATCCAAAAAAGCACTTAACTTAGGGACAAACGCCTGTTTGCTCATCTCAACCATAGATTCTTGTATAGCTTTATTTCCCTCCAATGATTTTATTTCCTCCCGCCCATCAATATTTACCGACATGTCCGAACCTTCCAACTCATTAGCCCTTTCCTTGCCCGATTCATAAACGATCTCAGCATCACCAGCACGGTTCAACAATGAATTGAAATAGTATTTCGCATTTTTGATCTGTTGTTCCGCTTCGGCAATTTTTGATTCATGTTGAGCTATTTCCGCCTCAGCACGGATTACATAGGCTGGCAACCCTTTCCCAGCCTCCAATAGCTTTTCATTAACCCTTTTGCCCTCCTTGGCCAAAGTCAACGCATTTTCATAAATCTCTTTAGATTGAACAGCACTCAAATAATTGAAATATGCAATCTTGATATCTTTGACGAGCTCCCTTTTATAAGTTTCGGTTTCAACCTTTGTCAACTCAACCATTTTCTCCCGAACAACTTTATTATGTTTTATATCCGTGTTGATAATCGGAACGGAAGTCCTGATTTTAGCATCATAATAATTCTTTGGCAAGAAGTTGATCTGTTCGTTACTGATCTGTGGGAAATTATTGCTCTGTGTCAACTGGTTCAATGTGGCATACACAGGATTCAGCATATCACCAATCGGCAAGTCGATCGAACGACCACCATCAGCATGTGAATAAGTCAAGTCAAATGTAATCTGAGGCAGGTACATGCTCTTGGCAACCTCTAGCCCATTCATGGCCTTTTTCATCGAAAGATCCTTCTGAATTAAAACCAAGTTACTGTCCAAACCTTGTTTGACATACCTATCCAAAGCATGCTCTTGTCCTATGATTAATCCATTAAATCCGAATATAAGGGCACAAACTACAGTTATTGTTTTTATTATTTTCATTCTTAACAGTGTTAAGTTATTGTACAAAAAAAATCTACTTAGATCTTGCTATCATTTCCACAAATACCTGAAACGAAGCATAGACCATTTCCTCCATGGTATCATTTCTTTCAAAAACATCCTTGATACAGTACAAATGCTCCGTAACATGCAGAGAGACCAGACCATGAACTGCACCCCAGGCTTGAATTGCGACTGCTATGGAATCCATATCCTTAAAGTATCCCATTTCCTGACATTCAATAATAGTTTTACGTAGAAATTCAATCACATACTGCCCTTCTATCCAAGCTGCATTTTCTTCTTTCGAGGTCAGGAATGACAAAGGTTCTTTCATCATAAACATAACTTGATAGTATTCAGGATTTGACAAAGCAAAGTGAATATAAATCTTACCCAATGCCTTCAATCTTTCAAAAGCATTCTCGACGGCCATCAATGGGAAAAATCTATCTCTCAAAATCCCAAATCCAACCTGATGGAGCGCATAGACTATATCACTTTTATCTTTATAGTATAGGTAAATGGTCGTCGGACTGAACCCAATCTCCTTGGCAATCTTCCTGATCGAAGTCGCTTCATAGCCCTCTTGAACAAAAAGCTTCTTGGCAGCCTCCAAAATTAAAGTCCTTAAATCTTCCTTATGTTTTAACTTCTTTTCCAATTGATTAATATTTTACGAAACAAAACTACTTAACAGTGTTAAGTTTTTCGTAATTATTTTTTTTAAAGACATTTTGATGACAAATCAGCTAGTAATCAACCCCAGAGGGGTGCAACTATTATGGTGGCAGGTGGGGACACCTGCCACGGCCTCGTCTCCGCGCAACCCTGTAGGGGTGCAACTATTCTAGCGGGGACACCTGCCACGGCGCCCGAGCTAAAGCTCGAGAAGGACAGCCGCCTTTTTTAATAACTGGCGATTTTTGGGAAAATGGGGTTGCGACGAGCCGCAACCCCATTTTCCCAAAAATCGCCATCCTCCCACGACATGCGTAACAAAAGTTGAGCGCGGCTTCTGCTCCGCTCCGCCACCGGCGCGATTTGTCTGACTGTGATTTGTAACCATAGTTGGTGTTCCCAGGAATCTGAGCCTTTCCATTTCTTATGTCTTATGTCTAATGTCTTATGTCTAGTATAGTTTCCTTCCTATCTCCGTCCTCCCTCCTTCCACTCTCGTTCGTCTCTTGTTCGGACTTCCTTCGGACCTCGTTCGGAGCTGCTTCGGAATACACCCGAACAAGGTCCGAACAAGGTCCGAACGAAAGAAGACTGAGAGTGGAAGGAGAGTGGAACGAGAGTGGAACGAAACACAAGTAAGAGACTTTGCGCTAGCAATGCTAAAGATGGTCGATAGCGTAGCCGAAGCGTGCGCTAGCGTTGCTGAAGATGGTTGGTGTGGACACCAACCATGGCGTATGTGATGCCGCATGGCGTTCAATTGAATTTCAAAGCTACCAATAGAATTTTCAAAGCCGATGCCCGCTCATTTTCAGTGGCGGAAGAATGGATAAAATGCCGCGGCATTTGTGCGTCGGGATTGACCTTGGATGCTTTCAAGCAATTATCTCCTCCAAAGAGATAATTGATTAGAACGGCACCCTCGGCAATAAGGCATTTTGTCCATGCGCGTTGGAATTGTGCGACAAGCCACCTTAAATGAGCAAGCGTTTTGGTTACTTTTGCGCCTCAAAAGTAACTGCACCCTGCCATGGAATGGTAAAGAATTTGGGTTGTTAGCCCAAGTCAGGCCAGCGCGCATAGCCACAGCTCAAGACTTGCGCTAGCAATGCTAAAGATGGTCGATAGCGTAGCCGAAGCGTGCGCTAGCGTTGCTGAAGGTGGTTGGTGTGGACACCAACCATGGCGTATGTGATGCCGCATGGCGTTCAATTGAATTTCAAAGCTACCAATAGAATTTTCAAAGCCGATGTCCGCTCATTTTCAGTGGCGGAAGAATGGATAAAATGCCGCGGCCTCTGTGCGTCGGGATTGACCTTGGATGCTTTCAAGCAATTATCTCCTCCAAAGAGATAATTGATTAGAACGGCATCCTCGGCAATAAGGCATTTTGTCCATGCGCGTTGGAATTGTGCGACAAGCCACCTTAAATGAGCAAGCGTTTTGGTTACTTTTGCGCCTCAAAAGTAACTGCACCCTGCCATGGAATGGTAAAGAATTTGGGTTGTTAGCCCAAGTCAGGCCAGCGCGCATAGTCACCGCGCAAGACTTGCGCTAGCAATGCTAAAGATGGTCGCTGGGCGTAGTCGAAGCGTGCGCTGGCCAGAAAAAGAGCATAAAAAAAGGGCAGCATTAAAATGCTGCCCTAATCAACTAACCACAACTAAACTTTACTTCACCTCAATTAGTCTCTTTGCTACGATTGCTTCTTCTTTCTTGCCGATCTTGATATCAAGCACGCCATTTTCATAGCTGGCGTCAATGCTTGAATAATCAACTACTTCAGGTAGTGTGAATGATCTTGAGAATGAAGTGTAGCTAAATTCTTTTTTGCTGTATACCTTGCCCTCTTCTACTTTTTCTTCTTGTTTTTCTACAGAAATATTGATGATATTCTTATCAACGTTAATTTTAAAATCAGATTTCTGTAAGCCAGGAGCTGCTACTTCAATATTGAATGCCTCTGGGGATTCAGTGATATTTACTGCAGGAACGCGCGTTACCAAACGGTCCGAAATAAATGAGTCATTGAATAAATTGTCGAATACATTGTTAACAAATGGATTCACTGCATCAGTGTTGTAAGATTTTCCTGGTAATTTGATTAATGCCATGTTTAATTCCTCCTTATTTTTTTAATTCTTTAATTTCTTTTTTGATATATGATCCTATATTCAACTAACGTACCAAGGACGAAATTGATTATTATCAAGACAATTTGTCTTATCAGAAACAAAAGAACAGACATAATGGCTTAAAAAACAAAGAAAAGCGTTGAAATATTTAATTAATAATCCTCAAAACCAGCTTATGGTTTAGAATAGTTAACGATAAGATTACTATTTCCTATAGCACCTTCTTTAATAAGAAACAGCTACCGCAACCATATTGATTTGGAATTCTAAATTTATTCTCGGATATAGGAAAGGGAGACTACTGATTTTGCAACATCTCCACCGAATGGCGGATTGATTTTACGGATAGCAACTTCAATCTGCTGTACATGTGCATACTCTTCGACGATTCTATTGAGGATATCTTCCGCCGCGGATTCCAATAATTTTCGGCGCGGGCTCATCACTTCTACCAAAATAGCGTATAGCTCTTCGTAGTTCACGGTGTTTTCCAAGTTCTCCGAATCTGGATTTTGAAAAGGAAAACTAACAGAGACACTGACATAAAACTCGTTTCCTAAGACTTGTTCTTCTTCATAGAGTCCAATCGGTGAGTAAAATCGAACATCTTCTAATGAAATTTTCTGAGTTATACGAGCCATTATAGAGAAAGTTTTTATGTTTTGCTTATTAAAAATAATGTTTTTTCTTATATTAACCATAACAAATGCTTAAACCTTATGTTAAAACACTCTTTATTAATAGCATTACTTGCGGGCGTATCATATGCAAGTGCTCAGACCCAGTTTAAACCTGAAGACACTGAGTTTTATGAACCTGTTCCACGGGTTGTCACTACCAAGGCAAATGCTGCTCCATCGGATGCCATTGTATTGTTTGATGGAAAGAATCTTTCGGAATGGGTAAGTGAAAAAGATGGCAGCCCAGCACAATGGACCATTACGGACAATGTCCTAACCGTAAAACCAGGTTCTGGAGGAATAAAAACCAACAAACAATTTGAGGATTTCCAATTGCATGTTGAATGGCGTAGCCCAGAAAAAATCAAAGGCGAAGGCCAAGGGCGTGGAAATTCAGGGATATTCCTGCAAGGGCTGTATGAATTGCAGGTCTTGGACAACGACGACAACAAGACATATACCAATGGACAAGCTGGAAGTTTATACAAACAGAGTCCACCTTTGGTTGAAGCAAGAAAACCTGAAAGCGGATGGCATACTTATGATGTAATCTACACAGCACCGCGATTCAACAAAGATGGCCAATTGATCAAAAGAGCTTTAGTAACCGTACTTCATAATGGTGTAGTGGTTCAAAACAATACCGAATTACAAGGAACCACGGAATATATTGGATTGCCTAAGATGAAAGCTCATGGACCAGGTCCAATTTCATTGCAAGACCATGGTGATCTAGTCTCTTATAGAAATATCTGGATCAGGGAATTATAGAAAATTTTTCATATAATCATTAAAAGAGAAGGGGTGCAATTTTTTGTACCCCTTCTCTTTTTATGAGCAGAAAATCCCCAATAATAAAACCTATGAATTAGGTTTATTTGAGCAATTTCACCTCATACAAATCTTTACGACGGTCTCTCAATAGTTTTACAGTACCATATTCATGTAGGTCTCTCAGTGCGTAAAGGTCCACGTCAGCAATCAGCACCATCTCCGTATTTGGGGTGGCTTCAGCCTTGATCGCATTATTTGGAAATGCGAAGTCAGAAGGTGTAAATACTGCAGACTGTGAATATTGAATATCCATATTGTTAACTCTCGGTAAGTTACCCACAGAACCCGCGATCGCAACGTAACATTCATTTTCAATGGCTCTCGCTTGAGCACAAGACCTTACACGGATATATCCATTCTGTGTATCGGTCATAAAAGGAACAAAAAGAATCTGCATCCCCTGATCAGCCAATATCCTGCTCAGTTCAGGGAATTCAACGTCATAACATATCAACAAGCCAACCTTACCACAGTCGGTATCAAAAACCTTTACTTCAGAACCGCCAACCAAACCATAATACTTCATTTCATTTGGCGTAATATGGATTTTCTTATAGGAATCTAAGCTACCATTCCGGTGACATAAGTAGGTAATGTTATATAATTTACCTCTCTCCATGATTGGCATGGATCCAGCAATGATATTGACATTGTAAGAAACCGCGAATTGCTGGATTCTTTCGACAATTTCCTTGGTATGTTCGGCAAGTTTTTCCATGGCCAAACGTTCAGGGAGCTCATTGTATGGACTCATCAAAGGAGAGTTGAAGAATTCTGGGAACATGATGAAATCTGTACCATAATCACTCACGGTATCCACGAAGAATTCAATCTGATCGTAGAATTCTTCAAGGTCCTTGAACAGACGCATCTGCCATTGTACCAATCCCAAACGAATCGTCTGTTTGGATGCTGAATTTGATGGTGCATCAGGTTCGTAATAAATGTTGTTCCATTCCAATAAGGTCGCTACCTCCATGGATTCGGCATCTTCAGGAAGATAGTTCTTCAAGATTTTCTTGACGTGAAAATCATTGGAGAGCTGAAATGTCAAGGTTGGATCGTAGATTTCCTTTCTTTTCACCTTTTCAATATAGGTCCTTGGGGTCATTGAATCCGAATAGTTGTGGTAATTAGGGATACGTCCCCCAGCCAGGATACGTTGCAAGTTCATCTGTTCGCACAGCTCCTTACGTTGATCATATAGACGGCGACCTAAGCGCAATGACCTGAAATCAGGGTGTACGAAGACCTCGATACCGTATAAGGTATCCCCCTCGGAATCATGTTTATCAAATTTACCATCATCGATGATGGCATAATACTTATCGTAAATATTTGTTTTTCGGGAATTCAGGATAATGGATAAAGCACATGCTACCACTTTTCCGTTCACCTCTACTGCTATTTGTCCCTCAGGGAAGATGTCGATCAGATCAGTAATGTTTTCTTTGGTCCAAGGGTCACCTACCAATCCATGATAGGCTTGTTCCATAGACTTCTTTAGATCCTTATAATCTTTCTTACTAAGGTTTCTTATTTTAATATCCATTTTTTAACTCAGCTTGAATTGCCAGAATCGGCAATGTAATCCATTAATCAAATCCCATTCCAATTTTCAGTGTAAAATTCTTAATCTTTTATAATGAATAAGTTAGGGAAAGCATTTATTTTTCGCTTTAATCAATATTGTACTTAATCTCAATCACGTAGAATTAATTGATAATTACAAAAATTGCAAAATCTAAAAAGAAATCAAATTTAAGGGATTCGAATAATTTATCAATATTATCACCAAATCAGCCAACACAAAACAAAAAAAGCTGCCCGTGGCAGCTTTTATAAAGCTATATGAAATAAAATTAAGCTTCTCCTTTAGGAGTGCCGAAATTCAGGGGATAAGGCATATCCTTAGGTTGGATAGTACCATTCGCTCCTTCGAAACGGCTGATGTTTTCTTGCAATGCTTTCATTAGTTGTTTAGCATGCTCAGGGGTCAAGATCACTCTTGATTTTACTTTTGCTTTTGGCACTCCTGGCATGATACGAACGAAATCCACAACAAATTCAGTGTTTGAATGTGTTATGATTGCAAGGTTGGAGTAAACTCCTTCGGCTGTTTCTTCGGTCAATTCAATGCTTAACTCTTGTCCTTCTGGATTTAAATTTCCGTTTTCCATCTCAAATTTTATCAGTTGGTTTTATTATTTACTAAATGATCTGAAATCTTGGTCCTTTTTGATGTCCAAGACCATTTCATAGATCAATCTTATTACGTTATCTACATCATCCTTATGGATCATCTCCACTGTGGTGTGCATATACCTCAAAGGTAAGGAAATCAAAGCAGATGGCACACCTCCATTTGAATATGCAAATGCATCGGTGTCTGTTCCTGTCCATCGCGAGGATGCTTGCCTTTGGATTGGAATATTATTTTTCTGAGCGACTTCGATCAATTGCTTGTTGAGGTTGATCTGAACAGCAGGTGCATATGATACTACAGGACCTTTACCGCAAGCCAGATCGCCCTGAGTGATTTTGTTGATCATCGGAGTATTTGTATCATGCGTTACATCTGTAACGATTGCTACGTTCGGTTTTATATAATCCGCGATCATTTCTGCTCCCTTCAACCCTATTTCTTCCTGCACAGAATTCACGATGTACAATCCGAACGGCAATTTTTTCTTGTTTTCCTTCAATAATCTGGCAACTTCCGCAATCATAAATCCTCCGGCTCTGTTATCTAAAGCACGGCCAACATAGTAGCGATTGTTCAAGATCATGAACTCATCCTCATAAGTAATCACACAACCTACATGGATTCCCAATTCTTCAACTTCTTCCTTGGAGGTGCAGCCACAATCCAAAAATATATTCTTTAGACTTGGACTTTCTTCTTTTTCTCCTGAGCGTGTATGGATAGCCGGCCATCCAAAAACAGCTTTTACTATCCCCTTATCGGTATGGATATTCACTCTTTTTGATGGTGCAATCTGATGATCAGAACCACCATTGCGGATTACATAAATCAATCCGTCTTTTGAGATATAGTTTACAAACCAAGAAATTTCGTCGGCATGTGCTTCAATTACTACTTTATAAGTTGCTTTAGGATTTATAATACCTACTGCAGTTCCATAGTTATCGATATAGGTTTCGTCAACATACGGTTTTAAATAATCCAACCACAACCTTTGTCCGCTCCACTCAAAACCTGTTGGAGATGGGTTATTGATATATTTTTCGAAAAAAGCTAATGAATCCGCTGTCACTACAGATGGTTTTTTCGGTTCTTCTTCTGGTAATGTTTTAATTGTTTTTTTAGCCATAGCTCTGAATTAATTCTCGCAAATTAAGTATTTCCGTAATTTTCGCAAAAATAAAATCCGAAACCTTATCTTTACAAGACATTTTATTACTGTATGATCGATATTTTAAGTTTTATTACATGGGGACCAGAACCTGAGATTTTCAAAATAGGTTCATTTGGTGTCCGTTGGTATTCATTATGCTGGTTATTGGCTTTTGTAGTTTCTTATTTCTTAATGCTAAAAATATTTAAGAGGGAAGGCAAATCTCAAGAGTTATTGGATAAATTAACAATCTATATTTTTATAGGAACATTGGTCGGCGCTCGATTGGGTCATTGTTTCTTCTATGATTGGGAATATTACAGGGAACACTTTATAGAAATCTTTATTCCATTTCAAAAGATAAATGGTGACTGGCAATTGACAGGATTCACTGGACTTGCCAGTCATGGTGGTGCTTTGGGGATATTGACCGCATTATGGTTATTCTCTAGAAATACAAAGACTAATTTTATGTGGATCACCGATCGCTTGATTTTAGTTGTACCTATTGCTGGAGCATTTATTCGTTTGGGGAACTTCTTTAATTCGGAGATGATCGGAAACCCAACAGATTTACCTTGGGCAGTTGTATTTACCCATATTGATCAAATCCCGAGACATCCGGCTCAAATGTACGAAGCCATAGCCTATGTCATATTATTTTTCATCCTATGGGCCATGTACCAGAAAAACAAGGATCCAAAACCAGGAAAACTATTTGGTATTTTCCTGATCGGTCTATTCGGTGCAAGATTTATCATTGAGTACGTTAAGATAGATCAAGTTGCATTTGAAGCTGGTATGCTACTGAATATGGGTCAAATACTGAGTATACCATTTATTCTGGCGGGAATTTTCTTGCTACTCAGAAAACCAAAAGAGATTAAAAAAGCTTAATATATAAGCCCTACCTTTTGGTAGGGCTTTTTTTATCAAATAGACATGTCATCCTCATTGAAAAACGATAGAAAAGTAACTTTACTGATATTGGGTTTATTATCTGCTATCGGGCCCTTTTCTATAGACTTATACCTTCCTGCTTTTGATGTAATTGCCGAAGACTTCAACACTTCAGTTGATAAAGTTCAGCTGACACTAACGAGTTACTTTATCGGTATCGCCTTCGGTCAGATGGTTTATGGGCCCTTGTTGGACAAGTATGGCCGCAAGAAACCGTTGTTGGTTGGTTTGGCCATTTATTTTGTAGCCTCATTGATGTGCATCTTTACGAGAGACATCAATCACCTGATATTTTTGAGATTCTTGCAGGCATTGGGAAGCTGTGGTGGAATGGTTGGAGCTAGGGCTATGGTAACAGATTATTACAGTAGCCGGGAGGCAGCCAAAGTATTCAGCCTATTGATGTTGGTTATTGGTGTATCCCCTATTCTGGCACCCAGTATTGGAGCTTTTATGCTAACTCATTTTGACTGGCATTATATCTTCTTGTTTCTTGCTGTCCTTTCATTATTGATTTTCATAGCTACTGCCTTTCTTTTGCCTGAAAGCTATGCAGGAAATAAAGATTTTTCGCTGGCTCCGAAGTCTATTATAAATAACTTTTGGCAAGTCATCAGCAATAAGGTATTTATTTCCTATTGCCTTATCGGTTCCATTGCTTCGGCAGGTACGTATGCGTATTTAGCGGGATCGTCCTTTGTGATGCAACAATATTTTGGCTTGAGCAAAGAACAATATGGATTGGCATTTGCTTTTGTAGCATCTGCTATGGTTATTGCAACGCAGCTCAACAGGTATTTCTTAAAGAAACATAGCAGTGAGCAGATCAGTCAACTGGCCAATACTTGGCAAGCATTTATTGGTGTATTGATGATTGTTGCACTTTTAACCAACACATTGACTTTCCCTGTGACGCTCATCCTAATTTTCTTTTTTCTTTTTGGACATGGGTTTATTTTCCCTAATACATCGGCAGTTGCGTTGACTCCATTTAAATCCCTGGCAGGAAGCGCTTCAGCCTTATTGGGATGTATACAAATGGCAATCGGAGCGCTGGCATCAGCCGTTGTCAGTCTACTGCACAATGAAACACCTTGGCCAATGTTGGGCGTAATGTGCGCCGGAGCAATATTATCCCTTATCCTGCATTTGATCGTCAAAAAGAACGTTAAAACATCAGTAGAATAATCGAACTCAAAAAAGAATGGCGAAATCAAAATTTCGCCATCCTTTTTTAGTTAAACAATTCTGTCTTTTGTCTTATGTCTATTGTCTTTTGTCTATCCTAACAAACTCTCCAACCCCAATCGATATCCATCCAATCCAAAACCAATAATCACACCTTTGCAATTTTTGGACAGGTACGAATGATGTCTGAATTCTTCACGTTGATGAACATTGGAGATATGTACTTCCACGACTGGTGTTTTGATTGCTGCGATGGCATCTGCAATTGCTACTGAGGTATGAGTATATGCCCCAGCATTCAGTACTATCCCATCATAATCAAAACCTACTTCATGCAGCTTATCTATAATAGCCCCTTCAGAGTTACTTTGGAAATATTCCAGATCCAAAACAGCGTATTTAGATTTCAGTTCATCGAAATATTGTTCGAACGATTGGTCGCCATAAATACTTTTTTCTCTGACACCAAGTAGATTCAAATTAGGGCCGTTTAGGATTAATATCTTTTTCATTGATTAATTTTATATGCTAAAGATACTATATTCCTAAAGATCTCCATATATATTACGGAAACTAGACCTCAAACCGACATTGATCACACCTGATTTTTGA
Organism: Sphingobacterium sp. 1.A.5; assembly: GCF_002734235.1. Classification (NCBI taxonomy): domain Bacteria; kingdom Pseudomonadati; phylum Bacteroidota; class Sphingobacteriia; order Sphingobacteriales; family Sphingobacteriaceae; genus Sphingobacterium; species Sphingobacterium sp. 1.A.5. Next base: position 49,035 of record NZ_PEBA01000034.1, read on the forward strand.
GTTTTCTCACCTTCGATTTTGTTGTAACGTTGCGTATAACCAACTTCTACTCTAAGGTTATATTTAGGATTCAGTACATAGGCAGCTTTTAAATCTGCATAGTAAAGGTTGTTTTTTACACCCTGACCAATTTTATTTCCATATCTATTTGGTGCGGAATTATAGGACTGGAAGATATCACCACCATAATTTACACGGTTTCCGAATTCGTCGATGGAGTCAGTACCGAAGTTGCTGATTAAACCTTGTAGGGAGAAATCGAATCTGTTCCAAGAATAGTTAGCGATACCAATCACCTCACGGAAATTAGCACCTCTTGGATGTGCCAAAGGTTCACCCCTATTACTATAGTTCGAGATCGAAACAAAGTGTTGATAGGTATATGGACGGACGAAATTATATTCACCCAAAACATTCAGGTTTTGCACTCCAAAAATATTGAATGCTTTTGCTCCTAATTGAGCTCCCCATTTATTGTGTTGATAACCATTGTTGGCAAAGAATTCCTTTGCAGTAAACTCACCTAACAAGAACTGGCCATAAGCCGTAATATTATTTAGGATCTTGTATTTTGCATTCAGACCCAAGAACATTTTATCAGGTGAAGAGACGTTAGAATTTTCAACCGGTCTCAAGAACAATACAGGGTTCAGATAATTAAAATCGAATCCTCTATGTCCAGCTTGATTGCGGTTTGCCCAAATTACAGATTGGAAAAATCCGATCGACAAACGGTTAGTTACATTGTAGTCCAAGTATTGGAAAGCACCCCATTTAATACCGTCCCCGTAGCGACCACCTGAATCCAAAGAGTCAACACGAGGGTTTTTAGGATCATTCATATACGCCCAGATGGAAGTATATTGAACATTCCCTACTTTTCCTGTGAATTTTAAGTGGGCCATGTTAGAAGAAAAATCAGACAATAGTACCGATCGGTAACCATCTCCAATAAAGTTCTTGTCATAGGCTAGAGTAGCTTGGAAGTAGTCGCTAAAATCATAGGTGAAATTGGCGGTTGCATACATCCAATCTTTGGTTCTGTCGAAAGGTTTTTTCGTGGCTGCCTGTCCCGGAACAACTCTATTTGTCTGGATGTATTCATCAAGATACTTTGGGAACACCCCTTGGTTTTCGAAGAAATTACCGTAGAAAGTGAATTTATCCTTGATTGTCACTCCTGCTTGAATCCCGCGGGTATTCAGCCAAGTTGTTCTTTTATCAGGATCAATCATCTCAGTACCGATTACGAAATCCGGAAGAACGTCCAGATAAAAGGTGTGGTCTTCTTTCTCGACTTGGATAAGATGTTCATTAAAGATCTTACGCATAAACCAATTGTCCGAATCCGTTGGGTAAAGAGATTGAATGGAATCCATTTTCTCTAATAGACGGCCTTTAAAAAGGATTGGTTTTGAAGAAGTATGGTAACGAGTATTCGGTGAATATAGCTCTTCATCATACTTTTGATAATGCTGGTAAGAGTAAGGTTGGTTTTTGACTTGTGCTTGTAATTGCCCGATTGCAGCTACACTTAAAAGTCCTGCTATAGCATATGATAACGTTTGCTTCATAAATTGTTGGTCAAGATGAATGCGTAATACCATCAAATTTTATTCCTAAAAACTCCCAAAGGTAGTTTTATTAATTGAGCATTCGCGAATTTTAACTATATAATTCGCTAAAACGTTTATTCTAATCGATAGAAAAATGGCCAACAATTTGTATCTTGTGGGAATAATTAATTGATAAACTATTGTAACTAGAAAATGAAGCGTAGAACATTCTTACAAAATTCGGCACTTTTAGGTGCTGGAATGCTAGCCAGCAAATTCTCTTTTGCCGAGGGAATCAATGACTTCCCTGTAGTGCGTACGCCTGTAGATAAACGTCATTTCAGCAGTAAATTGGTGGAAGACATGATTAAAGAATTCCAAAAGAACGTCGCTGATAAAGAATTGGGTTGGATGTTCAACAACTGCCTCCCAAACACATTGGATACGACTGTATATGATGAATCGAAGGCTGGTCGTCAATTGACCTATGTGATCACTGGTGATATTGATGCCATGTGGCTGCGAGATAGCAGTGCGCAAGTATGGCCATATATCCAATTCGTAAACAAGGACAAGAAATTGAAAAATATGATCTTGGGCTTGATCAATAAGCAACAGGAATGTATCAATATTGATCCTTATGCGAATGCATTCTACAATGATCCTACGAAAAAAGGCGAATGGTTCACTGACCATACCGATATGAAACCGGGGATGCATGAAAGAAAATGGGAAATAGATTCTTTGTGTTACCCTATCCGATTGGCATTCCGCTATTGGAAAGAAACGAATGACAACACTCCGTTCGATGACACCTGGGTTAAAGCACAAGAAGCAACGTTGAGAACATTCAAAGAACAGCAACGCAAAGATAGCTTAGGACCCTATAAATTTGAAAGAACAACTTCCAGAGGCTCGGACACGCTGCAAGTAGATGGTTATGGTTATCCTGTAAAACCTGTTGGTTTGATCGTTTCGAGCTTCCGTCCATCTGATGACTCGAGCATCTTTGGCTTTTTGATCCCTTCTAATTTATTTGCGATTGTCAGCTTACGTCAGTCAGCAGAAATCCTGAGAAAGGTAAAAAACAACACCGCTTTGGCTGAACAAATGGAGGCTTTGGCAAATGAGGTTGAAACCGCAGTCAACAAATATGGTATTATCGATCACCCTACCCATGGTAGAGTTTATGCTTTTGAGGTTGATGGATTCGGCAGTTATTTGATGATGGATGATGCAAACGTCCCTAGCCTTTTAGCATTGCCTTATTTAGGTGCGGTAGATGTAAATGATGAGGTGTATCAAAGAACGAGGAATTTTATTCTTTCAGAGGAAAACCCATTCTTCTTTAAGGGAACCTATGCAGAAGGTATCGGTGGCCCACACATTGGGCGTGATATGATATGGCCAATGTCAATCATCATGCGTGCAAATACGTCGACCAATGATGAGGAAATTCGCAATTGTGTGCAGACCTTGAAGAAAACACATGGTGGTACTGGTTTTATGCATGAATCATTCCACAAAGATGATCCAAAGAAATTCACACGTCATTGGTTCGCCTGGACAAATACATTGTTTGGCGAGTTGATGTGGAAATTATATAAAGAAAAACCAGAGCTGTTAAAGGCTTAGGGATAAAAAAAAGGAAAGCAGTACTGCTTTCCTTTTTTTTATGACGGCAATGATAGTTCTCCAATAAGAATCATTCAATCTTATCCAAGATCAAAACCCAATCTTTACTAATGGTATCTGGAACTTCGAACTCTAGATCACCTTTTGTTTTTATGTTTTTTGATCGAACTATTTTACCTGTTTCTGGCCTAAACCAACTATACTTTATTCTTTTACTCGGAAATTCTTTCATATTTATCTTGACAGATTTATTGTTGGGCAAATAAATCATTGCATAAGACTTGGCATTATCTGTAAAAGCGACCATGAAATTTTTATTTTCAATAGTATCTTGGTTTTTGATTAATGCTTGGGCAGGTATTCTATTTGTTGATGGTCGAGATAAGATAAGATCTTTTAAAAATGCGGCTTGGAAAGCTGCTGGTCTATCTAATGCTGCCTGCCAGTTTCGGTCGGGATAATTTACCGCCTTATATGCTGGTCCAAAGAACTGCCATATAGCATGATGCCCATAAGTTACTCCAAATCCACCTGCAAAGACGGACCTGTAAATTTGGCGTCTGACCTCCCAATCCCGAAAATATCCTTTTGTAGGATCCCAACCATTCCAAGGGTTAATTGGATGATCTTCATAGCAAGGCTCGGCATCCATGGTGGGTTTTGAAGGCTTAAGATTCCAATCTGTTTTAATAAATTCCCAAACCGGGACATCCAGCTTGGCATGTCCTGATTGTATCATATTGAAATCCATCCAAGGTTCTTGTTGCAACATTTTGCTGGACTCCCAAATAAATCCACCTGGATGGAAGGACTTTAGAGTCTTTTTCTCAGATCCTTTATCAATACCATAGGCCATGGCTGAATAAATTGACAACCAAGTTTCATCGTTGTCGGCTGGCGGGCGGTCGCCACCTAATATCCAAAAGATATTATTAAAGCCCTTAAATCGCTCGCCTAATAATTCCCCATAAACAAAAGCATTTTGTTCATTGAAAATAACTGGACCTGCACCTCCGTATTTTAGCGTTACCTTATCTCCCCATGTCGGCAAAATTGCAAGGTACATACCCTTTTTTTCAGCCATTTTTACCACCGTATCAACCAACTGAAAATAATGCTCATTAAACCTAGTTGGATCATTATCCAAAAAAGGTACATGTCCATATCGATTAGGCACTAATACACCATCTAATTCTGCCAACACAACACATTGAATAACGTTGAATCCCTTTTCTTTCCTATTATCTAGATAATTTTCGATTTCTTCGATTTTTAGTCTATGAAATAACTCCCAAGCAGTATCACCTAACCAAAAGAAGGGTTTTCCATTTTCATATTCCATGGTACGACCTGACTCAGAAATCCTAACATTTTGAATTAAATTTTGAGCATTTGAACATCCAAAAATCAACAGAAAGGCGATTAATGCGGAAATTTTTATTTTCATAGAATCTTTTTTTATTCCCTAGGTTCAGCTTTTACAATGTACCAGTAGTCGTCCGGGTCATTTCTAAAATATTCTATCATAATGGCAATATTATTTTTGCTCGTCTGCCAGATTTTTAATGGATAAGAATATTCCCTAGCCTCCGTTTTAAATATAGCTTTATATTCATCCATTAGATCTGATTTTCTATAGTCAGTCCCCTTAAATTCGTATTTACTTTCCCCATATAGGTTGGTTAAAAATTTGTTAAAGGTCTGATGAATCTTTTCTTTAATCATTTTATTATTTCCTTCGGAAGAATTGCTTGAAAAACCAGTTAAAGTTGCATATTTTACTCCATTGTTATAGAAAAATTCATGATTTAAGTGAAATCCATTCACATTTTCAACATAAGTTGAGAAATGCCTATCTTCTTCGTCTTTCCAATTTACGCCAAAGAAATCTCTATCATTTTTAACTTCAAATTCAACAGAGTCTTTACAGATCACCTCTCCCTTATTATACCCCTGCACAAACAATGTATACGCTCCTGGTTGAGCAAAAACAACTCCTTTACCCACCAGTACAGAATTATCTCTACCCTTTTCGGAAAAGACACCTGGAACTTTCCACACGATTGAATCAAATCCTGATCTAACAATAGGTTTAGAATACTCGCCCTGAATATCAATGAAATTTATTTTGACAACTAATTCCTCATAAATGTTCAGGTTTTGTTTGCCTTCAGAGTTGGAATTCTCTACATACAGGTCAAACTTGCTGTTATAATATAAAGTATCTGGTTCTGGTTCCGGTTCCGGCTTTGGTTCAATATTATTTTTTGAACATGAAAATAAGAGGGTTAATCCCACGAAAAGTAAAGAGATTTTGTACAATGATTTCATAATTAGTATTAATTTTTACACTGAATTAGAGCAATCCAAAGCTATCAAAGTTTAATCCATATATAAAAAAATTACAAAATTTAATATTAAGTTAACATTAGCCAAAAAAAATATAATAGTGACACCCCTACAGGGTTGAATGGCGCCGTATAATCATTTCTATAATAGTTGAACCCCTCTGGGGTTGGAATGCGTCATATCCGTTTTATAATAGTACCCCCCCCTGGGGTTAGCACTTGGGGTAATCACAAATAAGTCGCCCCTAAGTGATGGTTGGTGGAGAGACCAACCATGGCAATCAACACCAACCATGGCCGGCAAATAATCTTCGCTCATTCAAACTAGCTGTGGATAGTTCACTAAATAGTTTCCCTCTCTTACGAGAGGGAATGACAGGCTGATCCGTTTAGTGAAGGGGGGATTTGGGCGGGTAAGTGGTCGCCGCAGCGACCACTTACCCACCCAAATCCCCCCTAGCCCACCAGGAATGCGTGTCATTCCCAAGCTTTAGCTTGGGAAACTATTTGGTCGCATTACAGGAATTTAGTTTGGTCGGTAGTGTGGATAGTTATAATTAACCAGCAATTTATAGTGACACCCCTACAGGGTTGAATGGCGACGTATAATCATTTCTATAATAGTTGAACCCCTCTGGGGTTGGAATGCGTCATATCCGTTTTATAATAGTAAAACCCCTTTGGGGTTAGCCCTGGGGGTAATCACAAACAAGCCGCCATAAGGGATGGTTGGTGGAGACACCAACCATGGCAATCAACACCAACCATGGCATTTAGCTTTTATCTCAAATTTCCTTGCATTTCAAGTTAGAATCAACAACCTTTGTAAGAAATAAAAAGAAAGACACAAGTTCATGTCAAAAACAAACAGTTCTGGTCCTATCGGTATTTTTGATTCGGGGTATGGAGGTTTAACGGTATTCAAGGAAATCCACAAGCATCTTCCGGAATATGATTATATCTATTTAGGGGATAATGCGAGAGTTCCGTATGGTACAAGATCCTTTGAAACGGTTTATGAATATACCAAGGAATGTGTTTTCAAGTTATTTGACCTAGGCTGTAATTTGGTAATTTTGGCTTGTAATACGGCATCTGCCAAGGCACTGCGAACTATCCAGCAAAACGACCTTCCTGAAGGCAAAAAGGTATTGGGTGTTATTCGTCCTACCTCCGAAGTCGTCGATCAATTTACAAATACCAACAAAGTAGGGATCTTGGCTACTCAAGGGACTGTAAATTCAAATTCTTATGTACTTGAGATCAATAAATTTCATCCTCAGATCGAAGTATTTCAGCATGCATGCCCATTTTGGGTACCTCTAGTCGAAAACAATGAGCTGGAGGGTGAAGGTGCTAACTTTTTTGTACAGCAGGATATTCAACAGTTACTTTCAACATCGACAGACATTGACACTATTCTCTTGGCCTGTACGCATTATCCACTTTTACTGCCCATGATTGAAAAGTATGTTCCGAAAGGTATAAAAATCATATCTCAGGGCAAACTGGTTGCGGAAAGTCTTGTCGATTATCTGGAAAGACATCCCGAAGTTGAAGAAAAGTGTTCTAAAGGAAAAATGCTTCAATTTTTCACGACCGATGACCTTGAAGATTTCAACAAAAAAGCACAGATTTTTTTCGGCAGGAAAGTTCATTCCAGCTTCCTGAAAGTTCAAAACTAACAGCACTCAAGTTAAAATAAGTTAATTTACTGTATCGCAAACTTTTATGTATTAAATTTAGGTATAACATTTTGCCTAAATGAGATTTCTAGTTTGCCTTTTAATAATTATGACTTTCCATAATTCTTATGGACAAGATATTATTACAGGAAAAATCAGGGATAAGGTCTCTTTCAAACCTTTGTTAAACGTAAAGGTTCAAAGTGGTAAATCGATAACCTATTCAAACGGTCAGGCAGAATTCCGTATTGCGGTTAAGGATTCGGACAGCATTGTTTTTACACTTCCTTCGTATAGAAGGGTTGTTATTCAGAAAGACAGCCTAGAGGGGCTCAAAACCATTTTCGTTGAGATGATTGAATCCTCCATTCCCATTGAGGAGATTACTGTAAAAAGCAAAAAAGTGAAGAAAGACACCTTTCAGTTTAAGCTCAACTTAGGGATTCCAAAGACACCAAAATACCGTGAGATTGTAATAGACCGATCTGAAGTCGGTAATTCGGCAATGATGAAGGCAAATGGAAGTACATCTAGTCTTATATCTGTAGACCTTCTTGCGATTTCAAGAATGTTATTTAAGAAGAAGCCTAAAGTTGATAGACAGCAACAAATGGAAGAAGACATTATAACCATTCAGTATATAGACATGGGATTTAAAATTGAACTGATTGAAAAATATACGGGCTTAAAAGGTGAAGAGGCTTTAGTTTTTCAGAATACTTATCGGCCATCCATTATGGAATATCGCAACATGACAGATGTTGATATTATAAATCATATCAAAAAGAGCTTTGTAGAATATAGGAGCTATGAGCATGATTTGGTGAAATAAAAAAAGCTGCAGATTGCAGCTTTCTTTGTTTTATGATGCTTTAGCTTGGAGAGCTATAGCGTATAGTTTCATTTGCTTTACCATAGAAAGGAGACCATTTGCCCTTGTTGGTGAAAGATGTTCTTTTAGACCAATTTGATCGATAAAATAAAGATCAGCATTTGCAATTTCTTTAGGTGTATGTCCTGACAGGACTTTCACCATTAAGCTCACCAACCCTTTGGTTATTACCGCATCAGAATCGGCTGTAAAGGTTAATTTATCATCTTTCATTTCAGGCACCAACCACACTTTTGATTGGCATCCTTTAATGATATATTGGTCTTGTCTGTTGGCTTCATCAATCAATGGTAGTTCTTTGCCCAATTGGATAATAAATTCGTATTTCTCCATCCAATCTTGATAAAAGGAAAAGTCCTCGATCAATTCATCCTGTATTTCGTTAATCGTCATATTCTATTTATACTAACATGGCTACGGCTCTTTTCACGCCTGCGACCAATGCATCTACTTCATCTTTTGTGTTATAAACTGCTAAACTTGCCCTTACAGTACCTGGGATATGGAATTGTTCCATAACTGGTTGCGCACAATGGTGTCCTGTACGTACTGCGATACCTAATTTGTCCAATAAAACCCCGATGTCATAAGGATGTGTTCCATCTACAACAAATGAGATTACTGAGGATTTTTCTTTGGCAGTTCCAATGATTCTCAATCCGTCAATTTCCAGAAGCCTCTCGGTTGCATAGGCAAGCAGATCATCTTCATATTTTTTGATATTGTCAATTCCTAACTCATTGATATAGTCTATGGCAGCATTCAAAGCTATACCAGCCTCTATATTCGGTGTGCCTGCTTCAAATTTAAAAGGAAGTTCGTTGTATGTAGTTTTCTCAAACGTCACATCTTTGATCATATCACCACCACCTTGATAAGGAGGCATCTTGTTCAACCACTCTTCTTTCCCATAAAGCACCCCAACTCCAGTTGGCCCATACATTTTGTGACCAGAGAACACCAAGAAATCAACATCTAATTCCTGCACATCGATTTTGATGTGTTGAACTGCCTGAGCAGCATCTAACAATACTGGAGTATTATTCTCATGTGCCAGCCTGATTATTTCTCTTACTGGGTTTATAGTACCCAAAGCATTAGAAACATAATTCACAGAAACAATCTTTGTTCTAGGGTTCAGATAGGATTTATACACATCCATATCCAACTCTCCGGCTTCTGACATTGGGATCACCTTAAGTGTAGCACCTTTGGCCTCACATAGCATCTGCCAAGGAACAATATTGGAGTGATGTTCCATTGCTGATATAATGACTTCATCACCTTCAGAAATAAATTTCTGACCATAGCATGTTGCCACTAAGTTTATACTTTCTGTTGTTCCTTTGGTGATAATGATTTCGTAATCATGTTTTGCGTTGATAAATTCCTGCACTTTCCTCCGGGTTACCTCAAAAGCATCGGTTGAGATCTGGCTTAAGTAATGAACACCACGGTGCACATTACTGTTCATATCTGTATAATAGTTTAGGATGGCGTCGATTACAGCTTTAGGTTTCTGCGTTGTAGCACCATTATCTAAATAGACTAAAGGTTTCCCGTTTACCTCACGTTTCAATATGGGAAAATCCTCTCTAATCGTTTTTATATCTAGTGTATCCAATTCTAGCATGTTTATTTAATTCCTACAAAGTTAATATATAATAAAACATAATTGGCATGATTCAAGTTATTTAAAAGTAATAATCACAATTCTGTGGTTAAATAAAAAAATATTAAATTCATATTAATTACCTTTGTTAAACTATGCAAGAACTACCTTTAAATATTCCGGAAGGATCAAGGAAAGAGGTCATGACCTATTTGGAGCCATTCATGTTGAATGAGATGGCGGACTATCTTAAGCCTGTAGAAGATATGTGGCAACCTGCTGACTTCTTACCGGATTCATCAAGGGATACTTTCTTTGAGGAAGTACGTGATTTACAAGAGAGTGCCAAAGAGCTGCCATACGACTTGGTTGCGGTGCTTATTGGCGACACGGTTACGGAGGAAGCTCTTCCTACCTATGAATCCTGGTTGACTATGGTAGATGATGTGAACAAGAATGAGCAAGGCGGTTGGATGAAATGGGTGCGCGCATGGACAGCAGAAGAAAACCGTCATGGCGATCTTTTGAACAAATATCTTTATTTATCGGGAAGAATTGACATGAGGCAATTCGAAATCTCAGTACAATATTTAATTAAAGATGGTTTTGACATCGGTACAGGTGCTGATCCTTACCGCAACTTTATCTATACATCTTTTCAAGAATTGGCTACCAATGTATCACATAGACGTGTTGCGGCATTATCAAAAAAGAGTGGCGACAAATTATTAGCTAAGATGTGTGGTGTAATTGCTTCAGATGAAGCGCGCCATGCCAAAGCATATATGTCTTTTATTTCACATGCCATGGTGGTCGATCCTAGCGAAGTGATGATTGCCTTTGAGGATATGATGAAGAAAAAAATCGTAATGCCGGCTCATTTCCTAAGAGAATCAGGCGAACCTCAAGGTGATGCTTTTGCGCATTTTTCAGACGCGGCACAACGATTGGGTGTTTATACTGCTGTAGATTATGTGGACATTCTAAAAGAACTTATAGCTGATTGGAAAATTGATCAAGTAACAGGTCTTAATGAAAACGGTGAAAAAGCTAGGGACTATTTAATGAGACTTCCAGATCGCTTGTTGCGCTTGGCAGACCGCATGAAAATCCCAGAAAAACAATATAATTTCAAATGGATCTACTAATCCATGGAAAACAAGACAAAGGCCATCTCAAGCAGATGGCCTTTGTCTTGTATCCCTTCCCTCCTTCTTTCCTGGTCTATTTCTTGTAATTTTTAGCTCAGATTTCTTTTATTCATTAAACATTCGGTAATTTTACTTGTCATACTAATAATTGTTATGCCAAAAGAAAAATTCAATCAATATTCCTTGGTTTTGGACCGTACGGCCAGGAGGGTTAAACAATTTGCCCAATCATCATTTTCAAATCATGGGATTGATTTGACAGTTGACCAATGGTCCGTTATCAAGACTTTGTATGAGCATGAGGATTTAACTCATAAGGATTTGGCAGATCTGTGTGGGAAAGATCAGCCGACTATGACCCGTATAATCGACCTATTGATTAAGAAGGGTTATGTAATGCGCGTTGAGCATCCTACAGATCGGAGGTGTTTGCATATACAATTGACAGATACAGGCAAAGATCAAGCAAAAACGTTGGCTCCTATGGTTAAGGAATTTAGGATGAAAGCTTGGGAGAATTTAACGGATGAGGATTTTGAACATTTCACAAGAATTTTAAATACAATTTATAATAATCTAGAAACTAAATAGATATGATCACAACAGATATTTGCATTATTGGGGCAGGACCTGTTGGTCTGTTTGCTGTTTTTGAAGCAGGACTGTTAAAGATGCGTTGTCATCTGATAGATGCGCTTCCACAGGTTGGCGGCCAATTATCGGAGATTTATCCGCACAAACCCATATATGATATTCCGGGATATCCGAGCATAACGGCTCAAGAATTGATCAATAACCAAATGGAACAGATTGATCCGTTCAAACCCACATTCACTTTAGGAGAGCGTGTTGATGAGTTACAAAAACAAGAAGATGGCTCCTATATTGTGATTGGTTCTGAAGGAACTCTGATCCATTGTCAGGTTGTAGTTATCGCTGGTGGCCTAGGTTGCTTCGAGCCGAGAAAGCCTGAGCTTGAAAATCTTACCACATACGAAGGTAAAAACGTTCACTACATGGTAAAAGATCCAGAGAAATTCCGTGACCAGCGAATTGTCATTGCTGGTGGTGGTGACTCGGCCTTGGATTGGACAATCTTTCTGAGTGATATCGCGAAGGAGGTTACCTTGGTACATCGCAGTGATAGTTTCAGGGGAGCACCAGATTCTGCAGAGAAAGTATTCAACCTCGCACAGAACGGTAAAATCAACCTACTACTTTCGCATAACTTACAGAGGCTCAACGGAAATGGTCACTTAGAATCTGTACTTATGACAAACAAAAGCAAGGAGGAAGTTGTTATAAATACAGACCATTTCATTCCGTTGTATGGTTTGAGTCCAAAACTCGGTCCGATTGCGGATTGGGGATTGAACATTGATAAAAACGCCATTGAGGTTAATACTTTTGATTATTCAACCAATGTGGAACGTATCTATGCCATAGGTGACATCAATACCTACCCTGGTAAGTTAAAGCTTATACTATGTGGTTACCATGAAGCAGCGCTGATGGTGCAAAGTGCATTTAAATATGTATATCCTGAACAAAAATTGAGTTTTAAGTACACCACTGTAAACGGTATTAATGCATTTTAGACATGGATAATATTATTACAATCAATGTAGAAGATAGAGATGGGACGGTTCAAGAAGTGCTGGTCCCTACAGATGTAAATTTGAGCTTGATGGAGATCCTGAAAGCTTCAGAATATGAAATATTGGCGACCTGCGGTGGTATGGCCTTATGTGCTACATGTCATGTTGAAGTTCTCTCTGGCGGGGAAAATCTCCCAGAGCCAGAAGACCAAGAATTGGACATGTTGGATACCTTGCCAGATTCGGATGATAATAGCCGCTTAGCATGCCAGCTAAGGTTGACCGATATGAATAACGGTTTGACCGTAAAAATCAAAGGTAGTTTACAATAGCCTTATCAATAGTGTACTAACTACACTTAGTATTGGTTATTTAAGTTACTGAATACAAAGAAGATAGCATGAGTTTAAACATTAATTTCGCTGTTTCCCTAAAATTAATGCAATTATTTAATGGAATATGCGATAAAATGTCAGATATTTGTGCCTTTATTTATAATTCTTATAACAAGGAAGTATTATGTTGCTAAATCGTTCTGAAAGAAACTTTCCCCGAGTAATCATAATTGGAGCTGGGTTCGGAGGTGTGGAATTGGCCCGCCAATTGAAAAACAAAGAGGTTGAAGTTTTACTGATTGACCGTAACAACTACCACACATTTCAACCCTTGATGTACCAAGTTGCAACAGGAACCCTAGCGTCAGATTCCATTTCGTTTCCATTGCGCAAGATGTTCAAAAACCAAAAGAACTTTCGTTTCAGATTGGCTGAGGTATTGAGCATTGACACAAAGAACAAAATGGTTCATACATCAGTTGCTGACTACGACTATGATTATCTGGTTATCGCAACGGGAGCTACTTCAAACTTCTTCGGGAACAAGCAAGTTGAAAAATATGCTTTACCAATGAAGAACATCATTGAAGCACTGAATATCCGCAGTTATCTATTACAAAACCTTGAAGAAGCTGTACTTCGTAAAAATACTTCTGATAGGGAACGATATTTAAACTTTGTTGTTGTTGGTGGTGGCCCTACAGGTGTTGAGCTATCTGGAGCTATAGCCGAATATCAGCAACATATGTTGAAAAAGGACTATCCTGAACTATCGACTTACGAAATGAAAGTTTATTTGGTCGAGGGAACTGGCAAAATATTGGGAGCTCTTTCAGAGAAATCATCCCGTGATGCTGAAAGGTATTTACAAGAATTAGGAGTCAAGACCATCTTAAACACCGTTGTTACAGACTATGATGGCAACACTGTTACCTTATCTTCTGGAGAAAAGATCCCTACAAAAACGGTGATCTGGGGAGCTGGAGTAATGGGTCAGATGCCTGAGGGTTTAAATCCGGAGATTATCCAACGTGGAAACCGAATTTTGACCAACGAGCAATGCGTTGTCGATGGTGAAAAGGATGTATATGCAATCGGAGACGTGTCAGCAATGATCACTGAAGAAAATCCGAGAGGGCTGCCTGGTGTTGCTCCAGTAGCACAGCAGCAAGGTAAATATGTCGCTAAACATATCTTGAATCAATTGAGCAATCAGGAAACTGAAAACTTCAAGTATTTTGATAAAGGTTCAATGGCTACTGTAGGTAGAAATAGAGCTGTAGTAGATATGGGAAGCTTACACATGAAAGGCTTCTTAGCATGGATGACTTGGATGTTCGTCCATTTAGTGTCCATCTTCGGCTTCAGAAACAGATTGGTGACATTTGTTAACTGGTCAATAAAATTCTTGACCAAAAACTCAGGTATCCGTTTGATTATCCATAAATATAACAGACCAGAATCTGAACCTGTCAAGGAAAAAGAAGAAGTAGAACAACAATAAAAAACAAACTATATTTTTAGAAGCCCTATCGAAAGATAGGGCTTTTTTAATGTTATCAAAATTGTTGCTGTTGAATTTTGATTGGGCACTTGGGAAACATTATATTTATTGTATAGACCATCCTTTACCTAAACCGGTTTCTATGAAAACTAAATTCAAATACCTATACAGTTTTTGCCTATTCATGGTAATATCTTCTACTAGTTTTACGCAGGCAAAGATGAATAAAGGCAGCAACAATCCTCGACCAAATATTATCCTTATTGTTGGGGAGAGTCATCGGGCGGAGGCTCTTGGGGTTTCTGGCAATCCATTTATTAAAACGCCGAATTTGGATTGGCTGGCTAAAAATGGTTTGAATTTTTCCAATGCGCATATCACTACTGCAATCTGTTCTGTGAGTCGAGCAAGTATACTTTCTGGTCAGCATCAATCAAGGCATGGGATCGATGATTTCAGCAAGGGTTTTAATGCAGAAACATTTGCTGAGACATTGCCTTTACAATTGAAAAAGCATGGTTATAATTTGGCTTGGGTAGGTCCCTATGGTGTTTCAAAACCACCTTTGACTGATGCATTTGATTATTGGGACCCTAGTTTTCCATGGATGGAAAATGGAATCCATCATACAGATAATGTTGCTCTTAAGACAAATAATTGGCTAGAAAATTACAGAAGCGAGGATCCCTTTTTTATTCAGATAAACTTTAATGCTGCACATGAAATTGACCCTAAAGGCGATGTTCCAGCACATTATTTACTTCAGGATAAAGTTAAGGGCATGTATGATGATGTTAATATTACCCCTCCTCCTTCTGCAGCACCAGAAGTATGGAATAGTTTTCCGGATTTCTTCAAAACTGATGAGAACATCGGAAGAAAACGTTGGCAAGGATTTTTCTCTGACAATGAGCTATTGGTTAAGAATACTAGGGATTATTATGCATCTGTATCTGGCGTTGATGAGGCAATCGGTAATATCATGGCAAAACTGAAAGATTTAGGAATTTCAGATAATACCATTATTGTTTTTATCAGTGACCATGGTTTTTCATTAGGCGAACATGGTGTCATGGGGAAATGGTTTCCATTTAAGGAAAGCACCCATGTACCGTTGATTATTTACAACCCATTAAACAAGGAAATCCAAGGCAAGAAAGATAAGAAATCATTTGCTTTGAATATTGATATTGCTCCTACCATATTAGGGATGCTTAATTTTGAGGCACCCTCTGGAATGCAAGGTGTTGATTTGGTAGAGATGTACGAAGGAAAAATCAAAAAACGCAATCAATTTTTCTATGAGCATACTTTTATAGGATCGCCGGGATTACCTAAAACTCAAGCGTTGGTATCAAAAGATTATAAATACATCAATTTTATTGAGCATGGTTATGAAATGTTATATGATCTGAAAAAAGATCCCAATGAAATGGTAAATGTAGCGTCGGACCCAAAATATAAGGACATTCTGGATCGGTTAAGATTGGTTTATCAAGAAGAAAAAGAAAAGTCAAAGTGATATGGAGCCCTGTTTTCAACAGGGCTTTTTTATGATATTCCGTTAAAATATGTTAATCCCATCATTTGCTGACACGAAATCAATTTCCTTTGCGTTATAGTATTAAAGAAAAGCAAAAGAGTAATAAGAGTATATAATTTCATAATTTAGGTTAATAATTGGTTTGGTAAAAATCCTGAGCTTCCTCAGCTCAGGATTTTTTCGTCTAAATTCGTAGATTTGGTTTCCCCAACAAATAATGAAGGAAATTATGACTAACAAAGACATAGCGAAAGTTTTTAAATTGTGTTCCCAATTAATGGAATTGTATAATGAGAATCCATTTAGGACTAAAGCTATGGCCTCGGCCTCTTTTAGGATTGACAAATTGCCGTTTGCTGCCAGTCAATCAGATTTGGAAACATTGAGCGAACAGCCCAATATTGGAAAGAGCACTGCTGAAAAAATCATGCAGGTTGTGACCACCGGCACCTTCCCTGATCTCGACAAACTAATTGCAAAAACTCCTGAAGGAATTTTAGAGATGATGAAGATCAAAGGTCTCGGCCCAAAAAAGATCCAGATTATCTGGCGTGATCTAGAAATAGAATCCGTAGGTGAACTATATTACGCTTGCAATGAGAACCGTTTAATCGAAGCTAAAGGATTTGGCCTTAAGACACAAGAGGACATCAAGAAAGCTATTGAGTTCTCCATTGCAAATCAAGGTTGGTTTTTATATGCTAGAGTTATGCCTTCGGCAATGGAAGTCATTCAGGGCCTTGAAAAGTCCCTTCCCTTAGCCCCTATTAGTTTTACTGGAGATTATAGAAGGAAAGTTGAGGTACTGCAACAGGTTGAGATTATTGTTGCTGCGGAAGCATCAACCGTACATGAAGCCATAAAAGCATTGGATTTTGAATTTGACATTAATAAAGAAAATCATAAAATTAAATTCAATGATCAAAATGGTTTTCCTTTTGAAATAATCATTAGTTCTACTGCAGATTTTGCAAAAGATCTATTATTAACTACAGGCTCTCAGGAGCATATTAGCGGTCTGAAAACTATTGGTGAGATCAAAGCCTTAGATACAGAGGAGGAAATATATAAATCTTTGGGACTTGAATATATTGAACCTGAACTTCGAGAAGGAGGAAAAGAAATCGAATTGGCGAAACAAAATAAACTTCCACATTTGATTAGTTACGCAGATCTAAAGGGATCATTGCATAACCACTCTACTTATAGTGATGGTGTACATTCTCTTAAAGATATGGCAACTTATTGCAAAGAAGAATTGGGATTGGAGTATTTAGGTATTTGTGACCACTCCAAAACTGCAGTATATGCAAACGGTCTCCAAATAGATAGATTGGAGGAACAATGGGCAGAAATTGATGTTCTAAACGAAAAATTGGCTCCTTTCAAAATTTTCAAAGGTATAGAATCCGATATTCTATCTGATGGATCTTTAGATTATGCTGATGAAATCCTTTCAAAATTCGATTTTGTGGTTGCATCTATCCACAGCAATCTAAAAATGGATCAGGAAAAAGCTACCAATCGAATTATTAAAGCGGTAGAAAATCCTTATACCACTATTTTAGGTCATCCGACGGGTCGTCTATTATTGTCAAGATCTGGGTATCCTTTGGATTTCAAGAAAGTTATTGACGCCTGCGCAGCAAATAAGGTGGTTATTGAGATCAATGCCAATCCATTGCGTTTGGACCTAGACTGGAGATGGCATCAATATGCTTTGGAAAAAGGAGTATTGTTATCTATCAACCCTGATGCGCATAGAAAAGAAGGATTTTTGGACATGGAGTATGGCGTATATGTTGCTAGGAAGGGCGGTTTAAGTAAAAATGAATGTTTGAATGCATTCAGCTTAGATCAAATCGAAGAATATTTTAAAACTAAAAAAGTAAAATAAAGATACTGACCAACCATGATTAAGGCTAAATCTATTGCTCTAGGATTATTAATGTGCTCTGCTGTTCAATTCAGTCAAGCCCAATTAATGAAAGCTAAGGATATATATAATAAAGCAGATTCATTAAGGGGGGAATTAACTCCACTTCGTACTTGCTATGACATTCAATATTACCATCTTGACGTTAAAGTTGACATCGACAAAAAGTTTATATCAGGCAGCAATCTTTTTAAATTTCAGGCTGTTGAACGTTTCAACAAGCTTCAATTTGATCTCTTTGACAACCTTTCGGTAGATAAAGTTGAATATAAAGGAAAATCCCTCCCCTTTAGTCGGGAATATAATGCAGTATTTGTTGATTTTCCAGATTATATTGAGAAAGGTAAATTAGATTCATTCACGGTCCATTATTCAGGCAATCCGATTCAGGCCACTCGTGCCCCTTGGGATGGCGGCTTTGATTGGAAGAAAGACAGCAACGGCAAGCCTTGGGTTGCTACGGCTTGTCAAGGATTGGGTGCCAGCGTGTGGTGGCCAAATAAGGATCATCAGTCAGATGAAGTGAATTCAATGTTGATTTCAGTTTCTGTTCCCAATGAAGTGATGAATGTTTCAAACGGAAGGTTGATCAAGACGGAGAAGTTGAAGAATGGTTACACAAAATACCATTGGAGAGTTGAAAATCCCATCAACAATTATAATGTAGCATTAAATATTGGTGATTATGCACATTTCAAGGAAACCTATAAAGGTGAAAAAGGACCTTTATCTGTAGACTATTATGTTCTCAAAGAGAATGCTGGTAAGATTGATCATTTAAAGAAAAATGCGAATGAGACTTTAAAAGCCTTTGAGCATTGGTTTGGACCATATCCATTTTACGAAGATGGGTACAAGTTAGTCGAAACAGCACATTTAGGGATGGAGCATCAAAGTGCTATTGCATATGGCAATAAATATCAAAACGGTTATTTAGGTGGCGATGGTTCTCGGACCGGATGGGGCAAGAAGTGGGATTTTATCGTTGTCCATGAGTCTGGCCATGAATGGTTTGGCAATAACATCACTGCGAAAGATTTAGGTGACATGTGGATTCATGAGAGTTTCACTAATTATTCTGAGGCTTTGTTCATTGATTTTTTCTACGGAAAAGAGGCAAGTCAGGCTTATGTAAATGGTAATCGCAGGGGTATCCAGAACGACAGTCCGATCCAAGGTCCTTATAATGTCAACAAGGAGGGCTCAGGAGACATGTACAATAAAGGTGGAGTATTGCATAATATGATCCGGACCATGATTGACAATGACGAGAAATGGTTAAAAATATTAAGAGGACTCAACCAAGTATTCTATCATAAGACAGTGGATTATAATGACATATTGGGTTACATGAGCCAAGAGTCAGGTATCAATCTTGACAAGACTTTTGAACAATATGTCCGTCGGACAAGTATCCCTACTTTGGAGGTCATTGAAAATAATCCTGGAGTATTTATGATACGTTGGAATTCAGAGGTTGAAGGTTTTGACATGCCTGTCCATATTTTTGATAAAGATGGTAAGAGACAGCTCATTAACCCTACGGACAAGTTTAAGGTAATGCGTTTAGAAGGATTGACGAAAGAGAATTTCAAGGTTGACACGTTCAACTATTACATTGGAGTAACGATACAATAAAATAATATTAAATTCGTTAGCAATAGGATTATTTAAAATTTTGAAATTATTCATCATCAAAAGATGATTTTTTATAGATAATGGTTTCTATAAAAACCATTTTTTTTCATTAGGTTTGCAATTAAATTACAAAAAATACTTTCACATCTAAATGGGTCTTTTTAATTGGTTTACGCAAGAAGTTGCAATAGACTTGGGAACAGCTAACACCCTAATCATTCACAATGATAAAGTAGTAGTAGATGAGCCCTCAATAGTAGCATTTGACCGCACGACAAACAAGGTGATCGCAATTGGTCGCCAAGCGATGCAAATGGAGGGTAAAACTCACGACAACATAAAAACAGTAAGGCCATTACGCGATGGTGTTATTGCGGACTTTACGGCTGCAGAGCATTTGATTCGTGGTATGGTTAAATTGATCAACAAAGGTAAAAGTTGGTTTTTCCCTTCGTTACGTATGGTTGTTTGTATTCCTTCCGGCATTACGGAGGTTGAGAAACGTGCTGTTCGTGATTCGGCGGAGATCGCTGGCGCTAAAGAGGTTTACCTTATCCACGAGCCTATGGCTGCTGCTGTCGGCATCGGGATCGATGTTGAGGAACCTGTTGGTAACATGATCATCGATATCGGTGGTGGTACGACCGAAATTGCAGTTATTGCTTTATCAGGTATTGTTTGTGATCAGTCCATCCGCGTTGCTGGGGACAACTTTGACTCAGACATTGTACAATATATTCGCCGTCAGCATAACATCATGATTGGAGACCGCACAGCGGAAAAGATCAAGATTGAAGTTGGTGCTGCCCTTCCTGAATTGACTGATCCACCTGAGGATTTCGCCGTTCAAGGTCGCGATTTAATGACAGGTATTCCTAAACAAATCACTGTATCCTATACCGAGATTGCTCACTGTTTAGACAAATCTATTTCCAAAATCGAAGAAGCAATTCTTAAAGCTTTGGAGATCACTCCTCCTGAACTATCAGCAGATATTTACCAAACAGGTATTTACTTAACTGGTGGTGGTGCTCTTCTTCGTGGCTTGGACAAACGTATTCAAGCGAAAACAAAACTTCCGGTACACGTTGCTGAAGATCCACTTCGTGCCGTTGTTAGAGGAACAGGCATTGCGCTTAAGAACATTGGTCGTTTCAAGTTCTTAATGCAGTAATAACTAATAAAAAAATTATAATTACGCGATATAACGTTCAAACATGTTATATCGCGTAGCTATTAAAAGAGAATAATAATGAAGAACCTTTGGCTTTTCTTGGTTAGATACAATGCCTTTTTCTGGTTTATTCTTTTTTTTGTTGCTTCACTTTTACTGGTTGTTCAAAATAACAGATACCAAAGATCTTCTTTCATTAACTCTTCAAATGTTGTTGTAGGTTCATTCTATGATAAACTCAATTCATGGAAAAGTTACTTGGCTCTTGAAGAAACCAACAAGAACTTGGCTTTAGAAAATTCTCAACTACGCCAACAACTTCAAAATTACATCTTAACAGATACCTTAGATTCGGTTCGCATCGTTGATTCCATTGAGATGAACAGATATCATTTTACCATGGCAGAAGTGGTAAATAACAGTATTCATCAAAAAAGCAATTTCATTACTATCAATAAAGGTTCATTGGCAGGAATACAGAAAGGCCTCGGCGTAATCACTTCAAATGGAGTCGTAGGAATAGTATTGAATGTTTCGCAACATTTCAGTACGATCCAATCGTTGTTGCACCCTGACACCAGGATTTCTGTGACTTTGGATACTACGAACGTGTTTGGTTCTTTGGTTTGGGGTAATACTTCAAATCCGCAATTTGCTATTGTTAAGGATATCCCTAATCATGTAAAAGTTCAGAAAGGCCAAAAAGTCTATACCTCCGGGTTCTCTTTATTTCCAAAAGGAATAGAAATCGGAGCAGTGGAGGAAACAGGTATTAGTTCTGGGGGTTCATTCTTGGATGTTAAGATTAAACTGAGAACAAACTTTAGCAACTTGAATCATGTATATGTTGTGAAAGATTTATTGGAAGACGAAAAAAATCAATTGGAAGCAGTAACGGAGGATAATGATGGGTAGATTAATTATTTTCAATGTCCTTCGATTTGTGGTTTTGATTGCCATGCAGGTTGTATTGTTCAAAAATATTGGATATTACAATTTGGCGACCCCATTTCCCTATATCCTGATTATCTTTTTGTTGCCTATCGGTACACCTAACTTTATATTGTACATTTTAGCATTTTTAACTGGTTTAACGGTTGATGCATTTTACGATTCAATCGGGGTGCATGCTGCAGCTTGTGTTGCCTTGGCATGGTACAGGATTTTCTTCCATAGGATTACTTTGGACGTTGATGTTCAAGATTCCTTTGAAACTCCTTCATTAGGTAACATGGGTTCGAAATGGTTTATTTCTTACATTTCTATTGGGACTTTGATTCATCACATTGTTCTCCTACACGTGGAATATTTTAGTTTCTCAAACTATTTAAGCACACTGTTAAGCATCTTACTAAGCAGTATTTTTACTATCTTGTTAATCATATTGATTAGTATACTTATTTATAAAAGAAAATCTCGCTTATTAAGTAATTAATAATTACGGTCTTATTCACATGAACAATAGTTACTTCAACCGTAAGTTCGTTATACAAGGAATTTTTATTGCTATTGCATTAGTTATTGTGGCACGGCTATTTTATATCCAAGTCATTGATGACAAGTATTTGTTGTCAGCGAACAATAACGTTATGCGTAAGAAAATCATCTACCCTGCTCGCGGTGTTATCCTCGATCGGAATGGAAAAGTATTGGTTCAGAATGAGCCGGTATATGATATTATGGTGACGCCCCGTGAAGTGAAGGATCTCGATACGCTTCTATTGTGTGATTTGCTTGGAATTGATACGATTGATTTCAATTTGCGGATGAAAAAAGCGAAAGCTCATTCTCCATACCGTGCTTCACAATTTATGAAGCAGGTATCGTCTACTGTTTACGCCAAATTTCAAGAACATCTGTATAAGTTCAGGGGATTTTATCCATTAAACCGTACAGTTAGAAGTTACCCGGATAGTATTGCTGCTCAATTTTTGGGCTACATCCAAGAGGTAAATGACCGCGACATTGAAAAATCAAATGGTTTCTACCGACCTGGTGATTATATCGGAGCTTCTGGAGTTGAGCGTGCCTACGAGGATCTATTGAGGGGGAAAAGAGGTGTGCAGAATCAAATGGTTGATGCGTTAAACCGACCACAAGGTAGCTTTATGGAAGGCAAGTATGATACCTTGGCGGTAACTGGAGATGGATTGGTTTCATCTTTGGACAAGGACCTTCAGATTCTTGCTGAGAAGTTAATGAAGAATAAGCTGGGATCAGTGGTGGCCATAGAGCCTTCAACTGGTGAGATCCTAAGTTTTGTAAGCAGTCCGTCCTACAATCCAAATATGATGGTAGGCCGAGAATTGGGAAACAATTATATGAAGTTGCTGAATGACGAAACGAAACCTATGTTTATACGTCCAATCCAAGCTTCATATCCTCCTGGTTCAGTTTTTAAGGTTGTCGCAGCACTTACAGCCCAGCAAGCTGGAGTTATCAATGACCAGACTGTTTTTTATTGTCCTGGAGGATACCGATATGGAGGAGGGCGAGCCATCATGCGTTGTACCCACGTAGACGGTGCAACAGGCTTAGTGAAATCCATCAAGATGTCATGCAACACTTATTACGGGTATGTATATGCTAAGATGATAGACTCCAGAGGGATGAGTGGTCCAAAGGCTTATGATTTATGGAAAGAGTCATTAGGTAAATTCGGATTGGGACATAAGTTGGGCATTGACCTTCCCGGTGAAAAACCCGGACTGGTTCCAACATCCGATTTCTATACCAAACGATATGGCAGTGGAAACTGGCGTTCAAGTTTCAACATTTCATTGTCCATTGGCCAAGGTGAATTAGGAATTACGCCATTACAGATGGCTAACATAATGGCTATTGTAGCCAATAGAGGGTTTTATTACCGTCCTCATTTAATTAAAGGGATTGGCGAGAAACAAATCATAAAAGAGGAGTTTACTGAGAAAATCTTTGCGGGTGTTGATGCTAAATATTACGAACCAGTCATTGAAGGGATGAGCCAAGCGGTTAATCAAGGTGGTACAGGTGCTGCTTCGCGGATTGCAGGAATTGAAATGTGCGGAAAAACAGGAACCGTTCAGAACCCTCATGGCGAGAACCATGCTGTATTTTTCGCTTTTGCGCCGAGGGAAAACCCAAAAATCGCAATTGCTGTATTCGTTGAAAATGCAGGTTACGGTGGTACTTGGGCAGCTCCTATCGCGAGTATGATGGTAGAAAAATATTTAAAGGACACTATTTCATTGCCAAAATATATTCAAGATAGGATTTATAATGGGAACTTGCTTCCAAAACCAAAGGTCAAGAAGGAAGAAACGATCAAAAAAGACAGTACAAAGAATACAAAAACAAAGGTTGAAACAGTGAGAACTGCAGCAGTAAATCCTAAAAAGAGACAGGAATCAGGAACTTTAGTACACCATAGTCAAATCAGGAGAAACCATGAATAGTCTTCAAAAGAAAAGTTTTTTTGGAAGGATAGACTGGTTGACCATTGGCTTGTGGTTGGCATTGTGCTTGATTGGCTGGTTCAATATTCATGCAGCAGTTTATGACCCTGAAAACCCAGGTCTTTTCAACCTTGCAACAAACTATGGGAAACAATCTATCTATATTTTTACAGCCTTGATCATTGGGATCTGTATTTTGATTATCGATTCCCGTTTTTTCATATCTTCAGCTCCTATCATCTATATTGTAGTCATTCTGTTGTTGATTGCCGTTTTGGTGGTCGGTAGAAATGTTGGTGGAAATCAAGCCTGGATTCCGTTAGGAAGTTTTAGGCTGCAGCCTTCAGAGTTTGGTAAACTTGCGACCTGTCTTTTGTTGGCTTATTACCTCAGTAATCAAACCAATAAAAACCCGAACATGAAGACCTTGTTTGTGGGGATTTGCATTGTCTTATTTCCTGTAGCATTAGTTATGTTACAACCAGATACTGGATCCGCGTTGGCATTCTTTTCATTGGTTTTCGTGTTCTATAGAGAGGGTTATGTCAGTACAGGTTTATTGATAATCGGTGGTTTAGCCATATTCCTATTTGTATTGGCCCTCTTGGTCAACCAATGGATCTTGATAGGTTGTTTAGCTCTGATCTGTGGATTCTTCGCATTTATGATGCGCAAGAAACGCAAGAATTTGATCAATATGGCTATTCTGTTCGTCGTTTCCAGCGTATATGTATTATCTGTTGATTTTGCTTATGAACAAATCTTACAACCTCACCAGAGAAACCGGATTGATATCATCCTAGGAAAAATGGATGACCCGAAGGGGCAAGGATATAATCTTAATCAATCCATGATTGCTATTGGTTCAGGTCAATTATTTGGAAAAGGTTACCTCCAGGGAACCCAAACCAAATACAACTTTGTCCCTGAACAAAGTACAGATTTTATTTTCTGTACAGTAGGTGAAGAATGGGGATTTGTAGGTTCTGTTATATTGATTGCTATTTACGTTGCTTTGTTGGTTCGTATCGTCAATATTGCCGAAAGGCAAAGAACTGCATTTGCTAGAATCTACGCGTATGGGGTTGCTTCAATTCTATTTTTTCACTTCTTTATTAATATAGGGATGACCATTGGTATAGTGCCTGTAATAGGTATACCTTTACCTTTTATCAGTTATGGAGGTTCTTCCTTATGGTCTTTTACCATTTTATTATTTATCCTATTGAGATTTGACTCCGCTAGGAAAGGAACTGCCATCAGTCAGGGTTTCTAGTTTTCGAAAGCTTTTAAATCCTATCTAGAATTAATTTGATTGCATTATCAACAATCTGCTGCGGATTTTTGCTGAATGCTTCATTGACACGACTTGCCAAAATCGCATTGATTGAGATTGCATGATGTCCAAACATATTGCTTAGGGCATAAATCCCTGCAGTTTCCATTTCAAGATTAGTGATGTTTCTTCCAGAAATTTCAAAGCTATTTGCATTCTTGATCAGGTCTGGGTATATATTTTGGGATCTTACATTTCTACCTTGGGGTCCATAAAAGCCTGGCGCGGTCATTGTAACACCTTTGGGAAGGTCGAAAGCAAACTTTTCCATTAATTTTTGAGAAGCTCTTCCCACATAAGGTTTAAAGCTTAGTCCTTCAAAATGATTTATTACGGCCTCTTGCAACTGCACTTCAGGTTCGGTGTAAGGTTTACGGTAGTATTGCATGAGCGTATCAAAACCAATAGCATACTCAGAAGCTAAGATTGTACCCATGGAAATATTTCCTTGAATGGATCCAGAAGTTCCTATTCTAATGATATCCAAAGATTTTATTTCTTGTTTTAAGCTTTTGGTATTAAAATCAACATTGACCAAAGCATCCAATTCATTCAGGACAATATCAATATTATCGGTTCCAATTCCAGTTGAAATAACAGTAATCCTCTTTCCTCGTAAAGTTCCAGTATGAGTTATAAACTCACGCCGTCCTTTTTTTATTTCGATATCATCGAAGTATTTCGAAACTTCAGGTACCCTGTCAGGATCTCCAACGAAAATAATGGTATCAGCAATGTCAGTAGGCAATAAATTCAGATGGTAAATACTTCCATCTGCGTTAATAATAAGTTCAGAATCGTTAATCATATGGTCCGTAAGTAATTGATCGTCAGCCCCTCAATTTTATCCATTCTCCCGATCACTTCATTTACCTGTAATTTACGGATTTCAAAGGTAATTTTACACTTCGTATCAAAATCTTGACTTAAGACAATGACCTCAGTTTCTTTGATTATACGCATGACATCATTCATTTGAATATAATCAAATGTGACTTCATACACATCATTCACTGTTTTTTCTACAATTTCTGAAATTTGCAATGCTTCTTGTGTAGCAGACTTATAGGCATTGATCAATCCTGGGACCCCAAGCAGCGTACCACCAAAATACCTTACTACAACCACCATGATATTAGTGACATCCATCGACAGCAACACATTTAAGATAGGACGTCCTGCTGTTCCCGAAGGCTCGCCATCATCATTAACTCTGAATACCGTACGGTCTGGGGTCAACCGATACGCCCAGCAATGATGCCTTGCTTTTGGATGCATTGATTTGAGCTCAGCAATGATTTCTTTTACCTTATTCTCGTCCTTAAATGGGTATGCATAAGCGATAAACTTACTTCCCTTATCCCGAAAAATCCCTTCAGAAGGTTCGTCAATAGTCTTATATATATCTTCAAATAAACTCACAGAAATGCAATTAATAATACTGAAATAATAGCCAAAAGTACCCCTATTTTATTGTATTTGCTAAGTTTCTCCTTAAATAAGAAGACTCCAGCCAGTGCTCCAACAGCTATTACGCCTATATTCATTCCTGTGAAAACCAAAGAAGGGCTGTCAGGTAGAGCGCGATGAGCCTTCATATAAAACACGATATTTCCAAAATTAAACACGCCCAATATTGCTCCAAATAATAAAGCCTTCACATCAAAACTTTCTTTTCTTATAAACAGTAAATAACAAAGAAATAGCAAAGCAAAGCCTAATGCTAATGTAAACACGATCCAAAGAGAGGACATATAACTTATCTCTGGATGCTGTGCGATATGTTTAAAGATAATATCAATTATTCCCATGCCAATAAACACCAGCATTGGAAATATCCAAAAGTTCTTTCCATTATTCTGATTATTTTTATTCCAACCAATTGAAAAAACTATGGCTACCAACCCCACTCCTATTCCCAAAAATTTCTCTGTTGCCATTTTTTCACCCATCCATAGGTAAGCAGCGATCAATGGAATGAACAAAGACAAGCGTTGTGCGACCTCGGTCTTTACTATACCGCTGAAGCGAATGGATAATGCGATACATATAAATATAAAAGGCAAAAGAAATCCGAGAGGGAGATATAAATGCCAAGGTAGATCAGATGTCCATTGGACCAATTCAGGTTTTAATATGATATAGGTTAGAAGGAGTGCGATGGGGTAATTCCAAACTAGCAATTGAAGATAATTAACCCCGAGTTGCCTGGCGAACTTAATTATGATGGCAACTGTGACCGAGCACAAAACGGATATGAGAATATATAACATTTAAATTTATTCTTCTGAAATGGTACAAATATATCTTTTTAAAGCATGGATAGTAAATCATTATTGAATGAATTAAAACCAAATCAACAAATTAAAACATGAATATCATGTAATTTTAACCTCAAAAAACATTAATTATATTAATTTTTTATACAGATTTTAACAGTTATTTTATTCATTTTTTTAGATCATTTTTTAATGATTTTTTATCATTATTTTTATTCGATAAATCAAATTAAAATGTATTTAAATACGTTAAACGCACTTTACATAAATATTAACACGTTTTTAATAGCATTTTTTTATTAAAAAAATGGCTGTTTTTACCATCGTTTTTTGGCTATTTTTTAACTAATTTTTATACATTTTATTAACTTCTTTTATAATATTTTTTAAAAAAATTTTGCACTTAATTAAAGAAGTTCTATATTTGACAACAAATAAACGGGAAATGAACAAACAATATACATATACCAACTTTTGGTTCTTTTATTTTAGAGATAAGAGCTGGGACTAGTATATAGTATATATAAGATATAAAGGGGTCCCAGCTGCAAAGTTTGGGACCTTTTTTTGTGAATTAAAGAACGCATATAAAAACAATGAGTGAGAAAATAAAAATTGCCATCCAAGGAGTTAAGGCTTCCTTTCATGAAGAAGCGGCTTACAAATATTTCGGCAGGGATATCGAAACGCTTGAATGCTCTTCATTCAAGAAGACTTGCGAATTATTGAAACAAGGGAAAGCAGACTTCGTTGTAATGGCAATTGAGAACTCAATTGCAGGAAGTATTCTGCCTAATTACAATTTGTTGAGAGATTATAGATTTCATATTATCGGCGAAGTACATCTGAACATTCAACAGCACCTACTCGCATTGCCTGGGGTTAAGATCTCCGACATTCAGTTTGTAGAATCACACCCTATCGCGATCAGACAATGTGATGAATTCTTGAGCGACCATCCTGAATGGATTATCAAGGAGGGTATGGATACCGCTGCTTGTGCTAAGAAAATTCATGAAGAAAAGCTTACCAACACTGCCGCAATTGCGAGTGAAGCAGCAGCAAAATTATATGGATTGGAAATTCTAGAGAAAAGAATTGAAACCAATAAAAAGAATTCTACACGGTTTTTAATTCTGTCGAATGAATTAGAGGAACAAAAGAATGCAAACAAAGCTTCCTTGTCATTCCAGACTTCGCATGCCATTGGTGCATTAGCCACAGTTTTACAATGTTTTGCTGAACAAAATGTAAACCTGAGTAAAATCCAGTCTATGCCTGTTGTAGGTCGTAGAAATGAATATGACTTTTATGTTGATGTAGAGTGGAAAAAACAAGCAGATTACGACGCTGCCATCAGAAAAGTATTAAAACATACCGTGAACTTCAGTATCATGGGTGAATACGTGAAAAACGAAAAGATCTAAATCAAAATAATTAATAAGTAAATAATCAAAAAAAAATACAATGAAACATTCATTAGACATTCTCCCTTTAAAATCTTGGTTAGATACAGGAGATAAACCTTTAATCATTGCCGGACCATGTAGTGCTGAAACTGAAGAGCAATTGGTTTCTACTGCACATTTATTAGCCAACACTGGAAAAGTGAATGTTTTACGTGCTGGGATTTGGAAACCACGCACACGTCCAGGGGAATTCGAAGGTATTGGCAGCATCGGATTAGAATGGTTGAAAAGAGCAAAAGAAGAAACTGGATTATTGACTGCGACAGAAGTAGCGACAGCTAAACACGTAGAGGAGGCTTTGGCTGCTGGCGTTGATATTTTATGGGTAGGTGCTCGTTCAACAGCAAACCCTTTTACAGTACAGGAAATTGCTGACGCATTGCAAGGTGTAGATGTTCCAGTATTGATCAAAAACCCAGTAAACCCAGATTTATCATTGTGGTTAGGCGCATTAGAAAGAGTAAACAGAGCTGGTATTAAGAAATTAGGTGCCATCCATAGAGGTTTCTCATCATTCGAAAAAACTGCTTTCCGTAATGAACCAATGTGGGATATCGCTATTCAATTAAAGGCAATTGCTCCTGAATTACCTATTATCAATGACCCTAGTCATATCTGTGGTAACCGTGAGTTGATTCCATATATTACACAAAAAGCGATGGATATGGATATGCAAGGATTGATTATTGAATCTCACATTGATCCATCTGTTGCTTGGACTGATGCTAAACAGCAAGTAACTCCAGCAGCATTGGCAGATCTATTGGATAGTGTTTCAGTTCGTAAGCCAGAGTCTAACAACCCTGTTTTTGAAGATAAATTAGCGGAGTTACGCAGTCAGATTGACAAATTGGATGACCAGATCATCAAACAAATTGCTGACCGCATGAAGATTGCTGAGAAAATTGGTGAGGTTAAGAGAGATAACAACGTTACAATTCTTCAGATCAACCGTTGGGATGATTTAGTTAAGAAACGCATCCAATTGGCAAACGCGCTTAACTTAAGTGAAGAGTTTACATCAAAATATTTGGAATTGGTTCACAACGAATCTATTCGTAAGCAAAACGAGGTTATGAACACTAAACCGGTTGCGGAGGCTTAATAATGTCAGCGAAAAGCTTAATTTTAACCCACCCTTCGCAAGAAATTAAAGGCACGGTACAGCTTACAGGCTCCAAATCTGAGAGCAACCGTGCTCTTATCATCCAAGCATTAAGTAAAGGAACTGTTAAAGTCGAAAATCTTTCAGAAGCAGCCGACACTGTTACATTGAAAGCTGCCCTAGAAAAAGCACAAAATACTTCAACAGACCTAAAAACTATAGATATTGGCCCAGCGGGAACGGCTATGCGTTTCCTGACATCATATCTTAATTTGATCAAAGGAAACTTTGTTCTTACCGGAACAGAGCGTATGCAACAAAGACCAATAGGTATTTTGGTTGATGCATTGAAAGATTTAGGTGCCGATATTCATTATGAAAACAAATCAGGATACCCTCCCATCAAAATTGAAGGTGGAATGATTCAGGGAAAGGACAAGATTTCAATCCAAGGTAATATTAGCAGTCAATATATATCATCCCTCCTATTGATTGCCTCTTCATTGAAAAAAGGACTTACTTTGGATATCCAAGGAGAACTAACTTCCCGTCCCTATGTCACTATGACCTTGGAAATGCTTAAAGAATGTGGTATTGCTTATAATTTTAAACAAAACAGCATCCATATTGCTAAGCAACCCTTTCAAGAGTCTGTAATTTATGTTGAACCGGACTGGAGTGCCGCATCCTATTGGTATTCGATTGTAGCATTATCAAAGAATGGACATATCGTATTGCCAGGTTTAAAACAGCATAGTTTACAAGGGGATATGGAAATCGTGGAGATTATGACCCATTTCGGTGTAGAATCGAGTTTTGAATCTGACGGATTGCATTTGAAAAAAGTAGGTTTAAATTCCGAAAAAACATTATTTGATTTCAAAGAATGTCCTGATTTGGCACAAACTGTCGTTGTTGTAGCTTCGGCGTTGAAGAAGGATGTATCTTTCACGGGTTTGGAAACCTTGAAAATCAAAGAAACAGATAGGATTTTAGCACTACAAACAGAAATAGCAAAATTCGGAGCGGAATTAGTTGCCGACGGAGAAACTTATCATCTGAAGACAGAGAATGTGTCAGATCCAAGGAATCTTACTATTTCTACTTACGAGGACCACAGAATGGCTATGGCATTTGCACCTTTAGCTTTAGTCTTCCAGCAGGTTATTATAGAAGAACCTGAAGTGGTTGAAAAATCTTACCCGATGTTTTGGGATCATTTGCAACAGCAAGGTTTTTCTATCTCAGAAAAATAATATTATTATTCAGGCAAGCTAAGCATATTTAGTATCAATTTTTATATATTTACGGGCACTATAGAATTATGGCAGGAAATACTTTTGGAGATTTATTTAGGATAAGCACTTTCGGGGAATCACATGGAAAGGCAATTGGGGTGATTATTGATGGTTGCCCTGCATTGATTGACATTGACGAAGAATTCATTCAATCAGAGCTTGACAAACGCCGCCCTGGACAATCCAAAATAACGACCCAAAGAAAAGAAAGTGATACTGCCCAAATTCTTTCCGGAACATTCGAAGGTAAGTCGACGGGGACACCAATCGCTATCGTTATTCCTAACGAAGACCAACGATCCAAGGACTATTCCCATATTCAAGATAAATTCAGACCTTCTCATGCTGATTACACGTACCAAAGCAAGTACGGAATCCGTGATTACCGTGGTGGTGGCAGGTCTTCAGCACGCGAGACAGCAGCAAGAGTAGCTGCTGGAGCAATTGCTAAATTATTTTTGAAGAAACACGGGATTGAGATTTTTGCTCACGTGTCTGCAGTAGGTCAAATCGAGGCACCAAATTTAAACTTGAATGATCTCAACGCATTATTGGAAACTCGCGAGAGCAACATTGTGAGATGTGCTGATCCGGCGAGTGCTGCAGAAATGGAAGATTTCATCAATCAAGTTAGAAAAAATGGAGATACTGTTGGTGGTGTCATTTCCACTGTAATCAGAAACACTCCTGTTGGATTGGGCGAACCGGTATTCGACAAGCTTCACGCTGACCTTGCAAAAGCGATGATGAGCATCAATGCGGTGCATGGCTTTGAATATGGATCCGGATTCGAAGGCTCCAAAATGTTGGGCTCTGAACACAATGATATTTTCGTCAATCAAGACGACAAAATAAAAACAATAACCAATTTTTCAGGAGGTATTCAAGGTGGAATCTCCAATGGAATGGACATAACTTTCCGTACAGCATTTAAACCTGTAGCTACGATCATGCGTGACCAAAGCACAATAAATGAAGAAGGAAATGAAACTACCATTTCTGGGAAAGGACGCCATGACCCATGTGTCGTACCTCGTGCTGTAATTATCGTAGAAGCTATGGCTGCATTAGTGATAGCTGATCATTTTCTAAAATATAAGGCCTATTTAAAGGATGCAGAATAGCAATTATATTCTTTCATGTGATATTGGAGGGACACATATCACATCGGCAATCGTTGAGAAGGATTCCTGGAAAATTCTTGACGAAACCATTACGCGCTCGCATGTAAATTCATTGGAAAATGCTAAATCGATTTTTCTTGACTGGACCAATAACATGAAAGCCTGCCTTGAAAAAACCGATATTTCGATTAAAAAGATCGGAATCGCTGCCCCGGGACCATTCGATTATGACAAAGGAATTGCCCTAATGAAGGGTCAATCCAAATATGACAGCATCTATAATATGCAGGTCACTGAACCTATTTTGGACGGCCTAGGCAATACAGATCTTACAATATTGTATATCAACGATGCTGCTGCTTTTCTACAGGGTGAAGTGTTTGGTTGTGGTCTGGAGAACAATGAGCGGATCTTGGGAATCACATTGGGGACAGGATTGGGCAGTGCCGTTTGGAACCAAGGTGAAAAAGCTTTTGATGCCGATTTATGGAATACTCCTTATAAGGATTCCATCTATGAAGAGTATTTAGTGACTCGTTGGTTTGTAAAAAGATTTGAGGAATTAACTGGTTTCAAGGAAAGTGGCCTCAGGGAAATCTTAGAAAAACATGGCGAAACAGAAGAAGTAGACCAATTACTTTCGGAATATCAAGAGAACTTATTGAGTTTTATTAAGTTCTTCAGCAAGGAATATGATTGCAAAATTTTAGTTATTGGCGGTAATATCGTCAAGGCTTGGGACAGAATCTTCCCTGAAAAATCACCACTTAAAGAGTTTGAAATTCTAATTGGAAAGTATCAGGAGCATGCGGCTATCATAGGTGCAGCTGCCTTGTTTTCAAATGGAATTTAATATTCAGGAACATATCCTCCTTAAAAAATAGGAGGATATGTTGTTGGATTACTATCTGACATGATTTGGTAGGCAGTTTCTACCACATCATCAACAGCTGGCTTAGTGAAATAATCACCATCAGAACCATAAGGAGGTCTATGAGCCTTGGCTGTTAAAGTTTTGGGTTGACCATCCAAATAATAGTATCCACCTTGTTTCTCTAATATTTCATGTGTGATAAAAGCGGATGCTCCACCTGGAAAATCCTCATCTACTACCAATAATTTATTTGTCTTCTTCAGAGATTCAACAGAGATTTGATCTCTGTCAAAAGGTTGCAGACATTGAGCATCGATTATTTCTATGCTTACGCCTAATTTTTCCAGTTCTAATGCTGCCTCTTGCACAATTCTCAAGGTTGATCCGTATGACACTACTGTCAGGTCTGAACCTTCGCGGATTTTCTCTGCTTTGCCGATAGGTACTGTGAATTCTCCAATATTTAGTGGCATTTTTTCTTTTAACCTATACCCATTCAGACATTCTACCACTAATGCGGGTTCATCAGATTTCAAGAGGGTATTGTACATTCCTGCAGCTTGGGTCATATTACGGGGAACACAAATATGCATTCCACGAAGTCCACCTAACAGCACTGACATAGGAGACCCTGAATGCCAGATACCTTCCAAGCGGTGTCCTCTGGTCCTTACGATCAATGGTGCTCTCTGTCTTCCTTTTGTTCTATAACTTAAGCTTGCAAGATCATCACTCAATACAGGCATTGCATAGATCAAGTAGTCCAAATACTGTATTTCAGCTATTGGCCTAAAACCTCTTATTGCCAGTCCAATTCCTTTGCCTATAATTGCGGATTCGCGGATCCCTGTATCGAAGATACGTTGATTTCCGAATTCATCCTGAAGGCCAGCGAATCCTTGATTTACATCTCCTATTTTACCTACATCTTCCCCGAATGCCAGCAATCTTGCATCCTTGTCAAAATTTGCCTTAAAACAAGCGTTCAGCACTTCACGGCCATCTACAATAGCTGAGTTCTGGTCATATTCAGCAGGTATAGTCTCAACTGCCAAAGGTGAGTATTTAGTATCAACGAACAGTTTGTCGTTGAATCTATTATGATTAACTTTTAATTTTTCTTGGAACCAAGAGATCAATTCATCTTTTCCTAAAACATCGACTCCCCTCAGCTCTCTGATAACCCTTCTAACATTGACATATACTTCTTTTAATGAAGGTTCTGTAGTAGACAATAGGGTTTTCAGGGGGATCTCAGCAGCATGATGGTTTACGCCTTCCAATTTAGCGATCGCTTCTTCAAGATCAACTTGTAATGTTTTTCTATAATCTGACCATGCTCTTTTCTGTTCTTTTCTTACATAATCCTTAGCTTCTGAATCGATTGCTGAAAGCTCTTCTTCTGTTGCCATTCCAGATTCGATCAACCAATCCCTCATTCTCTTATTACAGTCAAATTCTGTTTCCCATTCCAGTCTCTCATCCGTTTTATAACGTTCATGGGAACCTGAAGTTGAGTGCCCTTGGGGCTGGGTCATTTCTACAACATGCACTAAGCAAGGTTTACCATTGTTTCGGGCAAAATCAGCTGCTTTTTCATAAACTTCACATAAGCCTGCATAATCCCAACCTTTAACTCTAAATATTTCAAAGCCAGGTCCGGCTTCATCTTCTTGAAATCCACGTAAGACAGCTGAAATATCTCCTTTTGTAGTTTGTATATCATTAGGAACGGAGATTCCATATCCATCATCCCATATTGAGATAACTACAGGGAGTTGCTTCACTCCTGCTGCATTTACAGTTTCCCAAAAAACACCTTCTGATGTTGCCGCATTTCCTATAGTACAGAATACGACTTCGTTGCCATCCTTTGTAAATTTGTCTTTATGCGAAAGATTAGGGTTATTTTTATAGAGTTTTGATGCCAGTCCAAGTCCCAGAATTCGGGACATTTGGCCACCAGTTGTAGAAATATCTGAAAAGCAGTTTACTTGAGCTGTTTGATCCATCCACTCCCCCTGTTCATCAATCAGTGGAGTTGCGAAATGAGCCACCATCTGCCTACCTCCGGATGATGGTTCAGCATCTAAATCTGGGTTGGCATATAGTTGAGAGAAGAAATTATAGATGCTAGTAATACCTAGGGCAAATGCTAGAGTTTGGTCCCTATAGTATCCGGACCGCCAATCACCAGGTTTGAAAACCTTTGATAAAGCAATTTGCGCTAATTCTTTTCCGTCTCCAAATATTCCAAACTTTGCTTTACCGGTTAGGACTTCTTTCCTTCCTAGTAAACTTACAAATCGGCTCTCAGTGGCTAGTTTATAATCTTCGATGAGTACCTGGCGGAATTCCTCGTAGCTAATTTTTGATGTATTATATTGCACTGCTCGTGTCGTGTTTAATTCTGACATTAAAGTGGTTCCTTTTTTAACAAAAATAAGAAAATAAACGACTTTATCCCTTTCTGTTGAGGTTTAAATGAGATGTATTTTTAATTAAACCCTATACATTAAGACAATAATCCTTACTTTTAGCCGTATTTTCAAAGGACTTATGAGTAACATACATTTTTTTGATGCGAATTCAGGATCCGGAAACTTAGGCGATCTTGAGAAAACACTTGTCATTAACAATCTACTAACCATTCCATTAGAGAAAAGGGACAATGAATGGGTTGCAGAATTCATCGATAACATTGCGGAAGCGAACTTAGCTGTTGCGGAGCCTGAAATCATTATGAGTAATGAAGGGTTTCCATATTTCAATTTGAGATCTGTAGAATCTGGGGAGAACTTCCAGGCGTATGTCATCAAAAACAAATTGCCAGTTTTATTGCAGAATGGTTTTGGAGTTGCCTTAAATACGAGGAAGGAAAATCCGGATTGGATGTTCAGCTATGGTGATTTATTGAATTATGCTGTTCGCAAAGAATTCTATACCGATGATCATCATTTTGCTAGGAACAACCAGGATTTTGTGATTGGCAGCGATGAGGAAATCTTGGTTGGTCAACCATCCGAGGAAATTCTTCCAGGTTATGCCCGTCAACAGATTCGGGAATTCTTGCAATATTCGGGTGTAAAAAATCCGATGGTTATGTTGATAGCCAGGAACTACAATGACGAGGAGAATGTTACTCAAGATTTAGTTTTTAATATCACTCCTCGGAACTTTTCAAACGAAAAAGAATACCAAGCAGCGATGAATACAGTTTCATGGTTCTTGCCTAAGCACTATTCATTAGTAGGTATGGATGCTGAAACTATGGGTTCTGGGTTCCAACCGCTATAATTTAAAATATATTGGCCAGGTTAAAACATTTCCTGGCTATTTATATATTGTTCACAATCAAAATTCACAATTTTCTACATTTTCATGATCCGTTGATTCGGATCTGTCCTATATATATAATTATGTTTTTATTTAATGTCAGGGTTTACGGAATTCTACTTAATTCAAATAACGAGGTTCTTATTAGCGATGAGCGAACGGAGAATGTTTCGTTTACGAAATTCCCGGGCGGAGGTTTAGAATACGGAGAAGGTCTGATTGAGGCTTTAAAACGGGAATATTTAGAAGAGACGGGTATGGATGTTGAAGTTACAAAACATATTTACACGACGGATTTTTACGAAAAATCGAGTTTTAACGAGAGTCAAATCATTTCAATTTACTATCAAGTTGAGCAAAAGAACGACATTGTATTAAACATTAGGACAAAATCTTTCGACTTTACTGAAAAATCACTAGAAGGAAAGTTACAAGCTTTTAGATTAATTCCTTTAAATGAGCTTAAAGAAAATGACCTAACATTTAAAACTGATAGGGTTGCATGGGTTGAATTTTTAAAAAGTTTAGATAAAATTCAATTATAATATAAATGTTGCAACTTTTATTTGATTTTATAATAAAAGGTTTTTACTTTTACAGTGGGTCTTGGAAATAGACTGTAGTCTATTCTAAAATCCATGTTTTGAAAACACCTAGTTCTATAGGGTTTTATTAATAGTTA
The DNA here is from genome assembly GCF_002734235.1 of Sphingobacterium sp. 1.A.5. Classification (NCBI taxonomy): domain Bacteria; kingdom Pseudomonadati; phylum Bacteroidota; class Sphingobacteriia; order Sphingobacteriales; family Sphingobacteriaceae; genus Sphingobacterium; species Sphingobacterium sp. 1.A.5. Next base: position 86,579 of record NZ_PEBA01000034.1, read on the forward strand.
GTGTGATTTTAAGGCGATACTCCCCGTATCGCCTTATTTATTTTTAGGATGGAAGATTATCCATACTTATTTCTCAAATCACAAAATTAATCGATATCATACCGCCAATTCCTGATGTTCGTTACAAAAATCGTTAAGCTTACCTGTAATCGATAAAAATTTCTATTTTAACTTTTCTTTTAAGAATGCTTTGTAATTATTGAGGTCAATGTGCCTGATTTGGGGATCAGGAAAATCTTGCCATTGCAGCAAAACTATAATGGGATTGATAGAATATTGAGTTGGGATAGATCACATCTATCCCAACTCAAAAAGTACTATCTTAATAAATAAGCCAACAAAATCACGATTGCACCTCCGATGATAATAATCCACTTATTTACGGTTCCTCCATGTGCACCTTCTTGGCTCTTATACTTATAATCTCTTTTAAACTTATTCTCTTCCATGATTTCCTCCTTCTTTACTATATGATGCTAATTATATACAATTTACATAAAATTATTCATGATGATAAGGTTCTCCCCTCATAATCGTATACGCACGGTATATCTGTTCTACAAAAAACAACCTTACCATTTGATGAGAGAACGTCATTCTAGACAGAGAGATCTTTGAATTAGCACGTTGATAAACGCTGTCATCGAAGCCATATGGCCCTCCAATCATAAAAACTAGGTGGGTAACACTTGATATCATCTGTTTCTCTAGGAAATTAGAGAATTCAACCGAAGAATACTCCTTCCCTCTTTCATCCAATAAGATTATGTAATCCTGATTGCTGATATTCTTCAACAAATACTGTGCTTCCTTTTCCTTTTGTTGATTCTCTGATAGGTTTTTTGAATTCTTGATATCAGGAATGGTTACAATCTGAAAATTGACATAATGTTTCAATCTCTTGGTATAAATTTCAATTCCTTTGACGATATGTTGATCATCCGTTTTACCGATACAGATCAATGTAATTTTCATAAGCACAATCTTTGAAACGCAAAAATAATATTTATAGTCTTTTTATTTGCTGTCTTCGTTTAATAACTGCTCGTTATGCATCAAATAAAATGCTTTCCAATGAAATGCATTGAATGGAGTTCCAATCAGCGGTAGATCCTATTATATATGAAGAAAGCCTTTGATCGATGACCAAAGGCTTTCTATATTTAGAAAAGTGTAATTCTTATTTGTTTGCTACTAAAGTAATATCGAAGTTGATTTCTTTAGAGATCAAATCATCAGATTTACCTTCGTAAGTAACACCCCAGTCAGCTCTAGTGATGTTAAAGTTTGCAGTTGCTTTTACAGTCGCATCGGTAGCTTCAAGAACTTTAGCATCGAAAGTAATGTTTTTGCTCACACCTTTGACAACTAGGTTACCAGAGATTGTAAGGTCGTTTTCAGTTGCACCTGGTTTTACCTCAGTAACAGTGAATGATGCTTCAGGGTGAGTTGCTACTCCGAAGAAATCATCTGCTTTTAAGTGACCGTCCAATTTCTCTTTGAATTCACCTTCCAAGTCAGTTGAGCTGATTGTAGTCATATCAAGAACAACATTAGCACCTGTTAATTTACCATTATCAACAGTAACAGTACCGTTTTTAATGTTTACTGTACCAGTGTGTTTACCAGTAACTTTTGTACCTGTCCATACTACTTTTGATGCTGTAGTATCTACATTGTAAGTAGTTCCAGCTACTTCTGTTTGAGAAACTTCAACTGAATCAGATGTTTCAGCTTTTTTACCTTCAGGGTTTCCAGCACATGATGCTAGTACTAATGCTGCAATTGCAGATAATAATGTGATTTTTTTCATTTGTTTGTTTGAACAATTAATTTCAACACAAAAATATATCAACTTACTAGATATTCAAACAATTGTAACTTTTTTAACAAAAGTCAGACAATTGTATATCCTTAGTGTCCTGCTGGCTGCGCTTCGATTCTTCTGATATCTGCTCCCAGCGCTTTTAAGCGGTCTTCGATATGTTGGTAACCACGTTCTATCTGTTCGATATTGTAGATCACTGATTTTCCTTGAGCTGATAGTGCTGCGATCAACAATGATACTCCAGCACGGATATCTGGAGATGTCATCTCAATCCCGCGCAATTTATTCTGTTTGTTCAAGCCGATCACTGTCGCCCTATGTGGGTCACATAATATGATCTGTGCTCCCATATCGATCAATTTATCGACAAAGAACAACCTGCTTTCAAACATTTTTTGGTGAATTAAAACATTTCCTTTTGCCTGAATAGCAGTTACAAGGACAATACTCAACAAATCTGGTGTAAATCCTGGCCATGGGGCGTCAGAAATAGTAAGGATTGATCCATCGATAAATGTATCGATTTCATAATTCTCCTGCGCAGGGATAAAAATATCATCACCTTTGAGCTCAAATTTGATCCCCAATCTTGAGAATACCGAAGGTATAATTCCCAATTCTTTGAAACACACGTCTTTAATTGTAATTTCCGATCCTGTCATTGCGGCCAACCCGATGAATGAACCGATCTCAATCATGTCAGGGAGCATTCTATGGCTTGTTCCGCCCAATTTTTCGACACCTTCAATAGTCAATAAATTTGAGCCTATTCCGGATATATTTGCACCCATTCTGTTCAACATCTTACACAGCTGTTGCAAATATGGTTCACAAGCAGCGTTGTAAATTGTTGTTACACCTTTGGCAAGCACAGCAGCCATTACTATGTTGGCAGTACCTGTAACCGATGCTTCATCTAACAGGATATATGTACCTTTTAGCTGGGTAGCATCCACGTTGAAAAAATGGTTTTCTGCGTCGTATACAAATTTGGCGCCTAATTTTTCAAATCCTAAGAAGTGGGTATCCAAACGACGACGTCCGATTTTGTCACCTCCTGGTTTAGGGATTGCTGCTTTTCCAAAGCGCGCCAACAGCGGCCCAACGATCATAATAGATCCACGCAGGCTACCTCCTTTTTTCTTGAACTCTTCCGATTGGAAATAGTCTATATTAATGTTCTTTGCTTCAAACTCATAAGTATCACCATTTACCCTATTAACATCCACTCCTAATGCGATCAGAAGATCGATTAATTTGTTGACGTCTTTTATATCAGGGATATTACTGATGGTCATTTTCTCTTCAGTCAATAATACTGCTGAGATAATTTGTAATGCTTCATTTTTCGCTCCTTGAGGAACAATTTCTCCTTTTAATGGTTTGCCACCGTAAATTTCAAATGCATTCATAGTTTTTCATATCAACCAAACCTACAGATCGAGCATACTGAAGGTCTGTTCAATTCATATCATACCAATATGAAAAAAGCAATTGTAAATAAGTTTTTCAATTGCTTCTTTCAGAGGTCTTATTTATAACTTTTCTTTTGTCTGTTATTGTTGTTATTGTTCGAGGGTCTCTTGTTATTGTTGTTATTGTTGTTGTTCCTCTTGTTGTTGTAGTTGTTTTGCGACTTGTTTTGCTGCTGATTATTGTTGCTACTACCTGAGGTTTTAACACGATTCCCTGGAGGCGGGGTTTTGAAATCAAGCTTGGTCAGTACTGTATCCGATGGCAATGCTAATTCGCCATTAGACAATGTACGAAGGTCCTGGAGGATCTGATCATCGGAAACTGTATCCTTGTTCCAAGTTAGGTATGCCATTTTCATGAAGTTGGCAATACTTAGGGTCATCTTCAATTTAGCTTCTGGGTTAGATATGTTCAATGTTTTCTTGATCATGTCTTCCACCGTGTGGCCATAATGCTTGAACCTGATATTATGCGTAGGATAATTCAAGGGTTCAGGTTTGTGATGAATATTTTCTTTTGTAGGAATAGGATATGGAGAATCCACATCAATTTTAAAATCTGAGATAATGTATAGATGGTCCCAAAGTTTATGTTTAAAATCAGATACATCACGAAGATGTGGGTTCAATACACCCATCATATCAATGACCACCTGAGCCAAACGGTTTCTTTCTTCTCTATCTGACAGTGTGCAGATATAGTCAACCATATTCTGTACATTTCGGCCATATTCAGCCAAAATCAACTTTGGTCTAGTGCTGTTATAATCAAAAATCATATGTTTTTTTTGCTCTAACCCTATATAGGTGTTAAATATGTAATGTTAATTGGGTTTAATTTACTATTCTAAGCTTCGCAAATTTAAGCAACAATTGCTTCTGTCCCAACTCTTTGAAAAAAATAGTTGCTTTTATGTCGGGTTTATTACCTTCTAAGTTAATGACTTTACCAAATCCGAAGCGTTCATGTTCTACTTCCATTCCTACTTGTAGGCCTGATGTATCCGATGGAGCGAATCCAGGGCTCGGTACATGGGCTTTTGGCAAGATCGAAGTTGTCTTCACTACTTTCGGCTTTGGTTTTGAGAAAACATCGCCCGAAGGATTGCTGTTTTCTTTCCGTTGCCATTGAACCCTTTCTGATCCGAAATCATCATCCGGCATTGCTGAGCTCCGAGGTTTGAAGTCTAGGTCCAAACAACTAGGGTTCAGTTCATCCAAGAAACGACTTGGCTCACAGTTGTTCAAAGTACCCCAACGGTATCTTGATGTTGCATAAGATAGATGCAATTTTTTTTCTGCACGTGTCACAGCAACGTAGAACAACCGACGTTCCTCCTCCAGTTCTGACCTTGAATTTAAGGATAGCTGCGATGGAAACAAGTTTTCCTCCAATCCCACAATATGAACCACCGGAAACTCCAATCCTTTTGAAGAGTGAATGGTCATCAATGAGACTGTATCAGCATTTGGATCCTTATCGTTGTCATCATTAGTCAACAGGGCGATATCCTGCATAAAGATATCCAAACCTTTCTCTTCCAAGTCTTCTCTTTCAGAGAACTCCTTGATACCGTTCAACAATTCCTGGATATTTTCGTAACGAGCCAATCCTTCGACCGACTTATCTTCATACAGATCTTTCAGGATTCCGGAATGTTGAGCAATGTGCATTGCGGTATCAAATGCAGTATTAGTTTTTGCTGTTGCTTGGAAACTTTGGATCATCAATCCAAAATTGGACACAGATGCAGCACTTCTTCCGTCAAGGAACATTTGCGCGTTTGCTACTACATCCCACAACCTCACTTGTTGTTGGTCTGCTGCAACCATAATACGCTCAACAGTTGTATCACCTATTCCGCGGCGAGGATAATTGATCACTCTTTTCAGTGCTTCCTCGTCATTAGGATTAAATGTCAGCCTAAAATAAGCAATTAAATCTTTAATTTCCTTACGTTGATAAAACGAAGTTCCACCGTAAAGCTTATATGGGATGTTAATTTTTCTCAATGCTTCCTCCAAGGACCTCGATTGGGCATTGGTACGGTAAAGGATTGCAAAGTCCTTATACTTTAGACTCTTGAGTGATTTTTCTTGAGAAATCGCTTCTGCAACAATCTTTCCTTCTTCGTTATCAGAAAATGCACGGCTTACTTTTATTTTTTCACCATCCTCATTATCGGAAAATACATTCTTCTCGAATTGGTTTTTATTATTTGCGATAATACTATTTGCAGCATTAACGATTGTTTTGGTCGAACGATAGTTTTGTTCCAATTTGAACACCTTAACATCTGGATAATCTTTTTGGAAGTTCAAGATATTCTGGATGTTGGCACCACGGAAGGCATAGATACTTTGAGCATCATCACCTACTACACAAATATTTTCATTGACTGCTGCCAATCTCTTGACGATCAAGTATTGTGAAAAGTTTGTATCCTGGTACTCATCTACCATTAGGTATTTAAACTGGTGCTGATATTTATGCAATACATCAGGGTATTTATTCAATAGCACATTGGTTTTGAACAGGAGATCATCAAAGTCCATCGCACCCGCACGGTAACATCGTTGTGCATAGGTCATATAGATTTGTCCTAATTGTCCTCGGCCATTAGCATTATCCTCAGCAAGTATTGCCTCGTTCTTATTGTATTCTTGTGGAGAAATAAGGTTGTTTTTTGCCGAAGATATTCTACCATAAACGTGGTTTGCATTATAGAGCTTGTCGTCCAGGTTTAATTCTTTAATAATTGCTCTCAGCAAGCTTTTGGTATCATCGGTATCATAGATGGTGAAATTTTTGGGGTATCCCAAAAGTTCAGCTTCAACTCTCAAAATACGCGCAAAGACAGAGTGGAATGTTCCCATCCAAATATTCTTGGCTTCAGAGCCTACCACTTTCATGATACGCTCACGCATTTCTTTTGCGGCCTTATTTGTAAAGGTCAACACCAATATATTGAAAGGATCTACTCCTTTTTGTATTAAATGGGCTACTCTATAGGTAATTACCCGCGTTTTTCCAGATCCTGCACCAGCAACAATCATTACTGGACCTTCTGTCTGTTCAACTGCGGCTCGTTGTGAGGGGTTCAGTCCTGCTAAAAAATCCAAAATGCTCTCCTAAATTTATCTTTTGTAATGCCTCAAAAATGGGGACTCAAATTTAATAAAAATAGACGTACTATACTAGAACTTTTATCCACAGTGACAAGAAGATAGCAGAATGTTAGCTCAGGGCATTCAGAAGCGCTTGGTAACGCTCCATAAACCTACCTACATGAAGCCCATCGACCAAGGCATGGTGCACATGCAAAGAGATCGACATCGTCTTTTTTCCATCTTTATCCATCAACTTTCCGAAGGAGATTTTTGGGCAAGAATCAGGATAATCAAAACTCCGTGCATGCGAAAGTGACGTGAAATTTACCCAAGGCAAGGCAGAACAATGAACTTCATTAATCCTTGCCCCTTCCAAATAAAGTCCAGAAGAGTTCTGTACTTTTTCGATTTCCTTCTTTGCATCTTCCAAGAACAAATTTTCATCATCATTATAATCTATATAAGAGAATCCGAAGGTTCCATCAGGACGCAAAACTGTACTGGAAACATGCACTTGATCATACAGATAAGGCTCACCATCCTCTATCCTGAGCCTGAACTGCTCCATTTCATTCATTGTTTTCAAGGCTCTGTACAAATAGTACAGAAAAAAAGATTGTGATTTTTTCTTCGCCTGAGAATAGGCTGTCGTCAGGTCCAGTTCAACGGTAATTCCATGGAAGGGTTCAGAAAATTTTGAAAAGAACTCAAAATGTTCTTTCCTTGGCCAACTCTGTAGATCTATTTTCTTTCTCATTATTGATTCAAAAATCCTAAAATATCTTTAATTTTCTACTATCGTAAAATCTAATAATCCTAAATATGACAAAACATATTCTATTTCTTAAGGCAGTTCTTATTTCCGTTTTTCTATTTTCCTGTGCTGTTCAAAAAGAAATTCCTGCTTCATTTGTTGACCTCAAAACGTCCATACCCAATATGGAAATAGACCTACGTTATCACGGAAGTCATAATTTTTTGGGCCGGCCGGTGGATGGATATGATGCTGTGAGAGTTTATATCACAAAAGAAGCAGCAAAAGCAATGATGGCTATACAGAAAGAACTTAATAGTAAAGGATTAGGAATAAAAGTTTTTGATGCTTACAGACCACAAAAAGCGGTAAATAATTTTAAGGCATGGGCATTGGACATTGCTGACACCTTGGCAAAACAAGAGTTTTATCCAAATGTTGACAAAAGAGATTTGTTTAAGCTTGGATATATTGCTGAGAAGTCTGGTCATAGTCGAGGCAGCACGATCGACCTTACAATAATAAAGCTAGATGACAAAACAGAACTCGACATGGGTACTGGTTTCGACTTTTTCGGAGAGCCCTCTCATCATGATTATAAAAATCTTAACGAAGAACAAAGGAACAATCGAAAGGTCTTACGCAACATTATGGAAAAACATGGTTTCAAAGCGATAGAAGAAGAATGGTGGCACTATACATTGAAAAATGAACCCTTCAAGGATCAATACTTTGATTTTGATGTGAAGTGATAAAATATGAAATGGATTAGATTCTTACTTCAGAATGCTAAATAGATAAAAAAAGCGGACAATTGTCCGCTATATCCTTTGGTGTTCAATATCTAACCATAAACCGGTCTAAATACTTTCTACTAAATACTATTAAAACGGTGCATCATCCGGCATATCATTCATTCTGGAAGGCATTGTAATTCCACCGCCGAAATTGCCGAAGTTTCCTGAAGGCTGAATGGCACTTCCCATTCCTCCGCCAAAGTCATTAAAGCTTCCGCCTTCGTTGCTCATTCCTGAGAAATCATCTTCCAGGTCTACGAACTTCACATACTTACCTACGAACCTTAACGGTACGATACCGGTCTCACCGTTACGGTGTTTTGCGATAATTACTTCTCCCACACCTACTGTTGATCTACCTTCTTCATCTTCTAGAAGTCCATAGTATTCTGGACGATATAAGAAAAGTACCATATCGGCATCCTGCTCAATAGATCCAGATTCACGAAGGTCGGACAACATTGGTCTTTTACTGTTTCCAGGTCTAGATTCAACGGCACGGCTCAACTGTGAAAGGGCAAGCACAGGTATATTCAATTCTTTTGCTACTGACTTCAGCGCACGTGAGATACTACCGATCTCTTGCTCACGGTTACCACCCCCACCTTTTCCGTCACCTTTACCGTGCATCAACTGCAAGTAATCGACAATGACCATTTGGATATCGTATTGCGCTTTTAGACGTCTACATTTCGCACGGAATTCGAAGACGTTTAATGCCGGGGTATCATCAATGATCAAAGGAGCTTCCGTCAACCGACCGATTCTAGAGTGCAATTGTTGCCACTCATGGTCAGCAAGGTTTCCTTTTTTGAGTTTCTCTTGTTCGATTTCGGTTTCACCAGCGATTAGACGATTAACCAACTGTACAGATGACATCTCCAGAGAGAATACTGCCACGGGTTTATCGTGGTCTACCGCAGCATTCCTTGCTACGGAAAGTACGAATGCTGTTTTACCCATCGCAGGACGAGCCGCAATGATGACCAAATCGGAAGGTTGCCAACCAGATGTCATACGATCTAAGGCTGTCAGACCCGAAGGGATACCTGTTAATCCGTCGGTTTTGTCACGTAGCAGTTCCAATGAAGAAATTGCTTCTCGCATGATATCGTCCATTTTTCTTGAATCTCTTCTCAAGTTGTTTTGGGCAATATCAAACAATGATTTTTCGGCATGGTCCAATAGGTCGAAGATATCAGATGTTTCATCATAGGATGAGTTGATAATCTCGGTTGATACTTTTATCAGTTCTCTTTGGATATATTTTTGGGAAATTATACGTGCGTGGTATTCAATATTAGCTGCAGATACTACACGATCTGTCAATTGTGTAATATAATAAGCTCCTCCTACCATTTCCAAGGATCCCATTTGACGCAATTCAGCGACAACAGTCAAGATATCTATTGGAGATGTTTTTTGGAAAAGGTTATAGATTGCCTGGAATATTTTTTGGTGTGCTTCTTTATAGAATGAATCTGGCTTAAGGATGTCGATGACTTCACTAAGCGCATTTTTTTCCAACATAAGAGCACCCAACACGGCTTCTTCCAAGTCCAAAGCCTGTGGAGGGAGCTTACCCAGTCCGGAGACCAAGTTGTTTAAGCTCGTTCTTTTTTTGTTGAAGTTTGCACGACTAGGTTGCCCTGACGCATTGTTTGTAAATTCGTTTTCTAAAGACATACTAAAAATATTTCTCGGCTTGATTCACCTTGTTTTTCAAGGATAGGGTAACAAATGTAATAAAAATAAAAGCTGCCCTGCCATCAAGTTTTTAACAGTCAAAATTAGGTGCTCCAACAATCATGCTATAGCGGTTGAAAAACAGGGACTAATAATTAACAATGATTGTGAAGAACCTGTTAACAAATAAATTTAAGCATTCAGAATCAGTAATTTAGAGGAATGTGGATAAGATTGACCATTGTGAATAACCTACCCGAAGCATATTTAAAAGGGTTGTTTTGACATCAATTCATCTCAAATATTCATAGTCAACGAGTTAAGCCACTTTAAGTATTCTTTAGGTTCACAACAGGTTCCCGAATGACAAAAAATTCTAGTCACTTTGTTGTATCTTTGTTGAAAGTCAAACATTACATCAAGCGGTAAATCTTATTGAAAATTTATCAATAAGTGAGGTGTAAAAATTAAAATAACTAAAAAATAATGAGGACAGTTTTAATCACAGGTGCTAGCTCGGGTATTGGAGAATCTTGTGCCCTAGAATTGGCTAAAGAAAATAAATATAGGTTTTTGCTTTGTGCCAGAAGGGTTGAGAAACTGGAAGAGTTGACGCAAAAGATAAAAACAATCAATCCGAATTCTGAGATCCATACTTTTAAATTGGATGTTCGGAATTCTGAAGAAGTGGAAACTACCTTGTCAAACTTGCCTGAAGAATGGAAGAACATTGACATTCTGATCAATAACGCAGGTCTGAGTCAGGGTTTAGATGCGATTCAAGACGGTCAGATCGGAGATTGGGACCGGATGATTGACACAAATGTAAAAGGGTTGCTTTATGTGACCAAATATGTAATTCCAATGATGGCTGGCAGTGAACAAGCTCACATCATCAACCTTGGTTCAATAGCAGGGAAAGAGGTTTATCCTAATGGAAATGTCTATTGTGCTACGAAACATGCTGTAGATGCTTTGACCAAGGCAATGCGAATTGACTTGCTGTCAAAAGGCATCAAAGTGACCAGCATTGACCCGGGTATGGTTGAAACAGAATTTTCAGAGGTACGATTTCATGGGGATAAGGATAGAGCAAAAAGTGTTTATCATGGATTGACTCCGCTTACTGGACAAGATATTGCAGAAATTGTTTCCTTTGTCCTTTCGAGACCAAAACATGTTAATATAAATGACTTGTTGGTTATGCCAACAGCACAAGCAAACGGAACATTAGTAATTAGAAAATAAATAAAATAAGATGTCATTAGAAGCAAAAATCAATCAAGATATTAAAGCGGCGATGATCGCTAAAGACAATGTAAGATTACGTGGATTGCGTGCTATCAAAGCTGCAATACTATTAGCTAATACCGAGAAAGGCCATGCAGAACAACTAACTGAGGACGGCGAAATCAAGGTCTTGCAAAAACTAGCAAAACAACGCAAAGAATCTGCTGAGATCTATCAGCAACAAGACAGAAAAGACCTTTACACGATCGAGATTGAAGAATTGGAAGTAATTGAGGAATTCCTACCTAAACAATTAGATCGTGATGCGATTGAAAATGTAGTAAAAGGAATTATTGCAGAAACTGGAGCTTCTTCCATTAAAGATATGGGAAAAGTAATGGGTGCAGCAAATCAAAAATTGGCTGGTCAAGCAGATGGGAGAACGATTTCGGAGGTTGTAAAATCATTATTGAGTTAAGATATGGAATGGAGGATTAAATCCTTTTCAGATCTGAGTTCCTTGGAGCTCTATAAAATTTTGCAATTAAGGATCAATGTTTTTATGTTGGAGCAAGATTGTCTATATCCGGAATGTGATGATAAAGACTTGAAAGGCCAGCACCTTTATTTGGTTGACAAAGACCAATGTTTAGCTTACGCTAGGCTTTTGCCTCCTAATGTCTCCTACCCTAATTGCAGTTCGATTGGAAGAGTGGTTGTCCATGCTGATCATAGACAGCATAAGTATGGTCAAGAACTTATGGAGCGTGCGATTGAGTATTTGAAGAATGAGTTTCCAGAAGTTCCTATTAGAATTAGCGCCCAGGAATATCTCAAACGATTCTATTCAAATTTTGGCTTTATAATAGAAAGCGATGTTTACTTGGAGGATGATATTCCTCACTTAGAAATGGCTTTATATTAAAAACGAAAACCCGTCAGAAATTGACGGGTTTTCGTTTTTGTTATGATTGGTCTATTCTACTAGCTTAGTTAAGAACTCTGGCTCTTCAATCTCTGACAATAATGATTGTTTAGTAAGGATCGGGTTATGTTTCACTCTTACTTTCGTCCATCTTCCCAATGTGAGGTTGTATTCTCCACCCATATAATTAAAATGTCCGAGGTTTGCCGGAGTATTATAGGTATGTGCATTTGTATTGGTTCCACTTCTGTAGAACGGCTGCTCCTCTAAAGTCAAAGGATTGATAATATCGTATACATCCGTATTAGCAATTCTGTATCCTTTATTATCTGCATACAGACTTCCACCTGTCGCTACAAAAACCACGTCTTCAGGAATTGATTTATCATCTATTTTAGTTCCTTCAAAAATTGCAATTCCGTACGCAAATCCACTATTTGCTAACAGGTTTGAAGTTCTATTACCAAAGTCAAATCCGTTATTCTTAGAGTAATCGTAGGATTGAATCCAATTAGCTTCTTTGATACTAGTAGATCCATTACCGTTGATCAGCTTATTTGATCCTCCCACGTAAAAAAGCTTTCCTTTCTGAACTTTACCTTTTGTTAAATCGAACTTATATGTTCTCATTCCCCCTGTTGCCCAACCTTTTTGAGGCACACCTGTAGGTCTTGCCCGTGTTGCGTTGTTATTGGTTACAACGGACATGGGTGTTTTGGAAAAGTCAATATCTTCAGTCGCCATAAATTGCATATATTCATGGTTGGAGTCAGAACCTGCAGGATCATTCATCCATCCAGTAATGATTACCTTTGGAGTTTTGTAAACAGATTTCAATTCTATCAAATCCTTACTGCTTCTCAACCTATGATACGGCAATAATTTGTCACCATCTTTTTTGGTAAAGATGATCCCAAAATAATTAGCCATTCTCAACTGCGGCAATTTAGCAATAGGAGAATTAGGGTCAGTTTGCACATTGATTGTTCCGAAACCATCATTTATTTCAAAATCTCCAGAAATGACCTGTCCTTCTTTTGGCGTATATCCAACGCCTGCTTTTACAAGTGCTACCAACGTACTTTCAAAATGGTCAGGATTCGCTGCTATTCTTGCTGTATTCGTCAATGTCACTGCAACAGGTCTGTCAGAAGCTACTTTACTAATTTTATTGTTGGTTATATTCTTTATCTGAAGGATTCCATCTACTCGATCTAGGGTTGAGCCTTCAATATCAATTATCAAGGAATCACCAGGTACGTAAGTCTTGGCATCTGAACCAATATTTATAGCAATCCCGCGATTAAAATTTAGTCTCCGTTTATCTTGTACGATCAACAAATCTTTGGGCAGATTATCTGCTTGATGATCTGAAATCACAGTGACAGCAATCTTGGAGGAACCTCCAAGAGATTGGACATTTAGTTGAACAGGCTTGCCTTTGAATATAGTCCTGACATCATATAAACCAATATATGGACTTACGACTCCGCCGGGATAATTTGTTTTTACACACCCAATGATTGAACTGATCAAAAGGATTGCAAAGGTTATTTTTAATAATATATTTTTCATTAGAAATTATTTATGGTTTTTGCCACCAGACTTTAGTATTCATTTCATCAGGACCTTGCCTTTCAATAGCGGCTCTATAATTCTTGGAATTAGTAGATTGTACATATACAGGATAAGTCATTCTTGCTGGCATTTCACCGTTGTTTGACAGTCCTTTCCCTTTTGGTAAGATTGGGTGACCTGTTCTTCTATGTTCAAACCATTGTTGGTTGTCGACCATAAACAAGGCATAATATTTCTGTCTGTGCAATCTTTCCATTTTCTGTTCTATATTCTCGCTATCATTCCAATCGATGTCAGAAGCAACTAAATGGGATTGAGCATTGCCTTTCCAATTTGGCAACCATAGTCTGATGCATGACTCTACCCCGCTATAAAAGGTTTCTCGAACATTTCCCTTAATTATTCCTTTAAGGATGGCTTCAGCTTTAATAAATTCCACTTCTGAGAAGTTCAACATCATCCCAGTGAGAGGCTCCTTCTGCAGACTATTTACCCCTCCCTGTTGATCAGCAGAATAGAAATACGACATTTTTGTAACATCTTCATTTCCTGGCTCATATCCGCTAGGCACACCTGTATAGCTTCCACTTATTGGTGCAATTCCCAATCTATTTACATTGCCGGTACCATATTCTGGGATGTTAAGCCTGGGATCATTGGAATCTCTTAAGAAATCAATAAAAAATTCTGCTATCGCGACCGCACGGAAATCTTGTACCCGTGTAAGCATAAATGGTGATATATAAGCTCCATTCCCAGTCCATCTTAAAATAGCGGATTCTTCATTTTTTGATATTATGGGATATTCTGCCTTTTTTGTCTCCAAAATCTCTTGGATCTTTTGAGTAGCAAATTCCTTTATTTCCTCTTTGTGGACAACACGCAACAATAGTCTTAGGTATAGTGAATTACTAAATCTTCGCCAGTTATTGACATTTCCACTGTAAACAGGATCATGAGTAGGATCAATTGCCTGATTAGTTGCCAAATAAGCGTTGGCTGTATCTAATTTGTCAAATATGTCTTTATAGATTTCAAATTGTGGATCAAATTGCGGTTCAAAATTCAATGAGTCTCGACCAAGGATTGACCCAGAATAAGGAATATCACCATAGGTATCCGTTAATATGGAGTATGTCCAGGATTGGAGTACAAGCGAAATACCTTGATAAGATTTATTGACATTTTCACCTCGTGTTGATTTACTGTACATGTCTTTGTAATTAGACATGTTCAAGTAATGGCTATTCCAAGTATAATCAGACCAGTTTCTTCTGATATCATAACGAAAGACCCGACCTTCACCATCACTCATGTTTACAGTTACCTGCATGAGTTCATTATTGAAGGTTCTATTCCTTTGCATATTGTACCCCACAGTTTTTACCAATGCACTTGACATAAACTGATTTGGATAACCATCCTTTGATCCTGTTGGGTCTATATTCAGTTTATCAAATCCTTTTTGGCAAGAACTGAATATGATGAGTGAAGCTAATGTTAGAAGTAAAATTTTTAGTTTCATGATATTATAATTAAAATCCAACGATTAAATTAAAGCCGAATGTTCTAGTTGAAGGGAACTGAGCGATTTCAAATCCTTTAACCACATCGGGGCCATCGAGCGTTCCGAATTCAGGGTCGAATGCGGGCCATTTAGTCCAGATAAATAGGTCACGCCCATAAATACCCACTGTTGCTCTATTTACGTTGATTTTTTGAGTTAGTTTTTTACTAAGGGTATAGTCCAACCTAGCTTCACGGAATTTCAGGAAGTCAGTTGGGAAGACGTTTCCTTCTGCGTTGTCGGGTCCAAAGTGAGAACGGTAATATTGATCGATATTTGTCGCGATGACATCGTTCTTGCGGAATGTTCCATCCGGATTTTGCAATACTCCGTTTCCTATAATTCCGCTATATCTTCCAGGCAAGGTATTTCTTGTTTTACCTTGTTCTGCCAATTTATAATGAGTGAGCGAATGAGCTACTCCACCCCATTGGGTATCAAACAATAGGTTTAATTTTAGGCCTCTATAATTGAAGGTATTTCCAAAACTTAACTTTCCTTTTGGGTAATTATTTCCTAAAGGAATTAAATAGTTGGTTAGTTTTGCATAACCTGTTCTTTCATCATAGATGATTTGTCCATCTGGGGCACGCAAATATCCCAGACCAAACATATCGCCCATACTTCCTCCGACATGTCCAATGATTTGACCTAATCCTATGGATCTTGCTTGGATAACAATTGAACTATCGGATAGCTCAAGTATTTTATTTCTGTTGGCGGTATAAGTGACCAGCGATGACCAGCTGAAATTAGCATTTTTGATCTGATTGGTATTCAATGCTATTTCAAGTCCGGTATTTTGAACTTCACCGACATTCATGATAAATCTATTCACCCCAGAAGATGCATCCACTATTCTTCTTAGATGTTGATTGAATGAATTTGCTTTATATACGGAAACATCTAAATTGACTTTATTTTTGAACAGTCTAATATCAGCCCCGAATTCCAATGAGTTAGTTTTCAATGGTTTCAACAATGGATTGACTAATAGGTGCGGGTTTGTCAATGAACCACCGATAAGTGGATTTCCAACCTGGTAGGTAAAATTCGTTAAGTATGGTGTTTGTGCACCGGAACCAGTTCCTGCAATGGAAGCTCTAATTTTTGCAAAGGAGATTATCTCTGGCAGATTTGCGATTTCCGAAATCACAAAAGACCCATTTAATGAAGGGTAAAAAAAGTTGACCTTTTTATCAGGAAATGCAGAAGAATGCAAAGTACTTGTCCAATCCATCCGCGCTGTTGCATCCAAAAAAAGAAATTCTCGGTAAGCAGCAGTCATCAAACCATAAAAGGAATTGGTTTCAAATTTTTCTATTCTCTGCTTACTTCTTACTCCATATTTCGAATTGCTATGGTTGAACTCTCCAGGAAAGGTAAGTCCATCAGATGCCAGCTCATCTCTTCTATATTCATTTGCCAATGTAGCCCCTCCAGCAGTGATAGAAAAATCGAAGTCTTTGTTAATTTCCTTTTGATAGCGCAATAAAAAATCTGCATTCGTTTCTTTTCCAAAAATGGCTTGAGTTCTATGGCTACCTTCTGGCAATCTTGATCCAGCATCATATGGCCTATTTTGAAATCTATTCTCAGTAGACAAATCCATAGATGCCCTCAATAGCAGACTTAATTCTTTACTGAATTGATATGTTGTTTGCGCATTACCTGTAATTACATGGCGATTGTTTGAATTGATGAATTCATTGACAATGGCATAAGGATTTTCAGGATATGAACTAAAAGGATATTTGATTCGTTCATTTTCTTTTCCTTTAACCCAATAGTCTTTTAGACCATTGATGTCCGAACTTGGCTGCCAAAAGATATACCAATACATCAGAGATTGGTTTCCATAGCCTGATCCCGGCAAATTATCACTCCAACGGTTATTATAATTCACCTTTGTGTTGATCTGGAGTTTATCAGAAACTCTTGAATTCACTGAAATTGCAAAAGTATTCCGTTTATAGCCTGTATTAGGCACAATCCATTTGTTTTGGACATTTGTGGCTGAAAATCTCGCTGTTGTTTTGTCGGTGCTACCGTCAATACTTACGGAATTGGTATATGTTCTACCCACATCAAAAAAAGCATTAACACCATTTTTTCCTGAATATGCTCTCCATGGTGTTCGTTCTAGTCCTACAGTTTGCGTTTTGGGATCGTACTGAAAGAATTTTTGACCATCGAATTTTGGACCATATGCAGAACTTGTTCCTGCAGTGCTATGCCCATCTTCTGAGGGTCCATAAGAATAATGCGCAGAACCACCCAATCCTTGCCCATACTCGTATTGCAATGCTGGAGATCTATTCATGCTTTCAAAAGAGACATTGGAATTTACCGTTACGCCTATCCCTTTATCTTTTTTAGAGCCAGATTTAGTAGTAATGACGATTGCACCATTTGCTGCGCGCTGTCCATATAGAGCAGCAGCACCCGGCCCTTTAAGCACAGTAATGGTCTCAATATCTTCAGGATTGATATCATCCATTCCTGAGCCATAATCGACAGGCATATTTTCGGAACTCACACCATATGCATTATCAGAATCCAAGGCAGACCTCCGGCCAGAGCCACCATTCACCATTACTCCATCTACAATAATCAGAGCTTCATTCTCACCTGTAATATTGTTTTCCCCACGAAGTATGATTTTGGTGGTTCCAACAGGACCTGCATTTGAACGCATCAGGTTCAAACCCGCTACTTTTCCTGATAACGCATCCATCCAATTACTGGATAAAGCTTCAGTTAGTTGTTCTCCTTTAACCGTTGTAGTTGAATAGCCTAGAGCTTTTTCATCTCGTTTAATTCCTAAAGCGGTAACTACAACTTCATCTATTGATTCGTCAAGAGGAGACAATTCTACTCTGATGTTATTTTTATTTGCCTTAATTGAAGACTGTGCATATCCTATTCTTTTGAAGGATATTTCTGTACCTTTAATTACTTCCTTTTGAAATACCCCACTGGCATTCGTAGATCCTATTTGTCTATTTCCTACCATTATATTTACCCCTTCGATAGGTTCACCAGATGATTTGTCAACAACAGTTAGTCGAATATCGATCAATTGCTGATCTTTTTGAACCACTTGGAGGTAAGGCAAGTGGCTGGATGCCAAGCTTTCCCCATTTGCATTTAGCAAGAGAGCAAGCAAAGGCACGCAAAATTTCATTGAAGTTTTACTCATTTATTAGATTATTTACTTAACTATTGCGACAAATTTAATCTTAATGGATAATATTACGATTAAATAAATGTTGGTAAATTGATAATAAATGGTTAATATTGTGTTAAGGGAAATTTATTGTGTGCAAAAGAAAAAAGAGCGACATTTTAATTAATGTCGCTCTTCGCTATGTTGAATTATTTAATTCTATCTGGTTTTCACCGGTCGTTGTCCATAATGTCTGTCTCTTTCAAATGTTGACATATGGCGTTCTTTTTTGGCGGGATAGATATCATCCAGAGTAATCATAATACCTGTTTCTTCCACTTCCCCAAACTCATTATTTTGGGCAGTACCAAATACTCTCATAGTTGGAGAAAGGTTCATATACGTATTGATTAAAGGTGGAATATTTTCATCCAATTCTCTAATTCTAGTGTTCAATACTTTGTAACCTTCTTTGTATTCAAGTCCATCAAAAATCCCTTCGTATTTCGAGATATCCGTTTTATAACCTAAATATAAATCCTCCACAGGATGAACCAAATTATCTTTATCCGGGAAATAGTGATTCATGAAATAGATTAATAAATCTCTTGCTTCGGGGTTATAATGCGGATACATGGTTACTTTTCCGAAAAGATATTTCACATCGGGGTTTAAAAGTACCAATGCACCTAATCCATCCCATAAATTGTCCAGAGAAAAAATACCCTTTCTATTATCTATTGCTGGTTGGTATTTAGGCTGCACCCAGGATCTTCCTAATTCTATAGTATAAGGAAGGAAGTCTTTTTTAAATTGTTCTGTAAAATCGAAATAGTGAGCGGTTGACAAATGGAGTTCACCATTATTGTCAGCAGCTTGGTCACATTTTATTACTCTGTATCCTGCGATTATTTCTTCATCTTCAGGGTTCCATGCGATTAATTGGTCGTAATTGTGTTCGGAAGTATCATTTTCATCGATATCTAATGGCAATCCTGTACCGCCACCAGCACCTCTAAAAGTCAGTTCCCTTAATCTACCAATCTCACGCATGATATTTGGTGCGGTATGATAATTTACTAGGTATACCTCGTTGCTACCATTGTTGGTATAGCGTACGAAAGCCTCCTTAGTAAGTTCTTTCTTAATTAGATCTCTATCTACCGGTTGAATTATTTCTTGCATAAATTATTTTTTACCATCGGCCATGGCATAAACCACATCTTTTACTTCAGCAGCCCATTGACGCTCGTTTTTACTGGTGTCGAAATGGGTAAAAGGAATTTTCTTCCCAATTCTGATTGTTATATCTTTACCTCTTTGTGAGAACAACTCATCGGGTAAATATAACATTTCAATATTTGCTTTCAACCCTAATTTCTGTCTTATTCTTGCTAGATTATAAAAGAAGTTTGAATTTCTGCCCTCAATATAAACAGGAACAATATCTTTTTTATATTTTTTTGCTTTGCTGATAAAGCTTTTTTTCCATTCAAGGTCAACAACTTTTCCATTAATCTTTCTAGACACAAGTCCTGCTGGGAATACAAGTAAGGCATGATCAGATGCATAAGCATTTTCAATTGCAGCGATCCCCGATTTACTTTGTCCACCGATTTTGTTCACAGGTACGAATAGAGGTTCAAGGTTACGGACATTCATAAGGATATCATTTACCAAGAACTTGACATCTTTACGATATTTGCCAATTACCTGCATAAATGCTACTCCATCCATTCCGCCTAGTGGGTGATTTGAAGCAAAGATGACACTATCTTCAAGAGGAATATTTTCCGCTCCTTCTAAATGCACATTTACCTGAAGCTCTTTCAGCAATGAGTCCACAAAGTCTAAGCCCATATCATCATGATACGTAGTCATGATGTAATTAATCTCGTCTTCGTGCAAGGTTCTCTTTAAATAACTCATTAATGGCTTAGGTATCCATTTGGCTAAACCTGGACTTTTCTTACGTATTACTTCCCTGATTTCAATAAACTTATCTTGCTCTAGTAAGCCCATATACTATACTACTCTTTAATAAAAGTTGTGTAAAATTACATAATTAGTTTTAAGATGAGTAAAACATCTTTTTATTTATATCAAATTTAATATTTTCGTTACCTTAGCAATTAAGGGATAATTAAACTAAAATTAAACGTTTTTTGTTTATTGTAGTTTAATAAATAAAAGGAATCATGTATATCGGAGAAAACATATCAACGCTTTATACCGAAGTTCACCCGAACGATTCGGTTTCTGCTACGTTGGACAAAGTCAATGAGCTCCATTTTCATCAACTGCCAGTAGTCAAAGGAAAGGAATATTTGGGATTGATCACCGAGGAAGACTTGCTATCTGTAGAAGATGAAGATACATTAATCAAAGAAATGAAATTCACTTTTCCTTTCATTTACTTATATGACTATCAACATATATATGATGCTCTACAATATCTAGAAACTTACCAATTTGATTTGTTGCCCATTGTCAACAAGCAAAAGGAATATGTGGGAGTTATTACTCAGAAGGATTTATTGAGATCGATAAACCAAACCTTATCCAATCAAGATAAAGGTGCTATCATTGTACTTGAAATGGAAGATAGAGATAATAGCCTGACCCATGTAGCTCATATTATAGAGTCTGAAAACACCAAGATATTAAGTACAGGGATTCATCCTATTGAGAATTCGACCAAGGTTGAGTTAACCATAAAAGTAAACAAAAACAATATTTCATCGGTTTTAGCTTCTTTATGGCGCCATGATTATGTTGTGAAAGCTACTTTTAATGATGGATCAGACCAAAATGACATTCAAGAGCGTTATAACCTTTTGATGAATTATTTGAATATTTAATACCTAGAAATTCCCATCTTTGCGCAAAATATTATTTAAAGCATGAAAGAGCTGTCCATAGCAGTATACGGTCGAGAGTTTAATCAATCCGTTATCGGATACGTTGTTGAGCTGTTCACCTATCTGCGTGAAAGAAATGTTAATGTTTATATCCATCATGACTTCCACAGCTTTCTTAAGCGATTGTGCAAACTAGATTTTACCTTTAAAAAATTCAAGTCACATAAAGATCTGCCTAGTGACATTGCATTTATGCTTAGTTTGGGCGGTGATGGCACCATGCTTTCGGCAGCAACTTTAATTAAAGACTCAGGCATTCCTTTGGCCGGGATAAATTTTGGTCGTTTGGGATTTTTGGCCAATATTTCCAAGAATCATATTGAAGATGCTTTGGACCAAATCTTATCTAATAATTATCAGATCCAAAAAAGAGCTTTATTACAGGTAGAGAGTTCTGATGGAACTTTTATTAAAGGTGAGGATTTTGCTTTAAATGACATCACTGTTTTCAGATCAGATTCTTCGGCAATGATCACAGTGCATGCAGTTTTAGATGATGAGCTGTTGAACTCTTATTGGGCAGATGGCTTAATAATAGCCACCCCTACTGGTTCTACAGCATATTCATTGAGCTGTGGTGGGCCTATCATTATGCCTGGAAGTGGAAATTTTGTTATTACTCCAATTTCTCCTCACAACTTGAACGTAAGGCCTATTGTTGTTAATGAAAATATGACTTTGCGTCTTGAAATAGAAAGCCGTACTGAAAAGTACATTCTAAGCTGTGATTCAAAAAGTCACACATTAAGCACAAAAACAAGCCTTACCATCACTAAAGCTCCTTTCAGCATTAATTTAATCCGTCTTCAGAACGATCAATATTTTGGTATTTTGAGGGAGAAATTACTATGGGGTATCGATGTTCGCAATTATTAATTTTAATGTGCAAACAGCTATAATCCATAATTTTTATATTGGGATTTCTTTAAAAGCCTTATCTTTACGATAAATTCTATAAGTATTGGTACCATATCATTTATTTAACCGTTTCATTTTTCAGCAGATGCCTTTGAAATCATATTTTGAGTTGATGACGGTTAATAAATATTCAATGCATTAATTTCATATTATCTAATGAGTTTTAAAGATAAAATAGATAAAACTAGATTACCCCAGCATATTGCGATTATCATGGATGGTAACGGCCGGTGGGCAAAAGAGAAGGGAGAACTTCGAGTATTTGGCCACAAAAATGGTGTTACTGCCGTTCGGGAAGCATTAGAGGCTTCCGTTGAGATTGGTCTTTCCTATCTTACCCTTTATGCTTTTTCAACTGAAAATTGGAACCGACCTCAATTTGAAGTTGACGCCCTGATGGAGCTATTAGTAAACTCATTAAACCAAGAATTACCAACCTTTCAAGAGAATAATATTCGCGTGAACAGCATTGGCAGAATGTCTGATCTTCCAGGGCATTGCCAAGTAACTTTACAGTCAACCATTGAACAAACCAAGAACAATACAGGTTGCACATTGACATTAGCATTGAGCTATGGATCGCGCCAAGAGATCTTGGATGCTACAAAATCTATTGCTGAAAAAGTTAAAAAAGGTGAAATTTCTCTAGAGGATATTAACGAAGACTTATTCAGCAAAAATCTCTATACCTATGATCTTCCCGACCCTGATTTATTGATCAGAACCAGCGGTGAAGAGCGCATAAGCAACTATATGTTATGGCAAATAGCTTATTCTGAGCTGTTTTTCCTACCGATGATGTGGCCTGAATTCTCCAGAGAGACTTTATTTGAATGTATTTATTTATATCAAAATAGAGAAAGAAGATTTGGGAAAACTAGTGAACAATTATAAGAAATCATTACTTTTGCAACATTTTGATTCCGGCAGGTATAATGTCAGGAATTCGTAATATTTCTTTTAACAAAAATTAACAAGACTTTGCTGTACTTTAGCAGACATAATAAAAAGTAAATGAAGCGTATAATTAAACTTTCTATTTTACTCACCCTCTTAATTTGCAATTTCGCGCAGGCTCAGATAACAGGAAATAGGCCTTTGAATTTGAACAATCCAGATGACATCAGTTATTTGGACCCTAAAAACTATGTTATCGGTGGAGTAACAGTATCCGGAGCAAAATATCTGGATTCCGAGGTACTGATCACGATTTCAAAATTATCGGTGGGACAATACATAGAGGTTCCTAGCGAACAGACCTCGAACGTAATTAAAGACTTAATGTCACAAAACCTGTTCGAAGATGTTCAGTTATATGCTACTAAGATCGAAGGGGAAACAATCTTCTTAGAAATCAGGGTTGTTGAAAGACCAAGACTTACAAGAGTAGATATTAATGGCTTAAGTAAATCTCAAACTGAGGAAGTTCGTAAGCGATTAAATACCAACGCTGGTAAAATCGTTAATGATAACTTACTACTTACAACCAAGACTACCATTGAAAAATTCCTAAGAGAAAAATCTTATTTATATCCAGACATTACGATTACAACTAAGCCTGATTCAGGACAAGCAAACAATGAAATCGTAATTGTAGATGTAGAAAGAAACAAAAAAATCAAAGTTAACAGCATCAACTTTACCGGAAACGAAGAGTTCAGCGACAAACAGCTTACGAAATTCATGAAAGGTGTTCGTCCTAGAGCATGGTTCAGAGTATTTGGTCCTGGTAAATTCAAGGATGACAAATACGAAGAAGCAAAAACTAACCTGGTTGCAAAAATGCAAGATAAAGGTTTCCGTGATGCTCAGATTATCAAAGATACTGTGAGACGTCATGACAACAATGAAGTAGCTATTGATTTGGATGTTTATGAAGGTCCTAAATATTACGTAGGTGATATTACATGGTCTGGAAACTCCAAATTCAAGGATTCTGTATTGAATATCTTATTAGGTATCAAACGTGGAGATATCTATAGCGAGGAAAAATTGAACTCAAAATTGAGTGGTCCTACAAGGAACTCTGATGATATCGCAGCAATCTATCAAAATGATGGTTACTTAACGTTCAATGTTCAGCCGGTTATCAAACGTATCCATCAAGATACGATCGATTTGGACATCCAGATGTTTGAAGGAAAGCAGTATACGATCAATAATGTAATCTTAAAAGGAAATGATGTAACGAATGACCGAGTGGTATTACGTTCTATCTATACGAAACCAGGTCAGAAATATTCTAGAGAGTTATTGGTTAGAAGTGTTAGGGAGATTTCTCAATTAGGAATGTTTGATGAGCAAAAGGTTAACCCTATGCCAACCAACTTGAACTATGAAGAAGGAACAACGGATATTGAATTCTCAGTTGCTGAAAAACCATCCGACCAAGTTGAATTATCAGGTGGTTATGGTGCAGGCCAGGTTATCGGTACTTTGGGTTTGAATTTCAACAACTTCTCAACGAGCAATTTCTTCAAAAAAGAATCTTGGAAACCACTTCCTAGAGGTGATGGTCAGAAATTGAGTATCCGTGGTCAGACTTCAGGAAAACGTTATCAATCCTACAGTTTCTCATTCTCTGAGCCATGGTTAGGTGGTAAAAAACCTATTTACTTTGGTTTGAGTGCTTATATTTCGAATTCACAATACCAACGTTATAACTGGGAATCTAACCGTTATGAAGATTACGAGGGTATTCCAAAAATCAAGATGCACGGTGTTACCGCAACATTAGGTAAGCGTTTGCAATGGCCAGACAACTATTTTCAAATCAATAGTTCTCTATCTTACCAACGCTATTTATTGGATAACTACGGTGGTATCTTTTTATTCTCTGATGGTACTGCTTATAACATTAACTTTACTCAAGAGATCAGCAGAAACTCTATTGATGCTCCTATTTACCCGACATCAGGATCACACATTAAATTCAGTGTTCAGTTGACTCCTCCGTATTCATTATGGAACAACATCAACTATGAAACTGCGCCTGATGCAGAGAAGTTCAAGTTTACGGAGTACCACAAGTGGAAATTTGACTCTCAATGGTATACTAAAATTGCAGGTAAATTAGTTTTGAAAGCCCAAGCGCAATTTGGTTATTTGGGAAGATATAATTCAGAAACAATTGTTTCACCATTTGAGCGTTTTAAATTAGGTGGTGATGGTATGCAAGGGTTTGACTTCTTACAAGGTTCTGAAATTATTGCGATGCGTGGATATGCAAATGGTGCATTGATTCCAGCTTCTACAGGTAGCAATCAACAAAATATTGCCATTCGTTCGGGTAGCCCTATCTATGCTAAATATCAGCTAGAATTACGTCATCCAATTATGTTGAACGATCAAGCGACTGTATTTGCTTTGGCTTTTGCAGAAGCAGGTAATACTTGGAATAAATTTGATGAAGTAAATCCGTTCAAGGTTCGTCGTACAGTTGGTGTTGGAGCACGTATCTTCTTACCTATCTTTGGTATGCTGGGTATTGACTATGGTCATGCTTTAGATCCTATCCCTGGATTGACTACTGATCAGTGGAAACAAAACTTCACCTTCAGTATTATCCAAAATATGGGCGGGTTCTAATTAAACTTTTTAACATTTAAATTGTCTTAAACATAGAATTTAAAAAAATAATATGTCGATGAAAAGAATAGCAATAATAATCGTGATGTTAACTATGATGGGTTCAGTATCATTTGCCCAAAAATTAGCATATGTAGATTCAGAGTATGTCATGAAACATATCCCTGAATATAATTCAGCGATCAAACAGATGGATGATCAGTCAAAACAATGGCAAGCTGAGGTCGATAGACAATATGACGAGATAGAGCGTATGTATCAGGCATACCAAAAAGATCAAGCGAATTTAAATGCAGATATGCGCAGACGTCGTGAAGATGAAATCGTGAACAAAGAAAAAGCAGTGAAGGAATTCCAACGCACTAAATTTGGTATGGATGGTGATCTTTTCAAACAGCGCGAAAACTTGATGAAACCTATTCAAGCAAAGGTTAGCAAAGCAATTCAAGATGTAGCTACTGCTGGACAGTTTGATTTTATCATGGACAAAAGAAGCGAAAATAGCTTCTTGTATGCGAATCCAAGCTTGGATAAAAGTAACGATGTTATCACTAAACTAGGATTGAGACCCAATCCCTCTTTAGCGAACTAATATTTTTTATTATAATTGCAATCTAATTTTATTATTCAACACATAAAAACAACAGAAAATTACTTATATCAGAAAATATAAGACTAACAAAAACAGCATGAAAAATTTATTGAAAAGTGTAGTATTAGCATCTGGAATTTTATTGGCGGGTACTGCTGCCAATGCACAACAAAAAATTGGACACATCAACACAGCAGAAATTGTTCAGTCTACAAATGAATTTAAAGCTGCTGAAGCACAAATGAAAACCTTGAGCGAAACTAAGCAACAAGAGATTCAGGGCATGATCAGCGAGTACCAAAAAGAACAGAACAATGCCAACGAAAAGTTGAGAAACCGTAGCGAAGCTAACAAAGAAACTGTAGATGCTGAAGTTCAAACTATCGCTACTAAAATGCGTGACATGGAAACACGTATCCAAGGTGTTCAACAAGCTGCACAAGAAGAAATCGGTAAAAAACAACAAGAGTTATATGCTCCTATTGAGCAAAAAGTAATGACTGCAATCAATACTGTAGCTAAAGAAAAAGGTTATGCTTATGTATTAGATATCTCTAACGGTGGAGTTCCTTACTTCCAAGGTGGTGATGACTTAACTGCAGAAATCAAAGCTAAATTAGGTGTAAGCGCTACAGCTGCTCCAGCTGCTGCTCCCAAAAAATAATTCCAGTTTTTTAAAGACACAAAAAAGGATCAACCCTGCGGTTGATCCTTTTTTGTGTCTTTAACTTTCCTTTATTATAGGTTTCCTCTCTTCATCTCATCCATGGCATAATTGGCAGCTCTCGCTGTAAATGCCATATAAGTCAATGATGGATTTTGTGTCCCTGTTGAGGTCATACTAGCACCGTCTGTTACAAATACATTTTTGCATAGATGCATTTGGTTCCATTGATTCAGAATCGATGTCTTGGGATCTCTACCCATCCTAGCCCCTCCCATTTCGTGAATATCTAAACCAGGGTTTTGCTTGCTATTATGCTGGCTAATGTTTTTTGCTCCAATATATTCTAACATCTCAGAACCTTGGTTCAGAAAATCTTGCATGCTTTTTTGATCATTATCATCATATCCAACATTGAATACCATCTGTGCCATTCCGAATTTATCTTTTAGATCAGTACTCAAGCGGACATGGTTTTCCTCTTTCGGTATTGTCTCACCTTGCATCATCATTCCGATTCCCCATCCGCCAACTTCTGAAAGACTATCTTTGAATGCAGCACCTACTTGCATGTCACTATTGGCTCCTCTGCCCCTATAAGCTCCAAAGAATGAAGCATAGCCACGCAAAAAGTCCATCTCTTGTTTTTTTACATTTCTGAAATTTGGGATGATGGGCTGGGTAGGTCGTCGACCATAATAATACATATCTTCAAAGCCTTCCATTGTTGCTGAAATAGACCCTAAATAGTTATGAAAAGCAATATACTTGCCCAATAAGCCAGAGTCATTGCCCAATCCATTTGGAAACCTAGAAGAAGTCGAATTCAGCAAGATTTGATTTGTTGCAATGGCCGAAGCATTTACAAAAATAACTTTGGCAAAATATTCAGCGGTTTTTTGTGTTTCGGCATCAATAATCCTCACTCCAGATGCTTTTTGCTTTTGGTCGTCATATATAATAGACTCTACGATTGAATTGGGCCTTATTGTAAGATTTCCTGTTTTGGCTGCCCACGGAAGAGTCGATGCATTTGAACTGAAATATCCACCGAAGGGACATCCGCGTTGGCACATCGTTCTGTTTTGGCACTTGGTCCTACCCTGCTGAATATGGATAGGCTGAGGATCTGTAATATGAGCACATCTCCCTGCAATTACCTGACGATCTGGATATTTCTGAGGGATTTTCTTTTGAATCATTTGTTCTACAGCATTTAGATCAAATGCCGGTAAAAATTCACCATCAGGCATGGCAGCATTGCCATCCCTATTTCCGGATACTCCGATAAACTTCTCCACATGACTATACCAAGGAGCAATATCTTTATATCGTATCGGCCAATCAACAGCAAATCCATCTCGTGCAGGACCCTCAAAATCATAGTCGCTCCAACGTTGGACTTGTCTTGCCCATAACAAAGATTTCCCTCCAACATGATAGCCCCGGATCCAATCGAATGGTTTCTCCTGTACGTATTCTTGATCTTTATCCTTCGTAAAAAAATGAATAGCATCCTCATTAAATGCATAGCACCTTGAGGCAATCGGATTTTCCTCCCTTACCTTCAAAGCAACCTGATTGTGATGGTCAAATTCCCAAGGATCCATATATGCTGTAGGATAGTCTTTGATATGCTGAACATCAAAACCACGCTCCAAGACTAAAGTCTTAAAGCCCTTCTCGCAAAATTCCTTCGCAGCCCAGCCTCCGGATATTCCAGATCCAATTACGATCACATCAAATGTATTAGTTTCTGCCATGAGTTGATTTTTTGATTATATCCATCATTATGAAATAAATGTTTTTCAATGGATTTGGCTTTTTGGTTGAATCCGACTGCAATTTACAAAACCAAGCTTAATATTAGGAGCTATTTGTTGTATCAATATTTATACCTACCTTGATTTGATGGCATGTTTCGATTATTTGATGAGGTCAATTATTTTTAATCTTTCTAAATAATTTATTATGCATGCATAGTATAATCCGATTAATTATATTTGTTAACCTAAGTATTAAACTATGATAAGTCAACTCATATTTGGTATTATATTTATAGCAGCCATAATTTTATTCTATAAAAACGCAAGCAAGATTTATAGAAACATAAAATTAGGGCAATCAGTGAACCGTACCGACCGAGCTGGGGAGCGAATTAAAATTATGCTTCTGGTAGCATTTGGTCAGAAGAAAATGTTCAAAAAGCCAATCCCTGCCTTACTTCATTTATTTGTTTATGTAGGTTTCTGTATTATCAATATCGAGATGTTGGAAATTGTTATCGATGGTTTGTTTGGAAGTCATCGCGTTTTATCCAATGTCTTGGGAGGATTTTATGACTTTTTGATCTTTAGTTTTGAAATACTTGCATTTTTAGTGTTGCTGGGTTGCGTTATTTTTATGATTCGACGCAATGTTTTGAAGATAAAGAGGCTTAATCAGTCTGAATTGAACAATTGGCCAAAAACAGATGCCAATTTAATTCTGACTGCTGAAATATTATTGATGGCTGCATTCTTAATTATGAATGCTGCTGATTATAAATTGCAGACATTAGGAGCAGCAGGTTACCATTCCGTTGGCTCCTTCCCTATCAGTTCCTATTTAGTTGGAATTCTTCCCGATTCGGTAAGCAATTTAATTTTGATTGAAAGGTTTGCTTGGTGGTTTCATATTATAGGCGTTTTGGCTTTCTTAAATTACCTTCCTATTTCCAAGCATTTACATATTATTTTGGCATTCCCAAATACGTATTTTACTAGGTTGGAGCCTAAAGGAGAGTTTAAGAATATGGCATCGGTGACTGAGGAGGTCAAAGTGATGTTGGATCCGAGTTTACCGCCGCCAACAGGAGAAGCGAGTCGTTTTGGAGTAAAAGATGTCCAGGATTTAACATGGAAAAATCTTTTGGATGCCTACACCTGTACAGAATGTGGTCGTTGTACATCCGCATGTCCAGCGAATATGACGGGAAAGTTGCTTTCTCCTAGAAAAATAATGATGGATACTCGGGATCGATTGGAAGAAGTAGGAAAAAACATCGACAAGAATGGAAGCTTTGTAGACGACGGAAAAGGTTTGTTGGACACATATATCACGCGGGAAGAGATATGGGCTTGTACAACGTGTAATGCGTGTGTAGAACAGTGTCCCGTTAACATCAATCCATTGGAGATAATCGTAGGTTTAAGACAGTTTGCTGTTATGGAGGAATCACAGGCTCCTTCAAGCATCAACAATATGTTTTCAAACTTGGAAAACAACGGTGCTCCATGGAAATATTCACAGGCTGACAGAGCAAATTGGACAAATCAATAAAAGGGAAAATCATGGAAAATCAATTACATATACCTACAGTAGCTGAATTATTGGCAAAAGGTGAAAGCCCAGATTTATTGTTTTGGGTTGGTTGTGCAGGTAGTTTTGACGAAAGAGCTCAACGTATTACTAGAGATATCTGTAAGATATTGCAACACGTTGGGATTAAATATGCCATTTTGGGAGCAGAAGAAAGTTGCACAGGCGATCCGGCAAAACGCGCGGGCAACGAATTCTTATTTCAGATGCAGGCGATGATGAACATCCAGGTATTGGATGGATATGAAATCAAAAAGATCGTTACGGCATGTCCCCACTGTTTTAATACATTGAAGAACGAGTATCCTAGTTTGGGCGGGAATTATGAGGTAATTCATCATTCTCAGTTAATTCAATCCTTGATTGATGATGGCAAATTGAGACCGTCAGATGGACATGAGTTCAAGGGTAAGAAAATAACATACCACGATCCTTGTTATTTAGGCCGAGGTAATGATATTTACGAAGCACCTAGAAAAGCTCTGGAAGTCTTGGACGCAGACTTAGTGGAATTAAAAAGATGTAAATCCAACGGCTTATGTTGTGGAGCAGGTGGCGCGCAGATGTTTAAGGAACCTGAAAAAGGCGAAAAGGATATCAACGTAGAGCGTATCGAGGATGTTATCGAGAGCCAAGCAAGCATCGTAGCTGCGGCATGTCCATTTTGTATGACTATGTTGAGAGATGGTGTAAAGGTTAAAGAAAAAGAACAGGAAATAAAAGTATTGGATATTGCAGAGATTACTGTAAAAGCCAACAACATATAGCATTTTTACTAAACAACATACAAACAAAACCTTTGCTTGTCGGCAAGGTTTTTTTTATAGAATCCCTAATAAAAAAAGGTCGAGGAAAAAACCTCGACCTTTATAATTTACCGGTGCCCAGGAGCAGATTCGAACTGCCACACCCGTACAGGCGCCACCCCCTCAAGATGGTGCGTCTACCAATTTCGCCACCTGGGCTAAGACATCGCAAAAATAAACTTTATTTTTATTCTTACAACGATTTTAGCCTTTTTCCTTCTTAAGATTTTTATTGATTAACGTTTGGATTATTCCATCCGCCAAACCAATCCTGGGTGCCATAATATTTTTCAGATGACCTACTTTCATGATAGTCAAGAAAATCTCAGAAGCTGGGATAATTACGTCTGCCCTATCTTGCTTTAATTCAAGTACATTGATCCTATCTTTCAAGGAATACGAATTCAAATAGACATAAAGTGCCTTCAGCTTTGCATACGAGATAGGCTTGTCTGCTTTCTCATTTGCCAATCTAGACAGTTTGTTGATGTTACCACCACTACCGATGCCATAAATGTTCTTGTAGCCCTTGGTAATGCTCTTGACCCATAGCTTCATGTCATCCCAAGTATCAGGACTATCTTGATTATCGAGAATACGGATTGTACCTAAATTAAATGATCTCGATGCAACAAGTTCACCATTTGCAAACAAAGAAATCTCTGTACTACCACCACCTACATCTATATATAGATATACTTTGTTTTTATCCATATTAGTGTGGTTGTGTACATTATAGATAATCTGAGCCTCCTCAGAGCCATCAATAATATTTATATCCACTCCTGCTTGCTTACATGCTTTGACAACATCTTGTCCGTTATCAGCATCACGCATGGCGGATGTAGCACAAGCCATGTAATCCGAAACTTTATAAACATCCATTAGGTTTCTGAAAGCACTCATGGTTTTCACCATGCTCTCAAATTTACCTTCAGATATATGATGATGTATAAATGCGTCATCTCCTAGGCGAAGTGGAACACGTAATAAAGTGTTTTTGTTAAATGTGATTTCGTTTTCTCTAACAATAATATCTGCAATCAATAAGCGAACAGCATTTGATCCGATATCTATAGCGGCATATCTCACGTTATAAAAATTTGAAAAGTTTAACAATGTTAAAAATCCAAAATTAACTAATTGTAAACTTTATATTAAATGGAAGATTTTATTTGTTAGGCTCTAGGATTTCTAGTTGCCAAATAATCTGATCTTTCGTTACGAAATAAGGTTTTCCCTCTCTGATTGTTTTGTAAACCTCATCAAAAAGCCCCATATAATTTCCCAACTCTGCAGGAACTAATTTGGATACCAAGTTTTCTTCTTGGTCTGGATTCGTCAGAATCCCTTCCATTCCCTCAGGTTCGATTCCAAATGCAGGATTGTTTGGCATCATGCCATCGATCAATTGTGCTTCTTGGACGTCGGTCCTATTTTTGACAAAACTTCCGTTTGTGCCATGCAAGACAAAGCTTGCTTGGGGATTAGCTACTAATAGGCTTACAGTGATATAAACATTTAACCCAGAGCCGTAATTAAGGATGATACACCCATAATCATCAACTTTGGAATTTGGCCTATAAACACCACGCACTTTGGTCATCGCTTTCGGTTTTCCAAATAAAGACAATGTCTGGTCAAGCAAGTGAGATCCTAGGTCATATATTACACCTGCCGCTGGCACTTTGGTTTCTTTGAAAATCTTAGGTCCAATTTGCGGTTTGAATCGATCAAATCGAATATGCAGTTCGATTGGACGTCCAACTTCATTGTTTTCAACAACGTTCTTTAAAGCAAGGAAATCGGCATCAAAACGGCGATTATGAAATGGAAGGATATGTTTTCCCATTTCTTCAGCAACCTTGAACAACATATTGGCTTCCCCCATTGTTGGGGCAAATGGTTTTTCAATCAAAACATGCTTGCCAGCCTTCAGGGCTTGCAATGCAAAATCAACATGTGTATCATTGGGAGTATTGACAATTACCAGTTCTATAGCCGGGTCATTTATGAGTTGGTCTACAGAATCGTAGCTGATGATGTGGGGATATTTTTCTTGAGCATTTTTCTTGGAACGCTCCACGATCCCTCTTAATTCGAAGTTTGGGTTAACCTCTATAAATGGCGCATGGAATACCCTTCCGGACATTCCATACGACAATATACCTGTAACTATCTTGTTTTCTGTCATTTATTATTGCTTAGTGATGCGCATGTGCATCTTCTTTACCACCTACAGCGGTAAACAACTGAGCGACAGGTTCTGTTTGAGCTTGTGCAAAATCCCTCAAATCCTTGTTTGTATTTCTAGAAAGTCTTCTTAACTGCTCTTTAACCAATGCTACTTGGTGTTGGATATGAGTTAAGTATTCTTGGTCAGAATAAACTTTAGAAGTTTGTTGAGCTAAAGGCGCAACAGAATCTGCAAGAGTTGAATCTTTCACTACAACTGGAGCTTCATTTGGTTCAACCGCAATATTCTCTTGACCTGGACCTGTGAATTTCTCTGTTCCTAAAATTGGGAAGTCAACATGATATTTAGTTGCCAATGAATCCATTTGAGGAAGGATATCGGAAAAGAATTTTGAAGCTTTAGCAGCAGCATCTTTCGCTTGTGCATTTCCAACTGTACCAACATATTCTGCGTAGGAAACCTCATAAGGCGCGATGGACCCTACTTGTCTGAAAAAGGCATACGCGTCACCATCTACCAATGTGGTATGAGTGTATTTTAATTGGTTTTCCTCAGCTGTTTTGAAAACACAAGAAGATAATGATGTACTTGCAAGAACTGCAGCAACTAATAATGTATTTAATTTCATCGCTTTATTATTTTTAAAACACACAAAAATATAAAAATATCCCTATTTATGCCTATTTCTGTTTAATTCAAAATCAATCTAAGCTAAATTTCTACCGGCATTGACAACTCCGTAGATCGTTCGACCGATCAATTTTCGGTAAGTTTCGGCTTTGGAATCCTCCATTTTCTGCTTTTCAAGCAAACGGATCGCATAATGTTGAATAATCAATAGAGGCAAAATAATTTTTTCACGCTCTAGAATTGAAGCTCGCTCAACAGGATAATTTTCCATCAATTCTTTCATACCAGTTAATTTAAGCAGGTATTTTTTAGTCCTGTCATACTCTTCCTTCAACATGGTCCAAAATTCACCGAACCTTTTATCATCTTTCATGTAAGACGTCAATTCAAAATTCGATTTTGTCATCGACATCATGCAATTGTCTATTACAGTGTTGAACATTCCGGATGTTTCATACAGGTTTTTCACATAAGACCACAGATTATTATCTTCAGCCCATTGTAACGCGGTACCCACTCCGAAAAATCCCGGAATATTCTGTTTCAACTGGCTCCAAGATGTCACAAAACTGATGGCTCTTAAATCTTCCAACCTTAACTCCCGATCTGAATTTCTTTTTACCGGTCTACTTGAAATATTCATATTGGACAAAGATTTCAGTGGACTCAAGGTTTCCAGATATTTCAAGAACAAAGGGTGATGTCTGAGTTCTAAGAACTTTTCATGACTTTCGGCAGCCATTCTATCGATAACATCCTTTTGTTTAGCGGTCAATGTATCTCCTACTCTTTGTTGAAGGTCTGAAATCAAACCTGCATGCAAGAGCTGTTCGATGTTATATCTCGCAGAATCCAAAGAGCCATATTGGCTACTGATGGTTTGACCCTGTATAGTAAGTTGGATATGATTGTTTTCGATTTCTTTACCCATTGAAGCATAAAACCTTTGGGTTTTACCTCCACCACGAGCTGGAGGGCCGCCACGCCCATCAAAGAAAACCAAATCAACATCAAATTCCCTAGATATCGCAGTTAATTCGATTTTGGCTTTATAGATAGACCAATTGGCCATTAGATACCCACCATCCTTTGTACTGTCAGAGAATCCAAGCATAATTGTTTGCTTATTCCCTC
Organism: Sphingobacterium sp. 1.A.5; assembly: GCF_002734235.1. Classification (NCBI taxonomy): domain Bacteria; kingdom Pseudomonadati; phylum Bacteroidota; class Sphingobacteriia; order Sphingobacteriales; family Sphingobacteriaceae; genus Sphingobacterium; species Sphingobacterium sp. 1.A.5. The sequence continues at coordinate 121,509 of NZ_PEBA01000034.1, forward strand.
TTTTCTTTAAATGTGCTGAATAAGTAGGATTTGAATATAAGCTACGCATTACATCCGCAGCATGTTTTAGATCATCTACTGTCTCAAACAATGGCACAAAGTCCATTGTTAGATCTTTTTTGGTCCAACCCTCCCATAGAAACAGTTGCATCAAACCTAAAATATCCGAAGCTTGTTGGCAATTAGAAATAATAAACCTTTGAACCGCTCTTTCACTACCGGATTCTTGGATTTCTTTTATAAGTCGAATCACTTTAATAGTATCTTCAACCAATGGAGCAGCATCCTTCTTTAAATCTAAAGTCGCTTCTGTGAATTGGATATGTTTTTCTTTTTCTTCCTCAGAACCCTCAATTTCCTTAAGGTCAATTTTGGTTTCCTTTGGATATGTCTTTACCAACCAATCAAAGGTATCACGAAGGGCACTGCTATCTTGGCGAATGTCTAATGTAGTGAAGTAACATCCAAATGTCTGAACCTTTCTCCTTAAATCTTCAACAATTTCCACAAACAGACCATCATGATTCTCTTTTAGAACTTTGATCACTTCAGTGAGATTTTTCAAAATTCTGTCCGTGAGATCTACAGGTTTTTCAACAGGATTAAAACTGTTTTCATAGAAAAGCTCCTGCAATTCCTCCATGTATTTCTCAACACCTCTGAAGGTAATCCTACGTTTCACTATTCGGAAATCCCTATAATAACATCTGAAGAGTATAGTTCTCAAAAGTGTTGCTACTTTTTTAGTACTTTCCCAAGTAACATTCGGATTTCCGTCGCGGTCACCTCCTGGCCAAAAGCCCAATTCAATTAGATGATTTACATCTTTTGGATTGATTTCCAATTCATCTTCGATCTTGGCTTCAATGCCGGAAGCAACACTATAAAAAACATTTTCCAAAAACCAAGCTAAACTGATAGCTTCATCAACAGGTGTAGGACTTTGTTTGTTGATAAATGGGGTTTTACCCAACTGTTGAAGCAATAAATGAATTGTAGGGATATCATTATTCTTTAATTCATCAATTAAATCATTTATGATAGAGAGAACAGGTCCTGGATAAAATTGAGTTGGGTGTGCTGTCAAAACCAAACGGACAGACATATCCTTCAATCTAGCGACTACTTGTTTCTTTAATTGCGGATTAGTTTGTGCTAAATTAAAAATAGAATCCAGACCTCCGGTTTCATCGCTTTTACCAACAGCTTTGAAAGCAGAATCTTCAACCGCATCAAACAATACTACTTGACGCTCAATATATTGGACTATCCTAAATAGTAAATCTAATCGGTCTTCTTCTTGAACATATTGTTCATATTGACCAAAAAAACTATCAATAATATCTTCGGGCGACAAATGTTCCTCCACTCCTTTTTCGCAATGGGTTGTGAAAAACGGAAGTATAGTACCTGTATGTTTAACCCGCTGGAATGGCAATGTTAAAAACAAACTTTTATATAAATCGAACCTCGTGAGAACTTCGTTTTGAAAAGCTAATGTCTTTTGGCTTAATCTCATAGTAAGTCTTGTATCTCGTTAGTTTGTTATAGGATTATGAATTCTTACAAATATATCATTTTAATATGTTTTTAAGGAACTAATTGTATTTTTTACACCAACTGTATTAAAATATTGCTATTTTGATAATGCAAAGCAAGTTTTAGAAAAGATAAAAAATGAAAATTTTATTGAAAAACGCACTTTTTACTCCTTTTATTAACGGTTGCTTATGTATCTTTGTTTGTACAACACATGAAAAAAACCAGAGAATTAAGCAATTTCTTTTATAGTCAATATTTTGCTGATGGATTACGCATCACTATCGGGTGTATAGTGCCAATCCTAATTTGTGCAACCTTAGGGAAGTTTCTGTTAGGTACCTACATTTCCTTGGGCGCTCTACTTGTGGGTCTCTCAGATACTCCGGGTGCACCATCACATAGGAGGACAGGAATGATTGCATGTTTGATTGTGTGTATTTTAACTCAATTTATCACATTCCTAGCAAATGGAAATATTTGGATCATGTCATTGGCCATCGGTTCCCTCTGTTTCACCTATTCCATGTTTGCCGTATTCAATGCGCGTGCTGCAACTGTAGGATCAATGGGAATACTGATTATGTTGATTTATGTAGATGACATCAATTCCTTTCAAGAAGAAGTTATGCTCCTGCTCTACTTTACTATTGGAGCGGTTTGGTATATGTTAATCAGCTTTTCTTTAACGCAGGCAAGACCATACCGTCTGGCTCAACAGGAATTGTCTGAAACCGTAAGGCATGTTGGAGATTTTATAAGATTGAGAGCCAATTTTTATGATCCAAAAATCAATATAGACGATAATTACTCAAAATTAATCGATAAACAGATTGAGGTCCATGAACATCAAGAAAATGTAAGGGATTTACTCTTTCAGTCTAAAAGATCCATTAAGGACACTACAAAAGTTGGTCGTTATCTCACATTAACATTCAATGATATTGTCGATCTTTATGAGCAGGCAATGACTACTCATTATGATTACGAGTTGATCAGAAAAGAATACGGAGACACGGGGATTTTGAAAGACTTCAAGCATCTATTGTTGAAGATTGCAAATGAACTAGACCATCTTGCTTACCAATTGAATGCTAATAGGGCACCAAAACCTCTTTATAATTTTAAAGACGATATCGAAGCAATCCTAAGATCCATAGAAGCTAGAGAAAAGACTGAAAACATTAATGGTATTCCACTTAAGAAAATTCTGATCAGTATCAGAAACATTACCATATTCATTCACAACATCTATAATTATGGGGTTATCCGACCTAATAATATTAAGAAGCAGGAAATTGAGGAAGCCAGTAAATTTATTCAAACCGAGCATATTGATTTAAGAAAACTAAAGGACAATCTTTCATTCAATTCGAGTATTTTCAGACACGCATTGCGCATGGCACTAGTTATGGCAGCGACGTACCTCATTCTGAATATTCATTCTCTCAATATTGGTACGATGGGTAGTTACTGGGTACTTTTGACCATCATGGTTATCCTAAAGCCAGGATTTGGGCTAACAAAAGAACGTAACTTCCAGCGGCTTTTGGGAACAATCATTGGTGGTGTAATTGGTGCAATCATCCTGATGACTGTACATTCAGAGGTAGCACGCTTCATCATTCTTATTTTCTTCTTCCTAATTGCTTATAGTCTCTTCCGTGTAAACTATATTATGGCTGTCATGTTTATGACACCCTACGTTTTAATCATGCTGAGTTTTTCGGGATTAAATACTTTTGAAGTTGCTAAAGAAAGGATATTTGACACTTTCCTTGGCGGTATGATAGCCTTTTTATCGAGCTATATCATTTTCCCAAACTGGGAAAGCTTTCAAATCAAAAAAAGTGTACGAGAATTGCTCATTGCAAATTACAGATATTTATCACAGGCAGTTCGGATTCTGTCGGGCGAAGAAATTACGGTAACGAGCTATAAGCTTTCTAGAAAACAGTTATATATTGCCTCAGCCAATATGGGATCTACATTCCAAAGAATGCTATCTGAACCAAAATGGAGGCAAAAAAGCACTAAAGAAGTCAACAGATTAGTGATTCTCAATCATATTCTGTCATCATATGGCGCCACATTATTGACTCAATTGACAGAAGCTACCGATACAAATTATACTAAGGAACACTTAATATTATTAAAGAAAATTCTTACCAATGTTAGTAAATCCATTGAGGCGGTACCAGTCAAGGATGGTGAAGAATTCGAGCCTGTAAGTGACTTTCCTGAAATAACTCCTGAAACTTTAGATCCTGCAGAATCTAAATTAATTACAGAGCAATTGCAATTCTTAAATAAAATATCCTCAGATTTATACAAATCTACGCTGGATGTTATGGAGAAAGAATCTACCATACATACACAACAAATAGAAATGGCAAATGGATAATATTATTGATGTTTTGATAGTTGGCGGAGGGCCAATTGGTCTTGCCTGTGGAATTGAAGCCAAAAAGAACAATTTGAGTCATGTAATCCTAGAAAAAGGATGTTTGACAAACTCCTTGTACAACTACCCTATCAACATGACTTTTTTCTCGACTTCGGAACGACTGGAGATCGGAGACACCCCATTTGTAACCACAAATCCGAAACCTAGAAGAGTAGAAGCTTTAGAATACTATCGCAGGGTTGAAAAGAAATTTGATCTTAAAACGCATTTGTTCGAAGAAGTACTGAGTATTCATAAAATCGAAGATACCTTCCAAGTTACTACCACAAAATCCATTTATAGGGCAAAAAATGTGATTATTGCCACTGGATTCTATGATATACCCATGTATTTAGGTGTACCTGGGGAAGAGTTGCCTAAGGTTCGTCATTATTATGATGACCCACATTATTATGCAAATCAAAAAGTTATTGTCGTCGGAGCAAGTAATTCATCTATTGATGCCGCATTGGAAACTTATAGAAAAGGTGCAGATGTCACTTTGATCATTCGTGGCAAAGAAGTTAGTCCTCGTGTAAAGTATTGGGTAAGGCCAGATATCGAAAACAGAATAGCAAATGCTGAAGTAAAAGTTCATTACCGATCAGATATAATCAGTATTTCAGAAAGAGAAGTTGTTGTACAAACTCCAAAAGGTATAATAAATATTGAAAACGATTTTGTGTTGGCTTTGACAGGATATCGACCAAATTTTGAATTTCTCGAAAAAGTCGGAATAAATATTCCTTTAAAAGCTCCTTGCATCCCTGATCACAATCCAGAAACTATGGAGACGAATGTCCAAAACTTATACTTGGCGGGTGTGGTATGTGGCGGACTGAATACCCATTTGTGGTTCATTGAAAACTCAAGAATCCATGCACACCTAATCGTCAAGAATATCTTGAAAAAAAGATCAGACTCTTAGGCCGTTAATAAAGATTTTTGCTAATTTTTTCTGTAAACTCAAGATGTAATCAAATTCTTCCTTGGTAGGCGGAAGAAACAAATTTCTAAATTCTTGAAGTATTCCAATACGCATACCCAATAAAGAAATTAAAAGGATTTTAGCAGTTAGTTCCACCTCTTCAACTTCCAGCTCCTTAGTCGCTATGCCTTTATTCAATATTAGAGCAACTTGCTGAATTTCCTTTTCAAATAAAGATGGAAGAACAGACTCAATATCAGAAGGCATCTCGTTTCTTAAGGTATACGTGAATTCAAAAATATTGAAGTTGTCTTTGATCACTGTCAAGCGAGTTGCCAAAAATGCTTCCATGGCTTCGTTAACGTCTTTTGCCTTATTGATTTTCTCAGTCGTCTCAGTGATAATTTCATCAACTGCCATTTCAAATACCGCAGCATAAAGTCTGTTTTTATCTGGAAAATAATAATAGAGCAAAGCCTTTGAAAAAGAAAGATCTTGAGCAATCTCTGCCATCGTAGTTTTAGCAAGCCCATAATGAGCAAACCTTCGCTTGGCAGCTTCCAATATCTTCATCCTTTTTGCATCCGCATTTTTTGCCATAGGTAATTAAAATTAGTATATAAATGGTGGTTTCCCTATATTTACAGCCTTATTAACTAAGATAAATTAATTTTTCGAACTTTTAAAGGATTCGGTCAAAAAAATGAAAAACGCTATTCAACAAGAAAAATCACTCAAAGAATTTAATACTTTTGGTATTGAAGCAATCGCTAAACAATACAAAAAGATTGAAGCTGAACAAGACCTCAAAGATTTGTATGATGCGGGGTATTTTGAAGGTGATTTTTTTGTTCTTGGTGGTGGCAGCAATGTCCTTTTTACAAAAGATTACGATGGGCTCATTGTCCATATCGCAAGTAAGGGCAAGCAACATTTTATCGAAAATGATCAGGTCTTTGTTACCGCTGAGGGTGGTGAAGTTTGGAACGACTTAGTATGGTATTGCATTGAACATGATTTCCCAGGATTAGAAAATATGGCTTTAATCCCAGGTACTGTCGGCGCCTCTCCTATCCAAAATATAGGTGCTTACGGACAGGAATTAATGCATATCTTTTATTCTTGCAGAGCCTTTGACACAAAGACCGGTGAATTTGTGACCTTTAGCAATGAAGATTGTCAATTTTCTTATCGTGACAGTATATTTAAAAGGGAATGCAAAGGCAGGTATATTATCTGTAGCGTCACGTATAAGTTGGACCTGTTTGGTCAAATTAATATCAGTTATGGAGCTATTGCAGCAGAATTAGCCAAAAGAGGAATTGACACTCCTACCATTAAGGATGTGGCAGAAGTTGTATCTTATATCCGTGTTGAAAAATTACCTGACCCTTCAACCGTTGGCAATGCTGGTAGTTTTTTTAAGAATCCTATTATCCCTAAAACTCAATTTTTAGGTTTAGAAAAACAATTTCCGGAAATAGTTCATTATACAGTAGATTCAGAGCATGAGAAGTTGGCAGCAGGATGGCTGATTGAACAGTGTGGATGGAAAGGCAAAAAAGTCGGTGAGGTTGCTGTGTGGAAAAATCAAGCTTTGGTTTTAACGAATGCAGGAAAAGCGACTGGTAATGAAATATTTGCATTATCGTCTACTATTGTAGACGATGTATATACACACTTTGGAGTGCAATTAGAACGGGAAGTTAATATACTATAAAAGTTTTCCACATTTTCGTAAGCCCTATATTTTTTTATTATAAAACAATAATCATCGATTATAATACAATAAAAGGTGATACCATACCCAATAATGTTTTCGCATCAAGAAAATAAGAGTCGCTAAAATATCGATTTCCACAATTTAATTAATTTACTGCACATAAATTGTACAATTCCCTGTACATATATAGCTTAATAATTTTTTCGGTTGTTCAGCTTTTATCAGGATTCACCTGATTAAACATCGCATCATTTAACTATACTATAATCGCTAATTGTATGAACAAGATCGAATTTAACTCATTGGTTGTTAAGCATTCGGAATCACTAAGAAGTTATGCCAGAAACTTCACACGTGACCATGAAGATGCAAACGACCTAGTACAAGACACTTTACTAAAAGCTGTCACGTACTTCAAAAACTTTAGAGACGGTACCAATTTGAAAGGTTGGCTTTACACAATTATGAAAAATACTTTCATAAACAATTACCGCCGCGTAGTAAAAACCAATTCTTTCATCACGAAAGAGGAAGAAATCTCTCAAACAAACCTTGTAGTTTCTGCAACTAGAAACAATGGAGAAAACAAATTCATCATGGAAGACATCAATTATGCCCTTTCTAAATTATCTGATGAATATTATGTTCCATTCACCATGTATTTCGAAGGGTATAAATACCACGAAATATCCGAACACTTGCAGATTCCTATCGGAACCGTTAAAACAAGAATTCACGTAGCAAGGAAGTCAATGAAAAAGACCCTTACTTCGTACAAAATCAAAGAGAATTAATTCTCTTGGCATTACCCAACAACTTTTTAAAATATTAAAGCCCAAATTCTAAACGCCTAGAATTTGGGCTTCATTTTTTTATAGAAAAGATTCTTTATCTAGCTTATTCGCTAATCTCAAATTTTGATAGACTTACAAACTGTTGGATACGGTTTGAAATCTCTTCCTTAGTAAGGTTTTGCAACCTTTCAGTTCCGAATTTCTCTACACAAAATGAAGCTAATGCAGAACCAAAAATGATCGCATTCTTCATATTTGTGAAGTTGATGGATTGTAGTTTAGCTAAATAACCGATAAATCCACCTGCAAATGAGTCGCCTGCCCCTGTTGGGTCAAAAACATCAGCCAATGGCAATGCTGGTGCTGAGAAAACTTGACCTTCTCCGAACAACAAAGCTCCATGCTCTCCTTTTTTGATGATCAGGTACTGTGGACCCATCTGAAGAATTTTCTCAGCAGCTTTCACCAAAGAATATTCTCCTGACAATTGTCTTGCTTCAGCATCATTAATCGTCAATACATCCACTTTTTTCAATACCTCACGCAATTCATCCATCGCAACATCCATCCAAAAGTTCATGGTATCCAATACAACCAATTTCGGTTTATTTTCCAATCTGTTCAATGTCGCCATTTGAACGGCTGGAGTAAGGTTGCCTAACAACAGATATTCGCAATCTTGGTAAGAAGCAGGGATTTTAGGATCAAAATCAGCCAATACATTTAATTCTGTAATCAACGTATCGCGGCTATTCATATCATTGTGATATTTCCCAGACCAGAAGAATGATTTTCCTCCAGGGATAATCTCCACACCTTCCACATTTATCCCTTTTGACTTCATAATGTCTAGATTGTCATCGCCGAAGTCTTCTCCTATTACAGAGATCAATTTAACATCAGGAAATAGATAGGACGCTGCTAATCCAGCAAATGTTGCTGCTCCACCAACGATTTTGTCGGTTTTGCCAAATGGAGTTTCAATGGCATCGAATGCAACTGTTCCAACGATTACTAAGCTCATGGATATAATTTTATATATAAAAAAAATGCCGGCTATTTGCCGGCTGTTTTATCTTGCTCCTGAAGCTGGGCTCGAACCAGCGACCCTCTGATTAACAGTCAGATGCTCTAACCAACTGAGCTATTCAGGAATTTCGAAATGATGAGTAACCCTCATCTTCAAAGTGGTACAAAAATAGAGTTTTAATTATTAAATCACAAAAAAATATTTCAAAAATTTATTAAAAAAACACCCTAAACCCGTAATTCACTCATATACAAGAAGAATTACACCATCATTTCGACTTATTAAATATAGCGGTTTACCAAATTCTCTAAAAATTCTTGTCTACCACTTCTCATTTCAGGCTCTCCATTCTCAACAGCAAAATTTCTTAAATCCTCAAGAGTCAATTTGCCATTTTCAAAATCCGCTCCCTTACCACTATCGAAACTCGCGTAACGATCTTTCCTGATTTTCTTAAAGTCTGATTTCTGCAAAATATTATCAGCAGTTACCAAAGCACGTGCAAAGGCATCCATACCTCCTATATGAGCATAGAACAAATCTTCTGGATCAGTAGAATTTCTTCTAATCTTCGCATCAAAATTAACTCCCCCACCTTGAAGTCCACCTGCCTCTAGGATAATTAACATAGCTTCTGTAAGTTCATTCAAATCGTTTGGAAATTGATCTGTATCCCAACCATTTTGATAGTCACCACGATTAGCATCAATAGAACCCAACAATCCAGCATCTGCTGCTACCTGAAGCTCATGTTGAAAGGTATGACCTGCAAGTGTAGCATGGTTAACTTCAATATTCAATTTGAAATCATCCATCAGATCATATTGCCTCAAGAAACTGATAACGGTAGCTGAATCATAATCATATTGATGTTTCGTAGGTTCACAAGGCTTTGGCTCGATAAAAAAGGTTCCTTTAAAACCATTTTTACGTGCATAATCCTTAGACAAGTGCAAGAATTTTGCTAAATGTTCTTGTTCACGCTTCATATTGGTGTTCAATAACGACATATAGCCTTCACGACCACCCCAGAACACATAGTTTTCTCCTTTCAAGGCAATTGTTGCGTCCAAAGCAGCTTTTACCTGTGCTGCAGCATGGGTCAAAACATGAAAATCAGGGTTTGTGGAAGCTCCGTTCATGTATCTATGATGACTAAACAGATTTGCAGTACCCCACAACAATTTGATTCCACTCTCCTTTTGCTTTTCTTTCGCATATTCCACAATGGCAGCCAGGTTCGAATCATTCTCATTGATATCATCTGAATAATCCACCAAATCCACATCATGGAAACAGTAATATGGCAGTTGAAGCTTCGTCATAAATTCAAAAGCAGCATCCATCTTATCCTTGGCGCGGTCAATGGTTTTCGACTTTTCATCCCAAGGAAAAAAGTGAGTCTTGCCACCAAATGGATCTGCTCCATCGCCGTTGAATGAATGCCAATAAGCACAAGCAAACTTGAAATGCTCTTCCATTGTTTTTCCAGCAATTACTTTTGAAGGATCATACCAACGAAATGCCAATGGATTGTCAGAATCCAATCCTTCATATTTAATCTGGCCGATGTTCTTAAAATACTCTTTTTCTCCTGTTAATACTTTCATATGTTAGTTGATTATAATTTTTGCAATAAGCTATTTTTCCATTTTATATAAAGATCATCGTAGATCTCTGTGTTTTTAGGTTCAATAGTTTTGATCTTGGTCAATCCTGAGAATGCCTCTTTCTTATCGTTATACTCCTTCGCCCCAATACCAGCCCCCAAAGCGGCGCCTACACTCCCATCGTTCTCATATAATTCCACCGGAACCTGTGTCACTCCAGCAAATGATTCCTGAAATATCGGACTTAAAAACATATTTGCATATCCAGCTTTTATAATATTTGGATTTATATTATTCTCACGGATAATATCCAAACCATATCTGAATGAATGTGCAATACCTTCTTGCACAGCCCGCCATAAATGAACTTCGTTGTGTCGCACAAAATCTAGGTTTTCGATATGTCCCTGCACAGTTTTATTATTTAGCATACGCTCAGCTCCATTTCCGAATGGCAAAACAATAATCCCTTCAGAACCGATAGCAACCTCTGCAGCTTTATCGTTTACTTCATTATAGCTGAGACTTTTAGCAGTCATTTTTTTGATCCAACTATTTTGAATGCCTGTTCCATTAATGCAAAGCAATACACCGACATTATTTTGTTTTTCATTATGGTTCACATGAACAAAACTGTTTACTCTAGAATCTTTATCATAAGTCAATTGATCACTAACAGCATAGATAACACCAGATGTCCCCGCAGTAGCAGCAACCTCGCCTGCTTCCAAAACCCCTAATGACAAAGCATTATTGGGCTGGTCACCAGCCTTATAACTTACTATAGCCTTTTCAGAAAGACCTAATTCTTCAGCAATACGAGAATCCACTGAACCGTAATCAGAAAAAACAGGCTGAATGTCTGGAACCAAAGATCTATCAAAACCATAATGTGCCATTAGCTTTTCAGAAAGTTCATTCTTTTCAAAATTCCATAAGATACCTTCGGAGATTGAGCTTGGATTAGAATTGATTTCTTTGGTCAAGCACATGCAGATAAAATCTCCCGGCAACATAAATTTGTATACCCTATCATAAACCTCAGGCTCATTTTGTTTTACCCAAGCTAATTTAGAGGCTGTAAAATTTCCTGGTGAATTTAAGTGAGATTGCAGGAATCCTTCCGATTCCAAGTTAGAAAAAGCAGTGTTTCCAATATTTACAGCACGGCTATCACACCAAATTATTGAATTACGGAGCGCCTTTTGATCTTTGTCAACAATCACCAAACCATGCATTTGATAAGCAATACCGATGGCACCAATATCTTTGGGATTATACAAACCACTAGAATTTGCCTTTAGAATAGCTTTTTTAGTGTTTTCCCACCAATTGACAGGATCCTGTTCTGCCCATCCCTTATTATGTGAAATGATCTCTGCCTCCGACTCTGGAAACTGAGCCGTAGCTATCCGTTTTCCAGTCTGAGAATCTACAATTGATACCTTGATAAATGAAGTCCCTAAGTCAATCCCTAGTAATAGCATGTTTATATTGGATAAGTTGATTACACAAGATAAAAATTTTTAAAACAAATAGCCTACCCGAATGCTAATTTATTCTATTGTTCAGGTAGTAGGGCTGAATAATGGAAAAACCCCAGATATAGGTATAATACTCTGATAATCAACACACAAAACCCCTAATTCACTAAACATTCCAACTATAACGTTTTCGTAAATAAAGGTATATCGGTTTAGCAAAGTGACTTGGTAAATTGGCTATATTGGTTTATAAACCTATAATTTTTAAACTTTTTGATTAAGCCTAACACCTGTTTTTTGGAGCATGACAAGCTCAAGAATTAGGAAAAACTTAAGTAACCTTTTAAACAAATCATTATGATCAAACAGAACCTATTACTCTATTTCTGCATGACATGTATTTTCATACTGTTTGCAGGCCCGAGTTATTCCCAACAGGGGCAACTAACCATTAGAGGAACCGTCAAAGCTGCAGATGGAAGCCCTATCGACGGAGCCAGTGTTGTAGTCACTAGAACAAAGCAAGGAACATCAACGGATGTCGATGGTAATTTTGAGTTTGAAGTACCATCGGGTACCACCGGCACACTAACTATTACACACGCCGCCTATCAAACTCAAACTGTAAATATCAGCAACCAAGACCTTCAAATAACCATGCAAGCAAATGCAGAGAATTTGGATGAAGTTGTTGTTGTTGGTTATGGTACACAGAAAAGAAAAGACTTAACTGGATCTGTTGCTTCAGTCCAAGCCGAAAAACTTGAAAAAGAAGCACCTCGATCTATTCAAGATCTATTAAGAGGTAATGCAGCCGGTATTGTAATCGGACAGGGTAACTCTGCTAAAGGAGATGCTGACCTTCTGGTTCGAGGAAAAGGAACATTAAAAGCAGGCTCTAGTCCATTGAATGTCGTTGACGGAGTAATCTTTGATGGTACTTTTGCTGATTTAAACCCCAATGATATTGCATCTATTGATATCTTGAAAGATGCGAGTGCCACCGCAGTTTATGGAGCTAGAGCAGCAAATGGAGTTGTATTGATTACTACAAAACGTGGAGCATCTGGAAAACCAACAATTACCTTAAACAGCAATGTAGGCTTTGTTACTAAAGCAGGAATTCCACCGGTTATGAACGGTCAGGAATTTTTAGCTTATAGATATGATTATGAGATGGGAAGAAGGGATGATAATTATCACAACAAATATCCTGAAATGTTTGTTGACCCAAGGAAACTCAGCAACGTAGTCCAACTAACATGGTACAATTATGATCAAGGAACTCCTGTAACTTCTGTAAACGAAGAGCAATTAGTCAGATCTTGGTTAGCAAGATTAGAATTGCGTTCTCCAGAAATCGACAATTACATGGCTGGTATCGAAACTAATTGGCAAGACCTGGTTTATCAAAAAGGTATTCAACAAGATTACACAGCAAGTATTTCAAATAAAACAGATAATTTAAACTATTATTTTTCGCTTAACCATGTAGACCGTGAAGGTTTTGTGGTGGGCAATAGATTTAAGAATTTTAGAACAAGGATGAACCTTGAATCTAAAATCACCAATTTTCTGAAAGTAGGTACAAATGCAAATTTTGCAACCAGAAATGAAGGATTTCTACCTGCCGATTGGAGACAATCTGCCATCGTCCCACCTTACGGATCCAATAACATTGATGACCCTAATAGTTTGTACCGTAGGTTGCCAACAGGAGATGTAACTCCTGTCAATCCTTTCTTTGACAACCTGTATCGCAATAGGGTAGATAGATTCAACACCTTAAATGCAACAATCTATGGAATAATCACACTTCCTTATGGATTTGAAATCCAATCTAATTTTACGCCATCATTCAACTGGCGTGAATATTACAATCATGAATCTTCTGAAAACCCCGAGTGGGCAGCTTCGGGTGGACGTGCAGAAAGAAGATTTGAAAAAACCTATAATTGGCAAATGGACAATGTCCTTCGTTGGAAAAAAACTTTTGGCGACCATAATTTTGAAGCAACTTTTCTGCAGAATGCCGAAAAAGGCCAATTCTGGATGACAAAAGCAACTGCATCTAACTTCTCCCCAAGCGATATTCTAGAATGGCACCGCCTTCAAGCTGGAACTGTTCCATTGAATGAAAGTAATGACACCTACTATACTGGAGATGCTTTGATGGGAAGATTGTTTTACTCTTACAAGGATACTTATTTATTAACAGCATCTGTCCGTCGAGACGGATATTCTGCTTTTGGTGCAGAAAACCCTAGAGCAACTTTCCCCGCAATAGCACTAGGATGGAATTTCACAAATGAAAAGTTTATGGAAAGCACCAAATCTTGGTTGGATTATGGAAAACTCCGGTTGTCATGGGGTAAAAATGGTAATCGTGACATAGGTATGTACGATGCATTATCAGACATGTCTTCAGGTTTGCACCCATACATTGACAGTAAAGGAAATGTTATTCTATTGTCCCAACTATACGTGAACAGAATGCAAAACCTAGGTCTGAAATGGGAAAACAAATCCTCATACAACTTCGGATTAGATTTTGGCATGTTTAGCAACCGCTTGAGCGGTGCAATTGATGTTTATACTGCATCAACAAATGATTTATTGGTCGACAGAGAGCTCCCTGAAATCATAGGATTCAGTAATATTACCTCAAACCTTGGGCAATTGGAAAACAAAGGTTTTGAATTCAGCTTAACAGGAAACATCATCCAAAAAGAAACCTTCAGTTGGTCATCAAATGTAATTTTCATGTATAACAGAAGAAAAATCACAAAATTATATGGTGATATGGTAGATGTTTTGGATGCAAATGGTAATGTCATTGGACAACGTGAAGCTGATGATATTAAAAACAGATGGTTTATTGGTCAAGATCCAGATAGAATTTGGGATTACAAAGGCGATGGTGTATGGCAGACTGATGAAGCGGACGAGGCTAAAAAATATGGCCTACAACCTGGAGATTTCAAATACATTGACCAAAATGGAGACGGAGTAATGACGGATGCAGATAGAGTATTTCAAGGATATAGAACACCTAGGTTCCGTTGGTCTTGGAGAAATGACTTCAATTATAAAAACTTTAATCTTTCCATGTTTATCTATTCAAACTGGGGACAGTATAATGAGTTCAACAGAGCAGCCAATAACGCAAACTTTGCCGACAGAACTACAGATTATGTAATGCCAAGATGGACCGCAGCAAATCCAATTAATGATTATGGAAGGATTGGATCTAAAAATATAGGTTCTAATTATGTTGAAAAATCCTTCATTCGTTTAGAAAACATTTCTCTTTCATACATGGTCCCTAGCGAATGGATTGAAAAGGCTAGCATTAGAAACCTGAGAATATCTGCCTCAATTAGAAACATAGCAGTATGGGCTCCAAAATGGGAATATGGTGATCCTGAAGGATTCCCTGTTCAGGGTGATGATGGAGACAAAAGGTATTACCCAACTCCAAGAACTTATAACTTGAGCCTAAACTTCTCACTTTAAACCTAAAAAAAATGAAAAATTATAGAAATCTTATATATAGCATAACTATTGGTACATGTACAATCCTTGGATTCCAAAGTTGTAGTAAGGATTGGTTGAAACCGGAGCCAAAATCATTTTATACTCCTGAAGTAGCATTATCAAATCCTGAAGGACTCTATGCAGCATTGACTGCCGCAGAGAGAAATATGCGTCATGAATTTTTTGGAGATGCTGCTCCAATTGTCACTGAAATGGTTCAGTCTGATATTGCCGTTGAAGGAACAACAGATAAAGCTGGACCCCAAATGGACATGGACATATCTTTATTGCCAGATGCTCAACTAAACCATACTGATTTTACGAAAGTAGGATGGTACTGGTTTGAGGCATACAAAGGAATTAAATATGCCAATACAGTAATTGCAAGAGTCGATTTCGCAACGTTTAAGGACGATGCAGAAAAGAATGCCATCTTGGGGGCTGCTTATTTCCAAAGAGCGTACAGATATTACAAATTGGTGCACCAGTTTGGAGATGTGCCATTCTTAGATTGGGAAATTACCGAACCAAAATATGACTTTAATTCCTATGACCGTTGGAGCATCCTCAAAAGGTTAAAAAAAGATCTTGAATTCGCATATGAATGGATCCCAGAAAATGTAATGCGAGGCAAAACTTCAAAGGCTGCAGCAGGAGTTCTGTTAATGAAAATAGCTATGGAGCTTGAAGATTTCGACCTAGCTATTAAAGTCGGAAATGAAATCACGGTGAAACATCCTTTAATGAAATCTCGTTTTACAGTTAACCAAAGTCTTCCAAACACAAATTTAATGTTCGATTTACATAGTGTGGAGGCCAAATTGGACATGACCAATACCGAAGGACTAATGTATGTCGTATCATATCCTGAAGCTGAGGGATCGGCAAGAATTGAGACCATGAGAAATGCCGTGCCATTCTGGAACAATGGTAATATCAAAACTCCAGATGGACAAACAGGAACTAACGTGAATGTAGCTACAGGAGAAACTGACCCTACCATGAACTTAAATAAAACTTATGGTCGTGGTATCGGCAGGTTAAGGCCAACATGGTACTCAAGCAATTCTCTATGGCGTTCAGACAAAGAAGCAGAGGATATGAGGGGAATCCATAACAAACAAAGTTGGAGAAAAATGGAAGACCTTCGATATAATGATCCTGCTCTTAAAACAAAAGGAAGTCAGTGGTACGGCAAAAACTTCATTAAAAACCCAAGCATGAGTCCTGAAGACACCATTAGACTGTGGTTTTCTTGGCCACATTACAAAGTGTTTGTACCAGACCCATTACAAGCTACATGGACTGGAGGAGAAACTCCTTGGTACATTTACCGATCTGCAGAAGTGTATTTATTACTTGCAGAATGCTATTACTGGAAAAGCCAACCTGCAATGGCAGCTACAGCTTTAAATGAGGTCAGAACAAGAGCTGGTGCTAAACCAATTACTGCAGGTGAAGTAAATATCGGCGAAATATTGGATGAAAGAGCTAGGGAACTATATTATGAAGAAGCTAGACATACAGAATTAGTTCGAATTGCTTATACCTATGCTAAAACCAAAAAACCATGTGAAATTTTTGGTGGCAGAGTTTATAGCCTAGAAAATTTTAGTGGACCTGGAGGTGTAAATTCAAACATTAAACAAAATGGAGTGAACTTTTGGTACGACCGAGTGGTGTCAAAAAGCAACTTTTACAATAAAGGTGTTAAACACAAATGGGCAGAATATAAAATTTCAGTGCACCATGTTCTTTGGCCAGTACCAGCAGCCGCTATCAATGCCAATGTCAAAGGTGTAATCAATCAAAACATCGGTTACCCTGGAGCGGAAAGAAATGAAAAACCACAAATTGTACCTGACGAAGGAACAGTTTTGGGTCCAAAAGCAGAATAATTAAAACGATAAACATCATAAACTAAAAAATGAAAAGTAAACCGATTTTTAAAACAATAAGCAGTATTGGATTCGCGCTATTATTGGTCAGTCAAGCCAATGCTCAATCAAAAGATTCAAAAGGGTTCAAACCTCTGTTTGATGGTAAGACATTAAATGGATGGAAATCTGTGGGCGGAGATGCACCATACACTGTTGAGGATGGAGCAATTGTTGGAAGAATGACAAAAGGTACCCCAAATTCTTTTTTAATAACGGATAAAGAATATGGTGATTTTATCTTGGAATTAGATATTAAGCTTGAAGGCAACAAAACTAATTCGGGAGTACAAACCAGAAGTCATCTAGACCCAAATGCAAACAACGTAAAAGGTAGAGTATACGGTAGACAAGTAGAAATTGACCCCTCACCTCGTGCTTGGGCAGGTGGAATTTACGATGAAGCTCGTAGAGGATGGCTATACCCATTGGATTTAAATGAAAAAGCAAAACCTGTTTATAAACAAGATGAGTACAATCATATCCGCATTGAAGCCATTGGTAATGAAACAAGATCATGGATCAATGGGGTGCCTGCAGCCTATGTTGTCGATACTGTAGATGCATCCGGATTTATTGGACTTCAGGTCCACAGCATAAAAGATGAAGAAGATGGCAAGAAAGTCTATTTTAAGAACATTAAGATTCAGACTGAAAACCTGAAACCGAGTCCTTATCCTGAAGGCCAATATATCGTGAATTTAACCCCCAACTCCTTGACCCCTGCAGAACAGAAAAACGGATATAAACTTCTATTCAATGGAAAAAATTCTGATGGCTGGCGCAGCGTTAAAGGCGAGAATTTCCCTGAAAAAGGTTGGGCAATTAAAGATGGAATAATAAAAGTCCAGAAATCTGACGGTGGCGAATCTACCAATGGCGGTGATATCATTACAAAAGACAAATACGGTGTTTTTGACCTGTCCTTTGAATTCAAACTTACTCCAGGAGCAAATAGTGGGGTGAAATATTTCGTGACCCTAGCAGAGAAAACTCAAGGATCTGCTATCGGACTGGAGTATCAAATCTTAGATGACAAACTCCATCCAGATGCAAAACTCGGAAGAGATGGAAACAGAACCCTTGCTTCCCTTTATGACCTCATGACATCGGATAAAAGCCGAGGTGCCACGAGACCAATCGGCGAATGGAACAGAGGAAGATTAGTTGTAGACAAGGACAATAACGTCACTTATTACCTGAATGGTGTTAAAGTTCTGAACTATACTCGTGGATCAAAAGAATTCAAGGACCTTGTTGCCATCAGCAAATACAAGGATTGGGACAAATTTGGCGAAGCTGCTGAAGGCCATATCTTATTGCAAGATCATGGTGACGAAGTTTCATACCGTTCCATTAAAGTTAAAAAGACTAAGTAATCACATAATTTCTATATTGATATGAACCATTATTTATCCCGTAGGAGCTTTATCAGCAGATCAATTATGGCCGGTGGAGCAGTCCTGCTTTCCAACAGTGTCTTAGGCAAGGTGACAATGGCTAGCCCAAATGAGCGTGTCAACATCGCCTGTGTAGGCATTGGAAATAGAGCAAACGAAATAATCAAAGAATTCCATAAAACTGGGCAATGCAATGTCGTTGCCCTCTGTGATGTCGACATGGGAGCTAAACAGACCCAGGAAATTATCAAGATGTTCCCTAATGCGCCAAGATATCAGGACTTCCGCAAAATGTTTGATGAGATGGGCAACCAATTCGATGCAGTGATTGTAGGGACCCCTGACTTTGCCCATTTTGCCATCACCATGCAAGCTTTGGGCATGGGCAAGCATGTCTATGTTGAAAAACCAATGGCCAGGACTTTCAATGAAGTGGAATTAATGATGCAGAAAGCTCAGAAAAATCCAAAACTGGCAACACAAATGGGGAACCAAGGACATTCAGAAGCAAATTATTTCCAGTTCAAGACATGGAAAGATGCTGGTATCATAAAAGATGTTACCCGTATTGATGCCCACATGAACAGCCCTCGCAGATGGCACGGATGGGATCCTAATATCACAGGTTTCCCTTATCCTGAACGAATACCAGAAACTTTGGATTGGGAAATCTGGCAGATGCAGACTTTAGGTCATCATTATAACAAAGACTTTGTCAATGGCCAATGGCGATGCTGGTTTGACTTTGGAATGGGTGCTTTGGGTGATTGGGGAGCACATATCCTGGACACCTCCCATGAATTCTTGGAACTAGGTCTCCCTACTGTTGTGGAAGCCAAAAACCTGGAAGGACATAACTCCTATTTCTTCCCCATGTCCTCAACAATTAATTTCCACTTCCCAAAAAGAAAGAATATGCCGGCGGTGGACATCAACTGGTATGATGGAATCAATAACCTTCCTCAAATTCCGGAAGGATATGGAGTTTCAGGACTTGACCCGAACATTCCTCCTCCAAGCACCGGAAAAATTGAACCAGCCAAATTAAACCCAGGAAAAATCATTTATTCAAAAGATTTGATATTCAAGGGAGGATCACATGCTAGCACGCTTTCAATAATCCCTGAGGAAAAAGCAAAAGATATGGCTTCAAAACTGCCTGAAGTGCAACCAACTCCTTCAAATCACTTCCTGAATTTCCTTAACGCATGTAGAGGAACCGAAAAAACAAGATCATCTTTTGAAATTGCTGGTCCTTTGAGTCAGGTATTCTGTTTAGGGGTAATTACTCAGAAGATGAACAACAGAATTGAGTTTGATCCCAAAACAAAGCAGATAACCAACGATAGATTCGCAAATGAGATGCTTTACGGCCCTCCTCCGGCAAAAGGATGGGAACAGTACTACATAGTGTAGTTTTTTAATAATAATGCAACAGAAGGCCGTAAAATTAGTTTGCGGCCTTGTTGGTTTAAGTTAGACAGTAGACATAAGACATAAGACATAAGAATTGGCAAGCTGGGATGTAGTCTTATGCCGCGATAGTTGGTAGGGCCCTTTAACATCATACCTCCCCAAACGGGCACAACTATTATAGCAATGATTATACGACGCCACACAACCCTGTATAGGTGCAACTATTATAGAAAAAAGGCCATACCCCCCAAAAGCCCCATCGGGGCTAAATGTCAGAGGCATGAAATATCTCTTAAATGCCGTCGGCATGTAATATCTATAGAAATGAAAATCGCCTAGCACACCAACGCCGTAGGTGTGGCATGTTTGTTAAACACCCCTATCCTAATGACATTACCTGTAGGGGTGAAAATAAAATACTTTTCGAATTTAATCTATCTTTTTAGATAATTCCTTAAACTTAAAATATGTGCCAGAATAATTACTGGAACTACAACTGCTGGTAATAGTGAGTATGGAAAGTGGAGAACAGCCAAGTTTGGGTTTTTATGAGCTATTAACTGAAGAGGCAATGGAGAAGAAATAATTCCAATTATCAAAACATTCAATAGAAAACATATTCCTAGAAAATTCCAAAATCTAAAAATATTTGATTTGTAAAAATCCTTCCAAATTAATCCAACAATTAGGATGAATATAGTTGAGATTGCAAAATATAAATCAAAATTCAATCCCTCAAAGGTCATTTCTCTTGGCACTAATTTGTTAATCCATAAATTATATAAAATGAATTCCATTGGGATTCTCAATAAATGAATGGACTTCAAGAAAAAAATATTAATTGAATTAGGAAGTTTGTTATTCTGAGAATAAAAGATAAATGATACGATAATTGTTCCAATTAATACTAAAACAAATGTGATTGGACTTTTTATAAATATTCCAGTTGCAGAAACTATAGATATTATGAGTATCCAAATTAAAAAGGGATAAATATTTTTCAGAGAATTTACTCCTAAGCCTAAAAAAATTATGGCTAATAAAACAATGATAAGAAAACAGATTCCCATAAAAAATATTTTGCTTTCAAAAATACTTCTTAAAAAAATCAACACACTTGCCCTATGACAAGATTATAAAAATGTCACCAAGTTAAAAGCAAAGAATCTAAAATAAAAAAACCGATATAATCTAAACTATATCGGTTCTAATGTCTTATGTCTAATGTCTTATGTCTTATGTCTTATGTCTAAATAAAAAAGCCTGTCTTGCGACAGGCTTTTTTGAGAGATTCGCTCCTGAAGCTGGGCTCGAACCAGCGACCCTCTGATTAACAGTTATAGGGCCTATCCTTTATAAAGGAGTCAAAAATATGCCTTTCCGACTTACAGAAGCAATATATGAAGATTTTTTGGAACTGTAAAATTTTGGGCTGTTACATATTTGTAGCATTTTCTTGTTTTGTATCAATAAAGAAAAAGGGAGTTGCGACCTTTTTCCTACCACTGAACTACCAATCCCCATCGGGGTGTGGTTGTTCAATGGCAAGTGAGGTTTTTGTGGGCAGCACGAGGTACGAGGGTTGTACGTACAAAAACACAACTTGCAGATTGCGAAACAACAGAGAGGGGTTATACGGAAATATGCCTTAACGACACAAAAAACAGGCATTCTATTTTGAAGCATCTGAACACCCAGACATCTATATCTCCATACACCTAGATATCTACACATCTAGATATACGCATATTTATACACCTATATGCCTAGGCATCTATGCACCCAGATACCTCCCAAAAAATAGATAAAGGCAAGTGGGTAGATTTATTTCTATAATGCTGTGTTCAGCTATCAAAGAACGGTCTGGTTTAATCAAAATTACAACCATAAGATTAGCAACTAATCTTAAATTCAAGATAATAAAAAAATCGAAATAAAAAACTATTTAGCTAAATAATAAATCTAACCATCCTAAAGGGTATTTTCCGTGTTGCATTTATATATTTATATTAAGCACATAAATTATTTCTCCTTGCTTTTCTAATGACCTAGGTACCTGATTCGATCAGTAAATTACTGGATGCGCTCCTTAGTTTTTAGCTATTTTATAATAGCTAATATTTATACTGTGTTTGATTTTTTTACCCTACCTTTACTTATGATCTTATAAAGGTGGTTTCACAAATTATTATTGTATTTTTAGCATACGGAAACAATCACCCAAACGTTCTATTTCATTTAAATACTTTAAAAAGGCAGCAATTCACACCCGAAACCAAGATTGAATAAAAGAGAAGCAATCTCATCTTCCTTATAATTATCCCCTTCGATTATCAGCATATTATCAACATCTTCGAGGTCAAATTCGATATTGATTTTAGGATACATACATTCTAAATGATTGATAACAAGTCTCGATTCTTGATTATTAGTCACGTTGGTCTTAAATACTGATACCATAATATTATTTTAAAATATAAGTCTGTATATTAATCTATTTGTTGTCCTCTATTAACGAAAAAATTAATTTTTATCGCCATTAATTACTTCGTAATACTCCTCTTTCAAATCTTCGATTTTGTCTTTTAGCTCTTTTCTTAATTTGCCGGGAAGTGTTTTCAGTTTTTTCAATTGGAAAGCCAATACAATAGCAGATATTCCAGCAAAAATAAACGATAAAGCTGTTAATACGACCAATGACATTCCTGTAAAAATCGGATTAGCGATTAGTAGAAACGAGAATATTATCCCCAATACGCTCAAAATTGCCAGATTACCCCATTTGATGACACCGTAATTTTTCAGTTCAAAGGCAAATCCTAATCCTTGGAAAGAACGGAACAGCAAACTAAATCCTACGAAAAACGGCAGTGTAGTTGCAGCAACTTCGGGTTTTGCAACTAAAACAAGACCAATCAGTAAACCAAAAATTCCACTCGTCAGGTACCAGCCCCAACCTTCGAGTTCGTCTTTGTTCTGAACAGAAAACACGATTTCTAAAATCCCAGAAAACAAGAAAGTCAAACTGAAAAATATAGTCAGTGTTAAATAAGTCGCTGCTGGAACTGTGAATAAATAGCCTCCAAGGAGAATGAATAACGCACCAATGATTGCCGGAATATACCAGTGTTTTACGGTGTTGCGAATGGTTTTGAGAAATGTTGCCATAATAATCTATTTTGAATTAAAAATTTTGTTAAAAATAACTATAAAATTTGGTACTAAATCGAAATCAGTTACTGTTATAAATCAGTAAAGCGGTGTTTGAATATTGTAGCAAACGCTTGCTGTAATTGGCTCTGAACAGCCGTTGCATAAAACTCTTGTGCCGATGAATCACACACAACACATCAGTTGGGTTGCTGTTCATAAAATCGTTTAATCCGTCGATTACATCGGGATTTATGACGATTTCCAACGAAAATTCAGGGTTACTGATATTCGATTTCCATTGTTCTATCTTCGTCTCGACTTTCTCTATTTCCTGTTCACTTCCTGCCACATACACACATTTTAGCTGATTTCCTCCAAAAGGTTGCAAACTTTCGTTCAAACGATTTACGATTTTATATTCGTCGTCGTTCAGCATTACAGCGAGGGTAAAATTCCGTACTTCGGAAAAAGCTATATCCGCTGGAATGGCAAGCAAAGGGATTTCCAAATGATTCATCAATTTTTCGGTATTAGAACCAAACAGTTTTTTATCGACCGTATTCGCTCCGGAAGTCCCCATCACGACGACATCAATACCCAATTCATCAATATAATCATCTACAACCTCTTGAAAATAGCCTTTCTCAAAATGAAATTCTACAGGAATTCCCAGTTTGTTATTGTCCTCTGCAATCTTTTCCAATTTCTCAGCCTCGACTTTGAAATCAGACCGTTCGTCGGATTCCAGTTGTTCGTTATAGAAGGCAGCAAAAGGATGTATGCGACTCTGTTCCTCTTCATCTTTCGTCTCTATAATGTGTGTAACGTGAAGAATGTGAACTTCTGCCTTTATTTTCTCCGCAGCGGACAATGCATAGATAAAAGCATTTTCGGCTACTTTAGAAAAATCCGTTAAAAACAATATTTTTTTCATTTTATTAGTTTTCAAAATTTCTAAAACCTATATCCTTTAATGGAGTCTCCTCTAATCTTTTTACGTAATAACACCACTCGTTTGTAATGGAAACTACCGTAAGAATGTGTTGCTATGAAAATCAATATCGGCACAACCAACCAAGTCAATGTTCCCAATACGATTTTTCCTGAAGCCATTAACGCGTTCAGACTAATGTTTTGGTAAATTGCCATACCGTTCGGAATAGCTCCTGCATCGAGATACATCGAAATATCGTTCAAGCTTTGCCATTGTGATTGATAACTTGCCCACCCGATAATGGCACCACCAAGAGCTGTAGCCAGAAAAGACCTAACGACAATCAATACAGCAATCATTCCCATCATCTCATTCATTCCCAGGTTGAGCGAGGCATAAAACCATATCCCAATAAACAGAATACCCATTCCCAGACCTTTTAATATGGACGCATATTCAAGGTAACGTATGTCCATTTGAGGTTGAATAATCAGATAAAGACAAAGCGTATGCAGTGCAAAAAATACAAATCCTAAAGCAATGTAATACTTGAGATACCATTTATTTTTGAAGCCGTAAAACGCCAGTATTCCTGCGATGACGATACCAGGTATCATCCAAAGATTGGTGTGTGCATTAACTAGATTGTTGTATCCCAAGACACCAATCGCATACTGTGTATAAACCGAGGAACTTGCCAGATATAAGCCCAAAAACAGCAACAATATTAACGAATGACTGACATTTCTCTTTTTGAAAACCGAAAAATCAAGCATCTTCCGCTTGAGGGAATTTTGTCTGTATATTAAGGCAATAAATAGTCCCACGCCAATCATCAGCGAACCAACAATATTGGGTGAATGAAACCAGTTTTGCTGTTTCATAAACACAAAGAAATAATTCAGCGACATCATCGAAGCTGCGAATACAACCAGTGAAAACCAGTCAATTTGATACAGTGGCATCTTAAAACCAAAACGTTGATTGTGCTGAAAAATAAGTGATAGTGCTGCAATCACCAACATTATTGCGGACATAAACAAATACGGTGTCTGCCAACTGCCGTCGAATACCATCTGAGCAAAATAATACGCCGAAAGTTGTGCAAACCCAATAGACAACGGATAGAATATCGCATAGAATTTCCCTCGGTCACCTGTTGGAGAAAGAATGAACATCACTGGCAAAACCATTTCAATCAACGGAAACATCTTGAAAAAGCCTATAAGTAAGCTACATACTATCAACACAACAGGGCTGTCCGTTGTTCCGCACATATAGGATAATATGGCGAGGATAATTGCTGAACCGGCAATGATTTCTTTGGTACGGAAACGCATCTTGATGCGCATCAGTATCATAATGGCACAGCCCATCCCGATGGCTCCAGCGTTATTAGCCATCGAGATATATTCTGTATAAGTTGCTAAAGCTCCCGAAATATCCGTGATGTTGCTCGTATATACGCCCGAAACGGTCATCACTGGGAATAATATTCCCAAAATCAATAACAACATCACAGGTTTAGGAACCCAACTTGCAAAAGGTGCTTTATTGTACATAAATTTTGTTTTTCCTCACCCCAACCCTCTCCAAAGGAGAGGGAGGAGTGATGAGTTAACTATTTCAATGTTACTTCCACGTTCATACCGGTGCGAAGTTGCTTGATTTCTTCGGGTTTATTGTTTTCAGTAAATTCGATACGAACAGGAATACGTTGCTGTACTTTCACGAAATTACCCGTTGAATTATCTACCGGAACAGCTGCATATCTTGCTCCAGTAGCTCCCGAAACTGCGGTAATTTTTCCTTCAAAGGCTTTTCCGCCCAAGGCATCTACTTTGATAGTAGCCAAACCGCCGATTTCTACATTACCCATTTGTTTTTCACGGTAATTTGCCGTAATCCAAATGTTTTCTGTATCTACAATCGTAGCGACCTGTTGACTTGGATTCAACAATTGTCCGACATTAACAGTTCTCCTACCCATTATTCCGTCGTGTGGAGCGGTAATCACGGTGTACGAAAGATTTAGCTTTGCCATTTCCAACGCATTTTCGGCACGTTTGATTTCGGCATCGTTCATACTTAATCTTGCCTGCACTTCGTTTACCGACAATTCGCTCGTCGTTTTGGAGTTAATCACAGATTGATATTGTGAAATCTGAGCTTCCAGTTGTGCTTTTTGTGCCTCGAAATCCGATTTTATCTGGTCGAATTGTTGGCGAGTTACAGCTTCGTCTTCCAATAAGTTTTGGTAACGGTTGAAGTTTTGCTCGGCATTCCACAACCGTGCTTTGGTCGCTTCGATATTTGCTTTAGCTGCTTCCACATTTGCACCGACCGTATTGACATTGTTGGCTGCTGTCTTGACCGAAGTTGACGTCGCATTTTTAGATGCTACAGCCGCCATATAAGCTGCCTCTGCTTGTCCTAATTGTGTGATGATTTCACGGTCATCCAAAATCATTAAGGTATCGCCTTTTTTCACGTATTGATGTTCTACAAAATGAATTTCTTTGATATACGCTGAAACCCGTGTGTTAATCGGGTTGATGAACGACTCTACCTGTGCAGCATTGGTATATTTATCATTCCCAACATTGAAATAAGTTTTTACTACAAAATAAAGCCCACCCAAAACCAAAATAAGTATAAAAATATTGAGGATTTTGGTCTTTTTCTGCTTAGACTTTTGCTTGTTTTCCTTTCTCGTTTCCGCAGATTGTTGAACATCTTGCGGTGTGTTTTCTTGGTTGTTATTTGTATTTTCTGACATTTTAGTATTTATTTAAATCCCCAAATGGGAAATATTATCCTTGTTATTTTATCTTAATTCCTTACTCTTTGTTTCTTTTTACAAATTCCCGCTTTCTTTCAACAATTTGTAGTATGCATATACAATACTGATTTCCGAATTGGCAAACTGCAATTCCGCATCTAATTTCTGATTACTTGCATCAATCAAATCCAGCAAAATCGCTAACTGATTGTTGTATTTACTGTTCATAATCCTGTAATTTTCATCTGCCAAATTTTTGTTTGTACCCAATGTGTTGTTTTGCGTCAATGCCTCGTTGTATTTGACATAAGCGGCATTCACAGCAACATCAATCATTTGTTCAGTTTCAATTGCCTGAGCAACAGCTTTGTCTTTTTCAAAACGTGCCTGCTTCATTTTCTTCGGTGCTTTGTATAGGGCATCGATGTTGAAATTCAGCGAAAGTCCGGCACTCCAACCGTGGTTGTACATATCTAACACAGGCGAAGATGTCGTAATCGGGCGAGCCAATTGATTCCCTGCAAATGCCGAAAGTGAAGGCATCATATCTGCACGTGCAATTTTTTCGGAAGTTTCGTAAATATCCACCGCCTTTTTGGTCATCAATACCGTTGGATGATTCTGAGCAAACGTTCTGTAATCGTCCATCAACAATGCTTTTGGAACGTCGTTCAGCAAGGTTTCGTCAGGCACAATTTGTGTACTTTCTGGCAATCCCAACGCCGTGGTAAGCTGTTTATTGAGTATTTGACGGTTATTTTCTACTACTTGCAATGCCAAGTTGAGGTTAGACAATTGCAATTCGCCACGGATAACATCATTCCGAGTGACCATTCCTTCGTTAAAAAACTTATTGATGTTGTCGATACGTTGCTCTGCCAACTGGATATTCTGTTGATAGACATCTTTTTGATTGAGCAACTTGTACAAATCCAAGTAATAACCCAAGACCAAAAGTTTGATATTCTGCTCGTTCGATTGATAATTGAGCTCCATCAATTCCTCTTGCAAAGTTTGCGCTTTGATACCATTTTTGACCAAACCACCTTTCCAAATCAATTGGCTTGCCTCCACGGAAAACGTATTCCCGAAGTGCGGCATATCTACTCGTGTAGAGTTGGAAAAATCTTTGTCGATGATATGTGCATCGCCCAAATAATATGCTTGCAATCCGGCACTGAATGAAGGAAGTTGTGCGTTTTTAGCAACTTCAACACCTTGCCTTGCAATATCAATATCTGCTTTTGACACTGCCAGATTTGGGTGGTTTTCTTTAGCAAGCTCAAACAATTCATCCACAGAAATCTTGCGTTCCTGTCCGTACATTGTGCTTATCGACAATATACCTGCTATCAGCATCGGACCTAATTTTCTAATCTTCATTAATTTTATATTAAACTGTTTCAATTCAAACTATTTATTCAAAAAAATAGACTTAGTCATTAATTCTATTACGCATCTTATTGAGTATATCAACTGTATTACTCATTTCTTCAGCAGAAATATCCACTTGAAAAGATTGATATACTTCATCGAGAATCGGAATTAATTTTTCTTGATAGCTTCTACCTTGTTCGGTCAATACAATCAAATTATTACGTCTATCGGTCGGGTCAGGTTTTCTTTCAACCAAACCACGATTTGTCAAATTATCAATCAACGAAGTAAGACTTGCCTTATTTCGGTTTGTCTTATCAACGATTTCCTGTTGATTGACATTGTCTTTATTCCACAGAACATACAGTACCTCAAGCATTTCCATAGTAACATCGAGTTTGTATTCCTTCACTTTCTGTGAAAAATGTAAATACAAAGCTTTCCGGATATCCCGCATAACTTCCATCAATTCTGCTATTTTAGCTATTTCTGTAGCTTCTTTAATTTTCATTGTGCAAATGTAAAACAAATAATTTGAATTCAAACTATTTTCTAAAAAAAAGTTTTATATCGAACTGTTTTCTATCAGTCGTAGTAATTGTAAACTTGATTTAGTGAACAGAAGACAAAGATTAGAAAACGATTATTTGGGATAAACTCTATCTGCAAAATAATCCTATTTTAACACATTTATCATTGACCTCTAGTATTTTTAGTTCCTTAATCGTAACGTTTTACACAATTTTTACAACAAAAAAAGGATTCCCATCAGCTTTGCTTCAGCTTTTCTTAGCCGTGCAATGACTTTCCCTTGCACATCATCCACAATCTTCCAATCCTTGGCGATATAAATATCAGTTGTACGGTTGCCCTCATCAACGTGGTTCAGTGCAAGGGCTACATCATCTTTGGACATACGGCAATCATTCCTTGCGGTATTGGCAAAGGTGTGCCTTGCCCAATAGAATGTTACGCCCGCCAGCCCCGTCATACGGCATACCTGCTCCATTCCTTTGCTCAAAGCTTTGTTCAGGCATCCGATAGTGGAATAACGTGCTGCCAGCTTGCCGATATACTTTTCCAATAAGGGTTTCGCTTCATCCGTGATTTTGATACTGATAAAGGCATTGTCCTTTCTCCGTTCCGTAGTTTTTGAACGGTTGTATTCAAGCCGTCCGTTTCTGATGTTCTGTTGGCCTATCTGATAAAAATCTACAGCATTTGTACCACAGAGATAAAACGAAAGCATATACAGTTCTTTGGCAAGTTCTGCACGGCTACCGGATTTTGTAACACAATTCTTGATAGCCACAACTTCTGCAAGGGTGTTGTGCTTCTCTTTCGTCCGTGGCGGTGGCGAACCGACCTTGTATTTTTTGAACGGATAATGCTTGATGCGGAATATACCAATATCCTCTTCGTTGTAACGGTTTCTTGCACCGTTGAACAAGGTGCGGAGGTCTCGCATATAGTTATGTACCGCCGAACTGCTCACACCTTTTACCGTTGTCGTGACAGGATTGCCAAATTGATTTATTCGGGTCATGGTACGTTCGGATTTCAAGTAGCGTTCATACGACAGGAGCATCGTGTAATGAATTTGATTTATAGAAAAGGAGTCCGTCTTGAAGTAGTCCACGAGACTGTTACGCACAACATTGAAATTTTCTGCGCTCTTGATTCTTCCAACCTCTTTTAGTCCCTTGATATGCTCGTCACAGAATTTAACGAAATCAACATCTTCGTCCATATCCCTTAGAAAATCCCGCAGGGTTTCCGCAGAGAAATGGTCGAGCTTTGTCTCCAGATCGCTGATCGTTTTTCGGCAGTCCCGCAACTGTCGCTCGACGACATCCGCAACAAACGGATCTTTGATCTTGAAATCTTTGGTCAGTTGCTTTCTGACCACGTAATGGGTCGTGTCAATGTACTTTCTTTTACCTTTGTGATAGACACAGATTTTCACATTGTAAGTGCCATCAGCTTTCTTGTGATGTTCATAAATTTTTGCGCTTACGGTTGCCATAATTTTTTCCTTAAGCACGCCAGAATTTCTGTTACATATTTGTAACAAAATGACGTGAAGTTCAACAAAAAACTATGTAAATCACACCGAACCGGAGAACCCGATCGGCCAAGCGAAGATGTCTCTAATCCTCGTTTAAAAAGCAAAAAAGCTGTTTTTCTTATCGAAAAACAGCTTTTTTTGTTTGCTCCTGAAGCTGGGCTCGAACCAGCGACCCTCTGATTAACAGTCAGATGCTCTAACCAACTGAGCTATTCAGGAATTTCAACCGTTCCTCTCGTTTTCGGTGATGCAATTATCGGAAGTTTAACCGACTATTGCAAATATTTTTTTGCGTTTTATCGCAAGTTATTCAAAACCAATTAGAATTAATTGAACAACACATCCCGAAGGATAAACGTTGCAAAGCTAAAATAGATAACCAACCCCGTAACATCGACAATTGTCGATACAAACGGCGCTGATGAACTTGCAGGGTCCGCCCCAAACCTTCTTAAGATAAAAGGAAGCATCGATCCAACCAAGGATCCCCAAAGTACAACACCAACCAACGAACAACCGATGGCTGCTCCATACAAATACCATACATCACCGTAGGTATGCTTGATGACCTCCTCAGCTCCAATTCTCACAAAACCCAACACGCCCAATATTATCCCCAACAACAAGCCCGACAGAATCTCTCTTTTCATCACCATCCACCAATCTCGTAGAGTCACCTCACCCATCGCCATCGCCTGGATGATCAGAGTAGAAGCTTGCGAACCTGAGTTACCACCGCTGGACATGATTACAGGCATCAACAAGACAAGAATAGTAGTGAACTTAGCCTCGTATGCCTGAAGAACGTTAAAAGTCAACAGCTGGCCTAAAAATAGCACGATCAGCCAACCCGCTCTTTTCTTCACAAGGTGCCAGATCGAAACATCAAGGTATGGTTCATCCAAAGCCTCGGTACCACCCATACGTTGCATATCTTCTGTATACTCTTCATTCGCTACCCAAAGGATATCATCAATCGTTACGATACCCAGCATGATGTCCTGTTCGTCAACAACCGGAAGAGCAACGCGATTGTTCATACGGAAAATCGTTACCGCCTCTTCTTGCGGATCGTCAGCATGCAATGAGATCAAGCGGTTGTCGATAAGGTCCTCAACTTTTGTATCCGGCTCGGCCAATAGAATGTCCTTGATCTTAACGTCATCAACCAACTTACCATCCGAATCGATAACATACAAAACATCGATCGTCTCAGAAGCAGATCCATATCTTCGGATGTGGTCCAATACTCTTGGCATGGTCCAATGTTCTTTGACAGTGATATAGTCGGGAGTCATCAGTCGGCCGACTGAATCTTCAGGATATCCAAGTAATGATAAAGCCTCTTTTCTTTCCTCCGGTGTCAAGAGAATAATTAGCCGTTTTACGACATCACCTTTCAGCTCGGAGAAGAAGGAAGTACGGTCATCGGGAGGCATCTCATTCAAGAGCTCTCGAATCAATGAAGCAGGTAATTTTTTTAGGATTCTTTCTTGGGTGGGGAAGTCTAAAATACGGAACACATTGACCGCTCTTTTTAGACTTAAGGTTTCCATAAATAAAGGACCATATTCAGGAAGCTCATCGATCAATTCTTCAACATCCGAAATATTCAGTTCGTTCAAATAATCCGCAAGCTCGGTCTGATCACCACGTTCAATCAATTCCTCAACATGTGCTACAAGCATTGCTAATTCTTCCATACGCCTCCTTTATTTTTACAATCCTACATTGGTCCAAAAATCGTTTGTGCAAAAGTCGTTTTTTTTAACATAATAATATAATTAATTTTTAATGAATGATTAACACCTATTTATAACTAGAAAAACAACCTTTCCTAAATCACAACAATATGCCATATTGTCATAATTATTAAATCCAAAATTCCCTTGTATTATGGTCAATAAAATCTCTCATTTTACTAATCAATCCAAAGGCGCTATTTAAGCTTACAAAAATTTACCAAAAAACTTTCGACGTACTAAACCCAAACCATAACTCTAATTTTTATGGAGGAATATTGACTTAATTGATAGAATAAAAAAACTCAAAATTTGATCATTGAGTTTTCTGAAGGCTAGAGCGATAAAATTTTGAATTTATTAACAAATTAGAGTACATTTACAAAGCAAAACAACAAAGGTAATTTAAGTCACTTTTAAGTGATAAAATATAATTTATTAACCATTTTAACGCATAATTTAAGAAAAAATGAAATCAGCATATATATCTATATTTCAATATATTACAATATTCAATAAAACCTTAAATTAAACAATTCAATCAATTTTATACTAATATTTTTAGCATATGCAATTTTTAAAGGATTTTAATGTTAATAAATTATTATTTATCAGTACTTTAACACTATTTATTGTAATAATAAATTCATATTCATTAAAATCTCAGATAATTGACAACGAACAAGCGCCTTCTAACGTCAAATGGAGACAAATAAATCATAAAAAATTTCAGCTCATCTTTCCGGTTGAGTTTGAAAAATCAGCTTCCCTCCTCGCCCATCAAATTGATGGTATGATAGAAAACTCAAGCCAAGATTTAAAAAGAGTTCCAAAAAAAATCTCGATAATTCTTCATGAAAAACATATTGAACAGAATGGTTTTGCTCAGCTTGCTCCTAGAAAAGTAGAAGCATTTTCTACTCCCGGACCCGCAAGTGACAACACAGAATGGCTTCCTAATTTGGTTCAACATGAACTAAGACATGTAGCCCAATTTGACAAATTGACAGGTAAAATTCAAGGTCCATTTTTCCAACAATTAGCTTTTGCCCTATATGGTCTACACCTGCCAGCTTGGTACTTTGAAGGTGATGCAGTTTCAATTGAAACTCAATTTTCAACAGGGGGAAGAGGACGAAGCAGCGCATGGATCATGCCTCTTCGGACCAATGAACTTTCCGGAAAAGAGTACACCTTCAGCAAAAATATCCTCGGTTCATTCAAAGATATCACCCCCTCCTACTATACCACAGGCTATACCATGAATACCTACTTGACCAATCATTTTGGGTATGGGGTGAAGGAGGAAATCATGGACAATATGAGGGCTAATTTATTGCGTCCATTTAACTTCAATATCGCCCTTAAAAAGTACACGAATATGAACAGTTCAAAACTGTACAAAGCAACCATGGACTCCATAAAATCTGAATGGAAATCCACCGAAGTTAAATCAGAATTCCAACCTATAATTGAAGAGAAAGAAAGGTATTATACCAACTATTTTCTGCCTCAAACCAACTCTTCAAAATCAATTTTTACACTGGTCCAATCTCCAGAATTCATCTCAGAAATCAGAAAAATAAAAGACGGAAAACACGAAACTTTGGTCAAAATCGGTTACCAATTGACTCCTTATTTTCATGTAAATGACAACTTTTTGGTATGGGATGAGATCAGGAAAAACGCGAGATTTGGAAAACAAACGTTTAATATCATAAGGATTTTAGACCTAATAAACGATAAAATCAGCACGCTCAGCAAAAATTCTCGATTTTACAGCCCTATATTGAGCCCAAATTCTCAAAAGGTATACGTAGTCCATGTAGATGAAAATAACGTCTCTAGCCTCTTATATATCGACCGTTTAACCAAAGAAACTAAAAAAATAGTCGAATTTGAAGACGGAATTTTCCTCCAACAGCCTAACATAAACGCTCAAGAAACTAAAATTGTAGGTATAGGAATAGGCCCAAAAGGCACAAATATTCTTGAAATAGACCTCACTTCAGGTGCTGTTTCTCCCCTGTTCCCATGGTCAAATCAGGAATTTCAAAGACCCATTTATCTAGGAAATGACCTTGTCTTTAAAGCACAATTCGAAAAAATCGACAACATATACCGTTATTCATTTGACGAAAAAAAGATCTACAAAATATCAAATTCTGCCTTTGGAGCCTTCTACCCTAGCCCAGGAAATGATCAAAATTTACTCTATAATGAGTATGTTTATAATGGATATAAAGCATCAATTCTGGATTCAACTCAGGTAATTGGAACCGAAATCAACCCGAAATTTGAAGTACAACCTTTACTAGATCGCCATGTTGAACCATGGATTCCAACCGACAAAGACTTAAATAATTCTGAATTTGAAGTTAAAAATTACAACCCATTAAGCCACTTTTTCAACTTTCATAGCCTCAGCTTAAGTAGCAATAACTTTGAAAATTTCGACAATTACAGACCTGGAATCTTCTGGATTGCCAATGATCTATTGAACACAACACAGCTGAAATTAGGATATGAATATGATCTGGAAATCGAAAAAGACATCTATTCAGCAGAAATTTCTTACCAGAAATACTATCCTAAATTCAACTTTTCTTACCAAAATCGAGGTCAGATCGGCTATGCGAAGAAACAAAATACCCAAGACGAATACACAAAATTTGATTACAGAGAACATGTTTACAGCCTTGAAATGCAAATTCCTCTGAGCATTTATCGTGGTAAAACAAACTATAGTTACGGCTTTAATGTCGGCACATCCTATCAAAAAAGATATAATTTAACTCTACCAACACTTAAAGGATTTATAGATGAAATCGCTTTCCCTTTAAATTATCAAATCTTTTTCAACAGCAACTCGCGTCGAAGCCAAATGGACCTAGTACCAAAATGGGGGCAGAATATCAATGTTATTTACAGGCATGTCCCGTTTGAAAATGACCTAAAAGGTTATCTATTTGCTGTCCGTACAAACTTTTATTTCCCTGGATTTTTTACCAACCACGGCTTCCAAGCAAGACTATCATACCAGAAAAACGATGGCAGATACCTAGGATCTTATGACATCCCAATGGTCAGTGGCTATGCTCATTTCGACTCCCCAAGAGTCGATAACACCTTATTGCTGAACTACCGCTTCCCTATCGCCTACCCCGATTGGACAATAGGTCAATTAGCCTATATCAAACGCTTCCATGGCTATGTATTCGCAGACTATCAAAACATCCAAGACAGCAAAGGGCAACCCATATCCTACGGAATTGGACTCTCCGCAGACTTCAATATGTTTAAATATGTACTCCCTGACTTTGGAATAGGTGCCAAATTAAGCTATATAAACCACCCAAGCGCAAAACAAAAGATTGTACCAAGCTTTAGTTTTAATTATAGCTATTAGTGAAATCTTTAGACATAAGACACAAGACATAAGACATAAGAATTGGTATGGTGTCTATTATAGAAGGGATATAGGACGCAATCCAAACCCCAAAGAAGTCTAACTTTTATAAAACGGATATGCAACGCCTTCCAACCCCAGAGGGTGTAACTATTATAGAACTGAAATATCACACCACTCAACCCTGTTGGAGTGCAACTATTATAGAACGGATATGCAAAGCCTTCCAACCCCAGAGGGGTGTTACTATTATAGAAGGTGTCACTATTATAGAAAAAAATACGTCCATACATCGCAAAAACCCCATCGGGGTTAAATGCCGTAGGCATGAAATATCTCTTAAATGCCGTAGGCATGCCATATCTATAGATTTGAAAATCACCTCCAACACCAACGCCATCGGTGTGGCATATTTGTTACACCCCCTGCCCTTTTAACAAAAAAAGGCGAATTCTGTAGAATAAAGTTTCCGCTTACCGTAACTTTACCCCCCAAAATTCGCCTTCTATCTCACGACATGCGTGACATTTCTCATCCTGGGATGAGGAAACTATTTTTGTCTAGTCTATTATCGCCTTCACACCTGGAAGTGTTTTTCCTTCCATGTATTCTAACAAAGCACCACCGCCAGTACTCACATAACTAACATGCTCTGTCATACCGAATTTAGAAACAGCTGCAGCAGAATCACCACCGCCGATCAATGAAAATGCACCGCGCTCAGTTGCTGCAACTACAGCATCTGCAACCGCTTTAGTACCTTTTGCGAAAGTATCCATCTCAAATACACCCATCGGACCGTTCCATAGCAAAGTATTAGATGCCATAATAACGTCTTTGAAGTGTTGAGACGATTCAGGACCAATATCTAAGCCTTGTTTGTCAGCTGGAATCTCATCGTTTGGACCATCATAAACTTCAGCATCATTAGCAAAACGATCAGCAATTTGAGCATCCGTAGGCAATACCAAGT
This sequence comes from Sphingobacterium sp. 1.A.5, assembly GCF_002734235.1. Taxonomy (NCBI): domain Bacteria; kingdom Pseudomonadati; phylum Bacteroidota; class Sphingobacteriia; order Sphingobacteriales; family Sphingobacteriaceae; genus Sphingobacterium; species Sphingobacterium sp. 1.A.5. The sequence continues at coordinate 157,791 of NZ_PEBA01000034.1, forward strand.
TCACTCCTTTTTCATCAGCTTTCTTAACTAATTCATTTGCTAGGTCTAATTTATCAAGTTCAACCAATGACTTTCCGATTTCGCCACCGCGAGCTTTCACAAATGTATAAGCCATACCACCGCCGATAATCAAGTTATCAACTTTATCCAATAATGCTTCGATCAATTCTAGCTTATCAGAAACCTTTGCACCACCCATAATTGCTGTAAATGGACGCTCAGGTTTGTTCATTATCTTCTCAGCATTTTCAATTTCTTTCGCCATTAAATAGCCAAAGTACTTGTTGTCAGGGAAAAACTCCGCAATGATTGCAGTAGAAGCGTGTGCTCTGTGTGCAGTACCAAAGGCATCATTTACATACACATCTCCTAGATCAGCTAATTTCTTAGCGAAATCACGGTCACCTTTTTCCTCTTCTTTATGGAATCTCAAGTTCTCTAATAATAAAACTTGGCCAGGCTCCAGGTTTTTTGCCTTTTCAACAGCTTGTTCACCAATGCAGTCATCAGCAAACTGAACGTCTACGTCTAATACCTTAGAAAGGTAATCTACAATGTGTTTAAGTGAATATTTATCGGTAGGTCCATCTTTTGGTCTTCCTAAATGTGACATCAAGATAACGGAACCACCGTCTTTTAAGATCTTTTTAATAGTTGGTAATGCCCCTTGGATACGGTTATCATCAGTAATATTGAAATCGTCGTCCAATGGAACATTGAAATCAACTCTAATTAAAGCTTTCTTTCCTTTGAAATTTAAATCGTCGATAGTTTTCATGTTATTTTTTTATTTCCGGTTGATTTTAGAGTTTAAAGATATAAAAAAGGCGCTGATTCAAAAATTCTTATCAACGCCTTTTAAATTTAATATATTTCAACAAGATACGGAATCCTTGCTTGGATGCCCGATTGTTGGCTAATTCGCTTCATTTCACTGAGGTATTTTGCATAATCACCCAATTCATCTTCCAATAACCACAGCTTGATTTTATCTTTCGAAGTTGACCAGATAGATTCAAATGGATCCTTCGCTCTAGGATATTCTGAAATCCTGTAATTCTCAAGATTCGCTTTCTTGGCAGCAGCAGCAATAGCTTGATCCAATGTCCCGATTCTATCGACCAACTTCAATTTAACCGCCTGTTCACCAGTCCATACACGGCCTTGACCAATGCTATCCACCTGTGCAACATCAATCTTACGGCCATCAGCTACTCTTTTTAAGAATACTTGATAGATTTTGTTTACTCCGCCTTGGATAATTCCCTTTTCCTCCTCACTCAATGGCCTGTCCATATCAACATCCATATCAGCAAATTTTGCAGTCTTAACCGCTTCAAAATGAATACCCAATTTTTCATTGAATAACTTTTGGAAACTAGGAATCAATCCAAATACACCTATTGATCCAGTCAATGTTGCAGGATCAGCAAAGATAGAATCTGCAGCCGCAGAGATATAATAACCTCCTGATGCAGCATAGTCACCCATAGAAACTACAACAGGCTTTACTTTTTTCGCTAAATCAACCTCTCTCCAGATAGACTCCGAAGCTAGCGCAGAACCACCTGGCGAATTTACGCGCAATACAATCGCTTTGACCTTATCATCCTTACGCAAATCCCTTAATTCCCTTGATAGTTTATCACCACCGATCTGACCTTCCATACCTTCACCATCCACAATCTCTCCATAAGCATACAATACTGCAACTCGATCGCCACCTGCTTCTCCAGCATTCGCCTTGTTTTTATAATCAATTAATGATACTGAAGGAATATCTTTCTTCTCATCAACCCCAATCTTTTCCTTTATTTTTGCTATTACCTGATCCTTATATAATAAGTCAGTCACAAAACCATATTTCTTAGCATCCTCAGGCTCGCGAATCAAATACCCATTCGCTATGCTTTTTAAACTATCTTGGGAGATTTTTTTAGTATTGGAAATATCCGTAAGAAAAGTATTGTAAATACTGTTTAAATATGAAGATACTTGTTCTTTATTCGCTTCGCTCATGCTATTCATAATAAATGGTTCTACAGCACTTTTATAGGTACCAACTTTCAAAACCTGCATGTCGATGCCCAACTTATCCAACCCCTCTTTAAAAAACATTACCGATGAAGCAAGACCTCTGAAATCAAGTGACCCTTGTGGATGCAAATAAACCTCATCAGCCACTGAGTTGATATAATATCCTTTTTGACTCATAACATCGCTATATGCAATTATAAACTTATCTGAAGTCTTAAAATCCAACAATGCTTCACGAATGGTTTTCATCGTCGCGAACCCTGTACCTGTACCTGAAACATTCAAATAAATACCTTTAATATTTGAATCTGTTTTCGCAGCCTTGATTCTTGAAACAATGTCATTAAGACCTAGGCTACGGGTACTGGCAAATCCAGGAACATCCAAGCCCTCAAAGGGATTAGCCTCCGTTTTCTCCGTAATCTCATGGTCTAGGTTTATCATTAGAACAGAATTACTCGCTGTTACAGTTTCAGTTTTGGTACCAACCGAACTCACCATCATGCTGATAACTCCGATCATGATAAAAAACATCAGGATACTGCAAATTATAATACCTGTGATCGTAGCGAGCACATATTTAAAAAATGATCTCATATAACTTTATTTTTTGTAGTGTCGTAAATTTAAGCTATTATTCCGATTATCATAAACTATTCATATATTAAACTCATGAATACAGTTTACCTACTATTAGGGGCTAATATTGGGAATCCAATTAAACAACTGAAGGACGCCATCATTGAAATTGAATCGAGAATTGGCAAAATCACACTGACTTCAAAAGTTTATGAATCCGAAGCATGGGGAGTGGAGGATCAACCAATCTTTCTCAATCAAGTAATTGCTGTTGAAACAGAACTTTCAGCCCAAAGAGTCCTGCAAGACATCCTCAAAATCGAACTCGTTCTAGGAAGAATTAGAGGCCAACGTTGGGGATCTCGGGTAATCGATATCGATATCCTATACTATAATAATGATATAATTCACAGTGAAGATCTTCAAGTACCCCATCCCTATATTCAAGAAAGAAATTTTACATTAATTCCATTAGCGGAAATAGCTGCAGATTACATTCATCCAATTTTTAAGAAAACAAATAAAGAACTACTTGATGAATCTAAGGACCCTCTAAAAGTTAATATTTCTAAAAATGAAACCTTATCAAATTATTGATGTTGATGCTCTCGAGGAAAGCATGATGAACAACAAGGAAATCATCAAACAGATGATCCCAATGTATCTTGGACAAGGTGTACAGGACTTTAATGACCTAGAAAATGCCGTACAAGCTCAAAATCACGCAGAAATAAAAGCCAAAGCTCACCATATTAAGCCTACAATGCAATACCTTGGCGCAACTGAATTGAGATTAAAATTCCAAGAACTCGAAGATGCAGGTGCTAACCAAGAACCGTTCAATGCAATAAAAGACCTTTTTGTGAATATCAAAAAAGACTTCGAACTGGCAATGGCCGAACTTAAAACCTACCAAGAATCTTTATAAAAAAGGCGGTCCTTGAGCGGAGTCGAAAGGTGGTCCTTGAGCGTAGTCGAAAGGCGGTCCTTGGTTTCCCCCCCGCCACTAAAAATAATTAAATAACAATCCTATTTAACATAAGATTTATTATCATACGGTATTCCAGCCTCCCTATCCCCCACTACATAATGAGAATAAAAAATCTTACTTAACCGTCCTAAAATGAATGAAGGAGAATAATATATAGAGCAGCAATATAATAGGCAATGCTAAAAACTTCAATAAGAATAGAAGCACGACACTGACCATCAAAAACAGATATTTATATTTATTGATATCCCAACTTAGGCTACTTAATTTCATGGAGAACAATTTGATTTCAGAAACCAGCAATAAACTAGAAACGATAGCAATTGCGAACAATATCCATGTGTTTTTTAATGCAGGATAACTTTCTGCAATAAATGGTAGGGAAACAATAAAAAAAGTGTTCATTGGCGTGTTAACACCGATAAAATCCGTTGTCTGTCGCGTATCGATATTGAATTTTGCCAATCTCAGAGCTGAGAAAACAGTAATTATAAATCCTAAATATGGAAGATACGGGTTTGCTGTAGTATCTTGAAGCATCGTGAAAATTATCGCACCAGGCAAAAAGCCGAAGCTGATCACATCTGCCAGGGAATCCAATTCTTTCCCGATGAGCGACTTGACATGTAAGGCTCTTGCAGACATACCATCAAAGAAGTCAAAAATACCAGAGGCTAATACACAGTAGAAAGCCAATAGATATTCTTGATTCAGCACCATCACTGTTCCGATACAGCCACTAAACAAATTAAGTGAGGTAATAGTATTAGGTATGTATTTCTTCATAAAAAAAAGCCATCTTTTATGCAAAGATGGCTTAAAAATATCAATTTATGATGGCTTTTTAGCCATTCATACTAATTAAAAATTCTGAGTTTGATTTTGTGCCACGCATTTGAGTCAATAAGAACTCCATAGCTTCTTGTGAATTCATGTCTGCTAAATGGTTTCTCAACACCCATAGACGTTGCAATTCTTCGCGGTCTACCAATAGATCGTCGCGTCTTGTACTTGAAGCTGTAAGATCGATAGCAGGGAAGATACGTTTGTTAGACAACTTACGGTCTAATTGAAGTTCCATATTACCAGTACCTTTAAATTCTTCAAAGATCACTTCGTCCATTTTCGAACCTGTTTCTGTTAATGCTGTTGCCAAGATCGTCAATGAACCACCATTTTCGATATTTCTCGCTGCACCAAAGAAACGTTTTGGTTTATGCAATGCATTTGCATCCACACCACCAGAAAGGATCTTTCCAGAAGCCGGAGCTACAGTATTGTATGCACGGGCCAATCTTGTGATGGAATCCAATAAGATTACAACATCATGACCACATTCAACCATACGTTTTGCTTTTTCCAAGACAATGTTCGCAATTTTAACATGGCGGTCAGCTGGCTCATCAAATGTAGATGACACAACCTCTGCGCGTACGCTTCTCGCCATATCAGTAACCTCCTCAGGACGCTCATCGATCAATAGGATGATCAAATAAACCTCTGGGTGATTTTTAGCAATAGCATTCGCTACTTCTTTCAACAAGTTGGTTTTACCAGTCTTAGGTTGTGCAACGATAAGACCACGTTGTCCTTTACCGATTGGGGTAAACAAATCCATGATTCTTGTCGAATAGTTACCTGGACCTAAATCCAAGTTCAATTTCTCATCTGGAAACAATGGAGTCAAGTAGTCAAATGGAACACGGTCCCTAACCTCTGCAGGGTCCTGACCATTGATAGCCTCTACACGAACCAAAGGAAAATATTTCTCGCCTTCTTTTGGAGGGCGGATACATCCTCTAACATTATCCCCGGTCTTTAAACCAAATAATTTGATCTGTGACTGAGATACATAAATATCATCCGGAGATGTCAAGTAGTTATAGTCTGAAGATCTCAAGAAGCCATAACCATCGGCCATGATTTCTAATACACCTTCATTTACAATTACATTATCAAAATCTGTTGGAGTGGATGCTTTAGGAGCGGGTTCAGGGGTAGAAACTGTTGGGGATTCAGATGCAACTGGATCTGCTGGCTTACTCGTGAATTCAATTTTTGTCTGATCTTCTTCACTCGTAACTCGGTTTCTTCCGACAGCAACAGGCTCTGCTACCTTCACCGTACGCACACGCTTTCTTGTTCGCTCTCCCGCCTTGTCCGCATCAACATCAACTGTCTCTGCTGAGTCATCTTGTTGTGACTCCTTGGCTATTTCCGAAATACGATCAATTAATTCTTGTTTTCTAAGCTTTTCAGAATCGGCAATACCTAGAACTTTCGCAATCTCGCGCAATTCAGACACGAGCTTCGTATTCAATTCATTAATATCCATTAATATTAAAATATGATTTTTTTAAGGATTTTTACTTTTATTGAAAAATATCTCTCAGCTAATACATAAACTTCATATGTCTTATTGGGTAACTAAATCTATAGAGATTTTATACTAGCTTCCCGAAAGATAAATTTATAGAACCGCCACAAAGAAAAAAATAACTATTGTAAATTCAAAAGAATTTTATGACTTTTTTTCTATTTATAGTTTAATAGCTAACGCTTAAAGTAAGTAAAATGTTTTAGCAACATTTGAAAATCTTTATAAATCAAAAAAAAATTCTTTATTTGTACGATTAAATCATAAAGTCAGATCATATTTTTATGAATAACCAACAAACAAACACAAACTACCCAGCACTTTACACCTTAATCGTGGTGTTTTTTTTCTGGGGATTTATTGCTGCTGGAAACAGCGTTTTTATTCCGTTCTGTAAAAATTACTTTCACCTTGACCAATTTCAATCTCAACTTATTGATTTTGCCTTCTACTCCGCTTATTACATAGGGGCGCTCCTATTATTTATTTTCGGAACATTGTCTGGAAAGGACCTAGTAGGAAAATGGGGATATAAAAGAAGTATTGTTTATGGACTATTGTTCTCCGCATTGGGAGCTGCTGCAATGATCGTAGCAGTAGAAGTAAACGTCTACACAGGAATGCTTATCGGATTGTTCATCGTTGCCTTGGGATTCTCACTCCAACAGACCGCAGCAAATCCTTTCGCAGTACTCCTGGGGGATCCTAAAACGGGTGCGTCTCGTGTCAATCTTGGCGGAGGTGTCAACTCATTGGGAACAACAATCGGCCCATTGATCGTAGGATTCGCTCTTTTTGGAACCTTTGAAACAATATCTGATGCCGAAATCGCAAACTTACCTTTGAACAAAGTCGTGTACCTGTATATAGGTGTAGGTTTACTATTTATCCTAGCAGCAGGATTGTTCCACTTCTCCAAAAAAGTACCAGCAGGATTCAACCTCGAACCAATGGAACCGGCTAACAAAGCAAGAACAACATTGATTATTATGACAATCTTGTTGTTATGTGCTTTTATCCCGGTATTCACCAGTTACAAATCTGATACAGCAATACATATCCAAGACCTTAAAGAGCAAGCTGCTCTTAACAATGACCAAAACTTATTGACACAAATCAAAGATTTGACTCATGATTTGGAAATAAAACGCATGCTTTGGTTATTGGGAGCATTGGCAGTAATTGTTTTCGGACTTCTATTCTCTTATAATAGCGCTAAGAAAAATCCTGAAGGATGGGGTGCCATGAAATATCCACAATTGGTATTAGGTATGCTAGCCTTATTTATATATGTAGGTATCGAAGTAGCTATCGGAAGTAACTTAGGTGAGTTATTGACCCTGGAAGAATTTGGAAAACTTCAATCATCACAGATTACACCTTATGTTTCTATGTACTGGGGCGGTATGATGATCGGAAGATGGGCAGGTGCTATTACAGCATTCAACCTTACAAAATCAAAAAAACAATTACTGACTATCATCGTTCCCCTTGTAGCTTTCTCCATCATTATTGGAGTTAATTCATTGGCTGGATTTGACATGTCGGTTCTTTATTATTTCGTAATCTGTGTAATTATTCAGATCGGAGCATTCTTCTTGAGTAAAGAAAAGCCAGTTCGCACCTTGGTGATCTTCGGAACATTTGGATTATTGGCTATGATTGTAGGATTATTGACTTCAGGAACTGTAGCGATCTATTCGTTCTTGGCTGGAGGATTAGCTTGTTCTATTATGTGGGGTTCAATTTTCAGTCTGTCGATCGTAGGATTGGGCAAATATACAGAGCAAGGTTCAGCATTCTTGGTCATGATGATCTTGGGTGGTGGTATCATCCCTCCTATTCAAGGAAAACTTTCAGATATTATTGGAATCCATAATTCGTACCTAGTTCCAGCGATCGGATTTGTGTATATTATTGTGTTTGCAGTTTTGGTTCGCAAATTCTTGGCTAAACAAGGAATTGCAATTGATGAAATTGAAGCTGAAGGAGCACATTAACCCATAAACTAATTGTAAAAAATACACTAAGTATTTTAAATTAAAATAAAACTATAAAAACCTTATAATCAAAGTATTATAAGGTTTTTATTTTTAATTATCTTCCCTAACCCTTCAATTTCTTTTATTATATCAAATAAAAATTCTTATTTTTATTAATAAATACCGTATTTTGGGATTTGAACTACAACAATACCATTGTAAAACGAAAAAACAAGTTACTTTAAAACTAAATTTATAAATAATGATAATAATTGCAGATGGAGGGTCTACAAAAACAAACTGGTGTTTGTTAGATGATAACAACAAGAAGATTTACTTCAACACCGAGGGTTACAACCCCTATTTTGTAGATAGCGAATACATTATTGCATCCCTTAAAAAAGGACTACCTCAAGATATTCCATTTGATAAAATCAGCGAGGTAAATTATTATGGTGCTGGTGTACATAACGAAGAAAAGGCAAAGATTGTTGAAGATGCTATCCAGGCAGTTTTCCCAAATTCTAAAGTTGAAGTAGGTCATGACTTACTTGCAGCTGCACGCGCATTATTAGGTACAAATCCAGGTTTCGCAGCAATCCTAGGTACGGGTACAAATACTTGTATCTATGATGGAAAAGATATCACGCATAACATCGATTCTGCTGCTTATATTTTAGGCGATGAAGGTTCTGGTAGCTTTATCGGTAAAAAATTATTGGTAGACTTTATCAGAGGTTTGATGCCAAAAGATGTTGCTGAAGTATTCTTCAACACCTATAAACTTACCCCAGACGAAATCATGGACAATGTTTATACTAAACCTTTGGCTAACCGCTTCTGCGCTAGTTTCAGCAAATTCGTTTACGACAATAACGTAAATATTGAATATACTCGCAAAATTGTTGACGATGCGTTCGAAGCATTCTTCAATAACTTGGTGAGCAAATACCCAGATTATCAGTCTTACACTTTCAACTGTATCGGTTCTGTAGGTTACAACTTCAGAAACGTATTGGAAGAAAAAGCTGCTCAATATGGAATGAAAGTTGGTAAAATCCTTCGCTCTCCTATTGACGATCTAGTATTATTCCACATCAACAGATCTAAAAGTGTAGCTAACTAATAACAACACTTTACTGAAAATAAAAAGCCACATTTTAATCAATGTGGCTTCTTTATTTATAATGTTTTTTTAAATGTCGATACTCTCACCGATTTTTGGCAATGCTAGATAAACATCAGCTTCATTGAATTTTTTCATAGCCTCCTCGTGGTTGATTTTGATTGGAGGAAATGAATCATAATGAATTCCCATTACATTTTTGCAGTTAACAAATTCTGCAGCAATGATCGCATCATCCACATCCATGGTATAGTGTCCCCCAATAGGTAACAGGGCCCAATCAATGTTGTGGCGTTCCAACAGCTTCATTTCCATGGTCAAAGCCGTATCTCCAGCAAAATAGACCGTTTTCCCTTTCAAAAAGAAAACATATCCAACTGGGAAGCCAGCATATTCACCATCAACAGTGCTATTACTGTGGGCAGCAAATACCATCTTAACCTTACCGAAAGGCAAGTCTAATGTACCACCCAAGTTATATTCAATTACTTTGTCGTCTGGCACACCCTGTTTCCTGACCCAAGCAGCAGTTTCCACTATCGTCGCAACTGTAGCCCCACTCTGTTGCTGAATGCTGTACATATCAGCGACATGATCTTGGTGGGCATGGCTCAAAAAGATATAATCAGGTTTTATATCTGCAACTTTGATGTCCTTTGCCAAAGGGTTATAACTGATGAAAGGATCCAACAATACCTTGGTCCCATCAATATCAAACTCCACACATGACTGTCCGTAGTAAGTAACTTTCATATCAATATTTATTTTTTATTTTCCGAATAAGTTCCCTAGTCCACCTAGGCCTCCCAAAAGGTCTTGTGACGCTGCTTGCATCTCTGTTTGGCTAATATTTTCAGCCTGAACCAATGCTTTATTCAATGCAACGACCAACAATTCCTCAATCTCCTCTTTGTCAGCATCCTTGAAAAATTCCGGATCTATCTGAATCTCTTTTATTTCCTTATTGGCTGTAGATACAACACGTACCTTACCGCCCTCAGCTTCACCTGAAACTGAGATATGGTCTAATCTCGATTTAATTTCCTGAGCTTTCTGTTGCGCTTCAAATAACTTATCAAACATAATATTCTTCTTAAATTTCAGTCCCCAAATTACGAATTATTTACGAATCTCGACAATCGCTTGGCTCTTTTGACCAGCTTGATTACCTTTGCAGGATAATTTTCAAAATAATGAATCAACTGAAACACTATACTGCTATTGCAAATGAATTACAACAATCCGAACCTGAAAAATTCGAATTATTGGAAGAAGAAATCAATATCATCATCCACAAATTGAAATTCATCCAAATAGAGAACAGACCAATGGTTGAAATTGTTGACATGTCGCAACCAAATGCTGATCCTTCTTATTTGGAAGAAATCAGTGAAATTGCCGGAGCACAGAACAACCCTTTGGTAAAAGAAGCTGAGAACACCGAAATACTGATCTTTATCAACGATTCTCCATCTTTCTTGGGTGCATTGCCAGAATTGCTAAATGGCCAGTACAGCGACTATAAAGCCGTTAGCAGCAACAATGTTTTTGTTGTCCAAAAACCTGAATTTGCTAAACATAAAGAAGACTTCCTGCTGGACACTGAAATCCTTGCCGAAATCATACAGTCAAAATACTTTGTTTATGGCCATGAAGGAACTCATTGGATCAAATTTGACCTGTAAAAGAATAAAAAACAAAGGCCGCTTCAATGAAACGGCCTTTATTTTTTATATAATCTATTTTATATATATTTCTTTCTTAAAATTGCATACAATTTGTCCACTGTTTGTGGTTTCGAAGCCCAATTGTTCTTTAAGGCATAGTTTGATTGCAAGAACGCATCTGCTTCTCCAAAATTATCGAATCTGTTCAACAGCTCGATAGCTTCTGAATAAGCCAAACTATAACCATTGAATAGGTCTTTAATGAACAACAATTTATCATTTAAGCTTACCGCAATTTTTAGGTCGCCAATTCGCTCTCCAGAACGGTCTTGTGGCTGAGAAGTATTAAATTGATTGGCATTGGTCATTCCAGCTTTCTTTTGTTGCTGAATAAGCTCATTTAATGTCAATGGACGACTAGGCTTCACCTCTGCTTGTTTTGCAAGATCATTCAAGGTCACTTCTTTTTCAGGCTCGGGCTCAACAACGATTTCTTTCTTTTCGATGACCACCTCATTGACAACCGGCTCAGGCTGAACTTCCTCTACTTTTACTTCCTCAGCATTAGATTTCTCTTGTTCTGCTTCATATTTAGAAGTCACCGAGGTGTATCCTGATGATTCGGTGTGAACTGGATTAGAAGAAATATTGAAATCTTTGAAATCATTTACTTCTTCTACTTTTTTATCTTCTTCAGGTTCTGCCTCCTCTTTTTCTACTTCTCTCTCTTCAGCTTCTTCAGGCTCTTCTACCAACTCTTCTTTTTCTTCTTTTCTTACCTCTTCGTCCTGTCTGTCTGATTTTTCATATGGAGAAGTCTCTGGTTGCTCCTCGTCGTATTCTTCAATAAAAGGCTTTTCGATTTCTTGAGCTTTCTCAGGCTGCTTAGTCTCTTCAGTTATTTTAGTTTCTTCAACTTCTTGGATTTCTTCCTCAACAGGTTGCTCATCTGCTTCTTGATCATCATGTTCAACCGGAGGAGTAAATGTTTCTTCTGATTCTTTGTTTTTCTGGTCCTCTTGATTGGAGTTTAATAAATTGGTCGTTACAGAGGATTGCATCGTTGCCAAAGCGTCCAAATGTGCAGCAAGGTATTTGGCTTGAGCAGATAGCAATAGGATATCTGCTTTTCTATCACCTAATTTATCTTTTTCCAAGCCTGCATATTGTTCGTTGATTTCCAACAATAGATCCCCAATTTTCCCTAAGATATTCTGATCTGAATAAGCCATGTTATGTGTGTATAGATTGAAAATTTTATTTTTATCAATTGTAAAATAAAAAAATAAACGGACTGATTGACACCCTGTTTATCTTTTTATCGATTCTCTTTAAACCAAAAATAAGATTAAATTTCGATATTCGTAACCTATATTAGTCAAGAATTTTATAATATATAAAACTTCCAAAACAGGGATTTTAGTATAAATATTTACCACCATGATGTTGTTTTCTGAACATAATTTTCCGAACAGACGCGGACCTATCGGCAGTATCGAAGTTATCTGTGGATCCATGTTTTCGGGAAAGACTGAAGAACTTATCCGTAGATTGAGACGTGCTCAATTCGCGAAGCTTCCTGTGGAAATATTTAAACCTGAGATCGACATCCGCTATGGAGTGAATGAAGTAGTTTCCCATGACAGCAATTCCATTCCTTCAACTCCAGTTTCTCATTCATCTGCTATTTTGTTGTTGAGTTCTGCCACCCAAGTTGTTGGGATCGATGAGGCACAGTTCTTCGACGAGGAATTGCCCAATGTGTGTGTTGAATTGGCTAACCGTGGCATCCGTGTCATCGTCGCAGGACTGGACATGGATTACCTTGGTAAACCTTTTGGTCCGATACCAAATCTTATGGCCATTGCTGAAGACGTTACAAAGGTCCACGCAGTATGCGTTCAATGCGGAGCCCCAGCAAATTATTCCTACAGACTACAACAAAATGAATCAAGGGTACTTCTTGGCGAAAAAGAAAGCTATGAACCCAGATGCAGAGCATGCTATTACGGCATAGAACTGTAGGTTAAAACCTTGCCTTGTATTTCAACATCAATTTAAGTACAGTATTGCCTTGCATTTACACATTTGTTTGAGGCAAATCATGCCTTGCCTTACCATTTTATTTAAAATCCATCCCACTCTAGTCTCTTTTTTGCCTTTTGACTGATGTCTTTATGCAATTCATCTCATTCTCAAATCTCATATCTCATATCTCATATCTAACTTTCGTTCTACTCTCATTCGTCTCTTGTTCGGACTTTGTTCGGACCTCGTTCGGAGCTGCTTCGGAAAACACCCGAACAAGGTCCGAACGAGGTCCGAATGAAAGAGGACGGAGAGTGGAACAAGTCCCCTATCAGGTATAAGTTAAAGCCTAATAAGAAAACATAAATCAGGGATTTTGCTGAAAGGATTATGGATAGTAATAAAAAAGGATAGCGTTAATTGCTATCCTTTAATTTTATGGGATTTTCAAAGTTTTATTCTAAAACTTTATCTAGTTTCAAATTGTTCTATTCTCCTATGCATTGTTTTTTCAGTTTGAAGAATATCACTAAGAATGAGTTGCAAGGTTAATTTTGAATTTTTATCAATGGCATTTATGTTCGAATAGAGAAAGCTCATTAAAAAATCACTTTTTTTATTCAGAGTAGTTTTTTCATCTTCAATGTTAGAAAGTAAAGTTATTTTATCGAAATCAATTAAATCAATTTTATAACTAGCAACAGATTTCCAGGCATTCGTCTTAATTTGTGGAATATTTATTCCATTAGATTTCCTTAATATATCAAAAATTGAAATGTTCTTATTATTTGAATATAATTCAAGGGAATCAATCAATGATTGATGTTGTGGAATAATTGTATTAATATCTTCCTTTGAACCTTTAAGTTCACTTTTTATTGTTGTAAGTACTTGATTTATGTAATTTTTATCTTTTCTATCAGAATTCCAGTTATCAATAAAAAGTGCGATTAATATTCCTGCAATTACGGGAATAATTTCCTTAACAAAATGAACACTATAATTTTTAATTTTTTCCTTCATTTATTCAGTTTTCTATATTATTTCAGATCGGTAAACTTAACAAATAAAACAATCCCATTGATACGAAAAAAAGGCGCTCCAAAAAGCGCCCTTCTAAATATTTTATTAGTTATTACAATATCTGTTTTGTGATTTGTTCATCAAGTGGAGTTACTTTTGAGCGGTAGCGGTGTACCAATTTTCCGTCTTTGTTGATCAGGAATTTCTCAAAGTTCCAGTTGATGTCTCCTTTGAAGTCTGGGTTTTCAGCTTCTGTTAGATATTTGAACAATGGAGTTTGATCATCTCCTTTTACATCTACTTTCTCTGAAAGGATAAAATTCACACCGAAATTCTTTTCACAGAATTCAGCAATTTCTTTATTGTCGCCGTATTCTTGGTTTCCGAAATTATCGGAAGGAAAGCCAATGACAACCAATTTGTCGCCATACTGCTCATGAAGTTCCTGCAGCTCTTTGTACTGCTTAGTAAATCCACACTTGGAAGCGGTGTTTACCAATAGCAACTGTTTCCCTTTGAAATCAGCTAAATTTATTTTCTTTCCGTCTATCGAGGTGAAAGAATAGTCATATACGGTAGGTTGCTGAAAAAGCATGGTATACAACATAATCATGGTCATTATCATAGTTTAAAATTTTTAAAGTTCAACATTCAGTTCTCTATCAACCACATAATGGAATAATTGTTCGATAGGACTGCTCAATATTTTGCCAACCCTTACCCCGTGCAAAGAACATACCTCTCTCAAATGAATATCAAAATAATAGGCGATTCGTCCTACAAAATGACATTCATATTCCCAAAAATTGGGATAGGTCATGATATTGGTCCTTACAAATTCATCAAAACCATTCCTCAGCATGTTGTCGATATATGGATGTTGTCTATTATTTGCCATAAATTCAGCAAATGAAGCCAAATAAGCATTTGGTCTGTCCTTTTGATAGACATTTTTGATAATGATATCTTTTGTAATCGGGTGGGATTCTTTGAAGATCCTGGCTAAATCTCTAGGCATTGTTTCGTACAGATATGCTGTAATCAACTGTTTACCAAACCATGCACCTGAACCTTCATCTCCAAGCACGTACCCATTGCCATGAAGACTGGGAGATAATTTTTCACCATCATAAAAACTAATGTCCGAGCCTGTTCCCAAATTTGAGATTAATCCTTTTCCTTGACCGAAGGTTGCAAAGGCAGAACCTAATAAATCGCTCTCCACGGAAATAAAGGAAGTTGGGAAAATCTGGGTAAGGGCATTCGAAACTAACTCTCTTCGATCAGGTGTAGAACAACCAGCACCGAAAAAATATACTTCATGAACTTCTTTGATGTATGGAATAATCTCTGGAACATCTGTCAGAATAGCCGCTATTTCTTTCTCGCTAACAAAAAAAGGATTTAAGCCTTTGGTACTAAAACGTAATGGTTTGCTATCTGGAAGATGAAGCATCCAATCTGATCTTGATGATCCGCTATCTGCTACTAAAATCATATGGTAATAATGTCATCAAATCAAATATACAAAATCCAAGAGAATTTAGCACTGTAATATTGTTGTGAACAATTGATTAATTAGGTCTCTTCTGGCCGTAATTAAGCGGGGTTTTATATCTTTATGCAAGAAATTATTACCTAATAGAAATATGAAAAACTCATTTAACCTAATCAGGTTACTATTAATTTCATTGGCCTTAGTACAATTCGGATTTGCACAACAAATCACGAGCCCCAAAGAACATTTTGGGTTCAACATAGGCGATGATTACCAATTGGCATCCTTCACTCAAACCGAAGATTATTTTAAAAAATTAGATCAACAATCAGATCGTTTGAAATATACGGTCATTGGAAAAACGGAGGAAGGCAGAGACCAATGTATGTTGATCGTAAGTTCCCCTGAGAATCTTCAGAATCTTGAGGAGTATAAAAAGATTTCTACTAGTTTGGCAAGGGCTGAAATGACTGAGGAAGAAGCAAGAAGCCTATCGCAAAAAGGAAAAAGTATCGTTTGGATCGATGGTGGATTGCACTCGACAGAGGTAGTTGGTATGCACCAATTAATTCAGATTGCTTATTTATTGGCCTCTTCAAATGATGCTGAAACAAAGAATATCTTGGATAACACCATTGTTCTATTGGTTCATGCAAATCCAGATGGACAAGAATTGGTGACCAATTGGTATATGAGGGAAAAAACTCCGGAGAAGCGCTCGAGCAACTTTGTTCCTGTACTGTATCAAAAATATGCCGGCCACGATAATAACAGGGATTTCTTTATGTTGAACCTGAAGGAAACTCAGAACATGGCAAGACAGTTATTTGTAGAATGGGTTCCTCAAATCATGTACAATCATCACCAGACAGCACCCGCAGGGGCTGTTGTGGCAGGTGCGCCATATAGAGATCCTTTCAATTATGTATTCGACCCTTTATTGATGTCAGGGATTGATGCATTGGGCGCTGCAATGGCAAACAGATTGAACGTAGAAAATAAACCCGGTTATACTGCCAAAGATGGTTCAGTGTTTTCTACTTGGTATAATGGAGGGCTGAGAACAACTACCTATTTCCATAATATCATGGGATTATTGACTGAAATGATTGGCAACCCTACTCCATTTGAGATTCCATTGGTTCCAAATCGATTGATCCCTAACAATGACACGCAAAACCCTGTACTTCCCCAAGTATGGCATTTTCAGCAGTCTATTGATTATTCTACATCACTGAATTATGCTATCCTGAACTATGCTAGCCGTTATAAAGATGAAGTTTTGTACAACATCTACAAAATGGGCAGAAATTCAATTGAGCGCGGTTCCAAGGATTTCTGGGCTTTGTCACCTAGCCGCGTCGCTGTTATTGACACGGCATTGCAACAGGCAAAAAGAAAAGATCCTAAAATTGAATCCAACAGAGCAGAGGAAAGAAAATTATTGGGAAGCTTATTCAATGACAAGGTTCTACGCGATCCACGTGGTTATATAATTCCTTCCAATCAGCCAGATTTTGTTAAAGCAACAGATTTCATCAATGCCTTGATCCAAAACGGAATTGAGATAAAACAGGCTTCCAATGACTTTACTGTAAATGGCAAAAAATATGCTAAGGATTCTTATATCATAAAAACAGATCAAGCCTTCAGACCCCATATCTTAGATATGTTTGAGGCACAGGATCACCCTGATGATTTCCAATATCCTGGAGGCCCTCCTATTCCACCTTACGACGCTGCAGGTTGGACATTAGCTTATTTAATGGACGTCAAGTTTGACCGTGTCCTAGATGATTTCAATGGTCCTTTCCAAGATCTAGAAATCGGTAAGATGATTCAACTACCTGAGGTTGCAAAATCAAAGGGTAAATATCTGAAATTGCCTGCAACCATTAACGAATCTTTCCGTATAAGTAATGATCTATTGAAACAAGGAAAGAATGTTTGGCGAGATGAAAGCAATGGCGATATCTACGTCGAGAATAAAGCTGATGTGAAATTGAATTTTGCAACAGCTACCAGCAATAACTTGCCTAAGAAAAGCAAAAAACTGAAACCAATGCGTATTGCCCTTTGGGATACTTATGGAGGAAGTATGCCATCAGGATGGTTGAGATTTTTGTTGGAACAATACCATTATAACTTTGATGTAGTCTATGCTCCAGATATTGACAAAGGTAACCTGAATGCCAAATATGATATTATTATTTTCCCAGGCAATTCGATTCCTCGTTTTGGGTCAAGCCAAAGTACTGGCGGATATTACGGCAGGATGCCAGCTGAAGCTCCTGAAAACATCCCTTCTCCTTACAAAGAAAGATGGGGAAGAACATCGGTGGAAAAAACGATCCCTGTTCTAAAATCTTTCCTAGAAAATGGCGGCAAGGTGCTAACGATTGGAAGCAGTTCAGATCTTGCGGAGCACCTAGAGATTGGTGTAGAAAACCACCTTGTGGATGCAAATAAAGTCGAATTAAAAAGAACAGAATTCTATACTCCTGGATCAGTACTTACAGCTAAAGTCGGTAAAGACAGCCATAGCACTTGGGGATACGAAGATGAAATCGATGTTTATTACAGCAATGACAACCTATACAAAATTACAAACTCTGCGATTAAGCCTATATTATGGTTTGATTCAGAAAAGGTTCTGAAAAGTGGTTGGTCTTGGGGCCAAAAATACCTGAAAGATGGTGTGCTTGCCTTTGAAGCACCTGTAGGAAAAGGAACCTTGGTTTCATTCGGAAATGACATCAATTTTAGAGCCCAAACACATGGGACATTTAAGCTGCTGTTTAATCAATTGATGTGAGGGTAGTATTTAGAAGTTAGTATTTAGAAGAAATTAAAAGGCTCAAAATTTTTGGATGGTTAAAACCACCTAAAATTTTGAGCCTTTTAATTTATTATGAAGAGTCTATTAAAGTATTATTATACTTTAATATGTTCTATAAACTTTATTTAGGAGATTAGAGCTGCTTCGATCAGTTCGCCGTAGAATTCTATTGCTGTTCTTCCGGATGCTTTGACTTGTTGAGGGATAAAGCTCTGTGGTGTTTGTCCTGGGATTGTGTTGATTTCGATAAAATAGAATTTATCAGTTTCATTTTGAAGGAAAAAATCTACCCGTACCATTCCTTTACAATTCAAGCGGATATAAATTTCCTTAATGATTTCATCGGCTCTATTTTTTTGGTCAGCATTTATTTCTGCAGGAGTAATTTCTTGAGTTAACCCAGGCGTATATTTTGCCTCAAAGTCGAAAAATTCACGGGTGGTGATTACTTCTGTTGCTGGCAATACCTGCAATTCACCTTTGGAATCCCTATAGATGCCTTGGGAGAATTCTCTACCTTTTACAAATTCCTCTACAAGCACCTGCTTACCTGTTCCTTCTGCGTCATAGGCATCGTCCAATGCTTTGGGCAGTTCTTCCCAAGTATTTACTTTATTCATACCGATACTACTTCCACCAGCATTAGGCTTTACAAATAAGGGCAATGAGAGTTTGTTTTTCACAAATTCCGAAGCTTTTGGCCTATCAATGTCAAATAAAAGCACTGACTGTGCAACATTTAATTGATCGATGTCCTGTATAATAGCTTTGGTATAGCCTTTATTCATGGTCAATGACGATGTAAGCGCTCCGCAAGATGTATATGGCAAACCAATCATATCAAAATATCCTTGCAACCTTCCATCTTCCCCTGGAGTTCCATGAAGAATGATAAATGCCACATCGAAATGTATCTTTTCATTATTGATGTTCAAAGAAAAGTCTTGACGGTCAATTTCATGTTTTTGATTGTCCTGATCAATATACCCCCAGCTTTGTGGGGTAATATCGATAAGGAAAACATCATATTTTTCTTTATCAATTTGCGAGTACACAAATGCCGAACTTTTATAAGAAATTTCAGCCTCTCCGGTGTATCCTCCAGTAATTAATGCTACTTTAGTTTTCATATGTAATAATCGAGAAACAAATATAATTTGAGATACGAGGAAAAACGAATATTTTTGCGTTTAATTAAGTCCAATGATGCGAAATAGAAAAATTGGAATTAATATTGTTAATAAGATTTACAAAAACACAACATTAGATGTCTAAGTTCTTTTTATACTTGAGGACGAGTGCTTTCAGAAAAAACTTGATAAGTGGGCTCATTTTCATTGTCATTCTTTTTATTTTAGTTTATTTCGGGTTAAAGATTTACACCAAGCATGGTGATTCTCAAGAGGTTCCATTACTGAAGGGATTAAACATCAGTGAAGCATTGAACATTTTGGACAAAGCTGGTCTAGAGGTTGAAATTGATTCAATATACCAGATGGATGCAAAGCCTGGTTTGGTTATCGATCAAGATCCAGATCCAAAAGCCCATGTTAAAGGTGGTCGTACCATCTATTTG
Source organism: Sphingobacterium sp. 1.A.5 (assembly GCF_002734235.1). NCBI lineage: Bacteria > Pseudomonadati > Bacteroidota > Sphingobacteriia > Sphingobacteriales > Sphingobacteriaceae > Sphingobacterium > Sphingobacterium sp. 1.A.5. The sequence continues at coordinate 177,514 of NZ_PEBA01000034.1, forward strand.
ACTATAATTACGCAGTCCGCTCCGGAAATTGCATTTCCTGAAATCATAGACAAGACATTTATTGAAGCATCAGCAATTTTAAAGAACCATTCTTTAAAAATCGCTGATACCGTTTATAAAAATGATATTGCCAGAGATGTGGTATTGGATGTAAAATTTGCTGGTCAACCTATCAGACAGGGCAGAATGGTTCCTAAAGGTTCAAAGATCAGCTTGATCTTGGGTAATGGTCGTGGCGATGATGAAGTAGAAATACCGGTATTGATCGGCTTGAACTTGACTGAGGCTAAATTTGCACTGGCAGGGAAAGGCTTGGCCTTAGGTTCTGTATCCTTTGCAGACAACTCTAATGACACATTGGGCTCCGTTGTTGTCAAACAAAACCCTGACACCAGCGCGAAAATTATTTCGATAGGGAATGCAATTCACGTAACATTGGGCAAACCAGTGACTGCGGAACCCGTAACAACCCCACAAATCCCATAACATGACACAGAACACGAAGAAAAGAAGAGGATTAGGAGTGGTTCTAATCATAATCCTTCTTGTAGCCTTGGTTGCAGGATGGATAGGTTACCAAGCTTTTATGGGACCGAGCATCGCGACAGATGAGGAATATTTTTACGTAAAGACAGATGAACCTTATGAAAGCGTAATTTCAAGGATAGAATCTGAAGGCATTGTAAAGAACCCAACATACTTTAATTACGTAGCAAAAGCTATGGACCTAGAATCCACAGGCATTAAAGCTGGTCGCTATAAATTGAGCAAAGATCTTAGCAACCGCAGATTTATCGGAAACTTGCGTGCTGGATATCAAGATGCGGTGAAATTCAGGTTTCAGAATATCCGTCTGAGACAAGATTTTGCAGGTCTGTTAGGTAGAGACTTTGAAGCTGACTCATTGGCTTTCTTGAATCTACTGAATGATGAAAAATTAGCTGAAAAATATGGCTTCAACAAGGAGAATTTCTTCAGCATGTTCATTCCAAACACCTATGAAATTTACTGGAACACCAAACCAGAGGAGATAATCGATCGTTTTTCAAAGGAATATGAGAAATTCTGGACTGCCGAGAGAAAAGCAAAGGCTGACTCTTTGGGAATGACCACACAAGAAGTGAGCACTTTGGCTTCTATCGTGAAGGGCGAGGCATTGCACCAAGACGAAATGCCAAAGATTGCTGGGCTATATTTGAACAGATTGAAGAAAGGGATGCTTCTACAGGCTGACCCTACTGTAATCTTTGCAAACAATGATTTTACGATCCGTCGTGTATTGAACAGACATTTGACCATTGACAATCCATATAATACTTATCGTTACAAAGGATTGCCTCCGGGTCCTATCATGATGCCTAGTATTGCATCTATTGATGCGGTATTGAACTATGAGCATCATCCATATATTTACATGTGTGCCAAGGATGATTTTTCAGGATATCATTTGTACGCACAGACTGTTGCAGAACATTTGGTGAATGCCAGAAAATTCCAAAAAGCATTAGACGCAAGAAATATTAAGAAATAATATGTTTCTATATCAGCATCAAGTGAGGGTCCGTTATGCCGAAACCGACAATATGGGCTATGTTTACTATGGCAATTATGCTACCTACTATGAAGTAGCCCGTACGGAGATGCTTCGAAGCACAGGAATTTCTTATAAAGAGCTCGAGGACATGGGTGTTATGCTCCCAGTGATTGAATTGACCTGCAAATTCAACAAAGCTGCAAAGTATGATGATTTAGTGACGATAAATACTTATATTCGGGAAAAGCCTGGGATAAGGATTAAATTTGAATATGAGCTGTTTAATGAGGCTGGTGAGTTGCTGAATACGGGATCAACCCAATTGGTATTTGTTGATATAGAAAAGAACAGACCCTGCAAACCTCCACAGATTTTCATTGACAAAATGGCTCCATTTTTTGGAGAATAAATGAAAAAAATTCACCAACAATTACTGTACGTCAAACCCTACGACAGATTTATCGAATGGACCAAGTCAGCGACATTGCCTGGTTTTGGAAAACTCCCTCTGTATACCGTCATGGTGTTTTTCTTTCAGGAAATCGCTCGTGAATCGATCCTTAACAAAGCCTCTTCCCTAGCCTACAACTTTATGTTGGCTGTATTTCCCGGGATTATATTTTTATTTACCCTCATCCCCTATATACCGGTCGATAATTTTCAAGAACAATTGATGGAGCTAATCCAACTAGCCCTTCCCAATAACGCTTACGAAATCCTGGAAGCTACATTAGAAGATATTATTAAAAGACAGAATGGTGGATTATTGTCAGCCGGTTTCGTATTATGTACTTTCTTTGCGACCAATGGTATGACCACCCTGATGATGAGTTTTAACAAAGCATCCCTTTCTAAGGAGTCGAGAACTTGGTTCCAAAGAAGAATCGTTGCTCTAGCTCTTTCCCTTGCTATTGTTTTGGCCCTAGCCGTTGGAATTGCATTATATGCTGGTTCAAACTATTTGATCAACTACTTGAAGACCCATATCGATTATGACCTCAAATGGTTTTGGGCATTCTTGATCAAAGTAGCACAATGGAGCATCTTGTTTAGTATTTATTTTTTTACTGTAAGCTTAATCTACAAGTTTGGTCCCAGCTCCACTAAAAAATGGAAACTTTTTACTCCGGGAGCTACATTGGCCACTTTGCTAGCGATGCTGTCTTTTTCTTTTTTCACCTTTTACATCAACAATTTTGGAGCTTACAACAAACTTTATGGCTCAATCGGAACTTTGATTGTAGTCATGATCTGGATGTACATTAATGCCCTTATTCTTATCATAGGCTTCGAATTAAATGCTAGTATAGCACTTTCAAAGCAGAGTATAAAAATTGTAAAGCCACGTATATATAATTCTTTTAAGCCAAACAAAATTTAATTTTTGATTATTTTATTATAATTGTACTCTTAATTGAGTTGTTAACGCACCTCAAGTATTAACTGAAAAATTACGGGATGGAAAACAAAGAGTTACAAAAGAGAAGTATTCGGAATAAAAATGTTCGAAATATACTATTGAGTTCTATAATAGTATTATTCATAACTTTTGTGATTTTTTTTATTTTCTCATATATCCAGTATAAGAGCATCCAAAATAAAATTCAGAATATTTACACCTCGGTAAATAGCGACCAGAACAATTTCACGGAACTATTGAACATCTTCAGTGATGCGGAGGATCATTTCCGTAAATTCTCCATTACCTATAATATGCGAGATTACAACCTCTACAGGACCAAGCTCGTTAAATTAAAAACATCTGTAGACTCTTTGATTCAGATCCGGACCAAGGAATCCAAGGTACAGGGAGATAGTTCTTATAAAGGGAGAAGCCTTGAGGATTTGATGCCAAAGTATACGCTGTTGAACAACAAGTTGGATTCCATGCTTGTAGCATCTGAAACACTAAAAAGTTTTAGGATGGAATCAACGGATGAAACGATTTTTGATTTGCCTCAAGCTAAGGTTCCCTCACCTATCGTTGTTCAAGAGCCAAAAACAGTAGTAGTCAAAAAGAAATCTCTTATCAAACGGATTTTTCAGAAAGGTGATGACACCATCACTGTTGAACCTGATAATCCAGGCCATACAGAGCAAGTGGTAGCTCAAAACAATAATCTCAAGAATATTATCCGAGAAAAAAATTCGCAGACCAAAAATAAAATGGATGAGTTAAAAAGAACTTTAACTGAAATCCGAAAAAGCGAACGTTCTCTATTGGCAGATAATTTCACTTTGTTGCACAGTGCCAATCAATTGATAAGAATTATCCATGAAGATAGGATTCAGATCCAAAGGGACAAAACAGACCATGAACTGAGCATCCTAATCGGCAAAACCGATACATTCAAATGGCAGATTATTATTTCGCTAACCTTTGTATTTATCGTCATCTGTATATTGGTGTATTATCAGTTTTTCACCAGCTATTATGAACGAAAACTGTTGGATGAAAAAATCTACGCTTCTAAATTAGCAGAGCAGAAAACTGATATCCTGGCTGAGATCACCCACGAAATCAGAACGCCTATTAACTCCTTAATTGGAATTGTGGATCTATTGAAGAGCCGTAAGGATTTATATCAAGCTAAGGATGTACAACTGCTGGAATCAGCATACACAAATATTACAGCGACATCGAAGACAATCAATGATATCTTAAATCTGAGTAAGATCGATCAGCATGACAACATTGAAGCTATTCACTTTGATTATGCGGATTTATTGATTGAGGTTGTAGAGACCCATCGGAACCATGCTGAAATGAAAGGTATAGAATTGGAATATACATTGGACAAGGATCAACCCACCATTATCTTTTCAGATGAATTTAAGGTTCGCCAGATTATGAGCAACCTGGTGAGCAATGCCATTAAATACTCCAATGCCGGCAAGGTTGTAGCAACAGCCTTTGTGGATGACCAGAGCAATTTGATCTTTAAGGTTTCGGACCAAGGGCAAGGAATTCCGGAGGCTCTAAAAAAGAATATTTTCAAGAAATATTACACGGTTAATAAATCTAATAAAGTAGAAGGTGGCGTCGGTTTGGGCTTATACATTACCAAAAACATCGTAAATACATTAAAAGGGAAAATAAACTTTAAGACCAATGCAGGTCAAGGAACTACTTTTAAGGTTGAGATTCCAATTCCTAAGCCAAAATTCAGAAGGAAAAACACCTTGAACATCCAAAAGATCAGTGATTTTTCCAAAGATTTGAGATGGTTGATTGTGGACGACAATGCCTTGAATTTATTATATTTAAAACAGTTCTTTTCGTTACACACCCATGTAAAGACCGCCACCAATGGTAAAGAGGCCTTAGATGTAATTAGCAGATTTCCAATAGATGTTGTTGTTACAGATATCAATATGCCGGTTATGACAGGCGATGAACTTTTGGCGACTGTTCGAGAGAATCCATTATACGATTCTGTGAAGATTATTGCTACATCATCTGATAATGAGCAGGTTAAGAAGTTAGAGAAAGAGCGTAAGGTTAATTTCGATGGCATCTTGATTAAACCTTTCAATGAGCGTAAATTAACGGAGATCATTGTAAAAACTATCTATCCTATCTTTGAGGACAGCGATGAGCTGAGCCAGGAATCTTAATAATTTCAATCTTTTTAAACTTTTTTACATCTAAACTATTGTAAATAAAAGTTTTTCGTATCTTTGCAATCCCTACATTGTAGGGAAAAGGAGATTATTAATTAATGGCAAAAAAACAAGAAGCAGAAAAAGAGTTAGCGGCAAAAAATGCAGAGCTACAAGGTGCTGACACAAAAGTTGTGAAGGACACTGAAAAGATTGAGTCTGAGGCAGATTCAAATTTAATCGATGAGATTAAATCAAACACTTGGAGTACTCCTTCTGGGGACTTCGACTGGGATCTTGATGAAAAAGCTTTTGGTAACTACAGTGATTCAGAACGTACTAAATTAGAAGAGCAGTACGCTGGAACATTCAACCAAATCAATCAAGGTGAGATTATTGAGGGATCAGTTGTATCTATCAATAACAAAGATGTTGTTTTAAACATCGGTTTCAAATCAGACGGTCTAGTAGCATTATCTGAGTTCCGTGACTTACCTGACTTAAAAATCGGTGATACGGTTGACGTATTTGTAGAATCGCAAGAGGATGCAAACGGTCAATTAGTATTATCACGCAAACGTGCGAAAACTCAAAAATCTTGGGAAGAAATCAACGAGGCTTTGGAAAATGACAAAGTTATCGATGGTTTCGTTAAATCACGTACAAAAGGTGGTTTAATTGTAGACATCAAAGGTGTTGAGGCTTTCTTACCAGGATCTCAAATTGATATCAAACCTATCCGTGACTATGATGTATACGTAGGTAAAACTATGGAGTTCAAAGTTGTGAAAATCAACCACGAATTCAAAAACGTAGTAGTTTCTCACAAAGTATTGATCGAGGACGATTTAGAAAACCAAAAATCAGAAATCGTTGCGAAATTGGAAAAAGGACAAGTATTGGAAGGTACTGTTAAAAATATCACTGACTTCGGTGTGTTCATCGACTTGGGTGGTGTTGACGGATTACTACACATTACAGACATCTCTTGGGGCCGTATCGAGCATCCAAAAGAGGTATTGTCATTAGACCAAACTATCAACGTTGTAGTTCTTGACTTTGATGATGAGAAAAAACGTATCGCATTAGGCTTGAAACAACTTTCTGAGCACCCTTGGGAATCTTTAGACAAGAACTTAGAAATCGGTTCTAAAGTTAAAGGTAAGATCGTTACTGTAGCTGACTACGGTGCATTCTTAGAAATCATCCCTGGTGTTGAAGGATTGATCCACGTTTCAGAAATGTCTTGGTCTCAAAACTTACGTTCTCCACAAGAGTTCTTGAAAGTAGGTGACGAAATCGAAGCTGAGATCTTAACATTAGATCGTGAAGAGCGCAAAATGAGCTTAGGTATCAAACAATTGACTCCTGACCCTTGGCAAAACATCACTGAACGTTACCCAGTTGGTTCTAAACAATCAGCAGTTGTTAAGAACATGACTAACTTCGGTGTATTCGTTGAGTTAGAAGACGGAATCGACGGTTTAATTCACATTTCTGACCTTTCATGGTCTAAGAAAGTTAACCACCCTAACGAATTTACTAAAGTAGGTGAAAGATTAGACGTTGTGGTTTTAGAATTAGACGAAGAAAACCGCAAGCTTTCATTAGGTCACAAACAATTAGAGGAAAACCCTTGGGATACTTTCGAAACTATCTTCACTGAAGGTTCAGTTCACGAAGGTACAGTAATCAAAGTTGGTGACAAAGGAGATATCGTTGCTTTACAATATGGTGTTGAAGGATTCTGTCCTAACAAGCACTCTGTAAAAGAAGACGGTTCTGCATTGAAAGTTGACGAAGTTGCTGAATTCAAAATCATCGAGTTCAACAAAGAAAACAAACGTCTAGTTATTTCTCACTCTCGTATTTGGGAAGATGCTAAAGCTGAAGCTCGTATCGAAGAGTTCAACGCTCGTAAAAAAGAAGCTAAAGCTGCTAACTCAGCAGTGAAAAAAGTTAAAGATTCAGTTGAGAAATCAACTTTAGGTGATCTTGACGTATTAGCTCAATTGAAAGAGCAAATGGAAGACGACGAGAAAAAATCTAAATAATTAGGTTTTTAAATAAAAAAACGAAGCCCCGATTGAAAAGTCGGGGCTTTGTTTTTTTTAGACATTAGACATAAGACAAAAGACATAAGAAATGGCAGGGCGAAAAATTTCTTTAGCAGACATGCCACAGAAAGGGAGTTAGTTTACCGAAGTTGGTGCCTCACCATTCATGGCGTAGCGGGTGTCACTTCCATTCATGCCGTGGCGAGTGTCCCCTCTATTCACGCCGTGGCGGGTGTCCCCACCCGACACTATATATTACGACAAAGGCCTATTGCCTTTTTTTTCGCTGTGGTTGGTGTCTCTCCAAAAATAACTTCTGGGTGGGCAGGTTGTGTTTTTAACAAGCGTATCACAGCGATGACGATGATTGTTGAAGTGATTTTAAAATCTATAGATTGGCTTTGTTTTTTTTTAGACATAAGACATAAGACATAAGACATAAGAAAGGCAAAGCGCAAAATCATTTCTTTAGCAGACATGCCACAGAAAGGGAGTTAGTTTACCGTAGTTGGTGCCTCACCATTCATGCCGTAGCGGGTGTCACTTCCATTCATGCCGTGGCGGGTGTCCCCACCCGACACTATATATTACGACAAAGATCTATTAGTTTTATGTCATAGGTCCAGTGTGTATTAGACATATGTCTAGTGTCTAATGTCTTGTGTCTAATGTCTATTAGTTTGTTGTCTAATGTCTATTTTATTGTTAATTTAATGTTTTATTCCAATCCTATAGAACATGAGAACTTCAGCTCTAATCAGCACCGATCAAGCACTCAAATTAATTAATGAGGATAATGCCATTGTATTGGATGCAACGATTGACAAGGTCAACGAGAAAATGGACAACAGTAAACTGTCGTTAATTCCCAACAGTCAGTTTTTTGACATTGAAGGTGTTTTTTCGGATCATAAGAGTGGTTTCCCTCATACGATGGTCAGTCCGGAGCAGTTTTCAAAAGAAACAAAGAAACTGGGAATCAACCAGGATTCTACGGTTATAGTGTATGATCGATGGGGTGTCTATTCAAGTCCGAGGGCATGGTGGATGTTTCGGTACATGGGATTGGAAGAGGTGTTTGTACTTAACGGAGGAGAACCAGCGTGGAAAGCTGCTGGATTACCTATTGTAGATGATTATAGGACTCCTGAAGCACAAGGTAACTTTAAAGCGAAACCCAATTATGAATGGTTTATATCCAAAGAGGAATTGGTTGAAAGATTGGGAGATGATGATTTCACCATCACGGATGCTCGATCATCAGGTCGATTTCATGGCACTGCGCCAGAACCGCGCGAAGGTTTAAGGTCTGGCCATATTCCGGGATCCAAGAATTTGCCCTTTGACCAGGTTTTGGACGGCATTAATTACCAAGATGACATGGAACTCCAAAGATTATATGAGGGAAAAATAGATAGCGGTAAGCAGAATATCTTTACCTGCGGATCGGGTATTTCAGCTGCTATTATTGCACTCGGAGCCTATGAATTGGGCAATGATTACGTGACCATTTATGATGGCTCATGGAGCGAATGGGGAGCAGATACGGAAGTTCCTGTGGAAAAAGACTGATGACCCACCAGTATAAAAATAAAAGCCGCCCTATCTGTTGAATGAGCGGCTTTTTTATTTTAATCTCTTGATGTTATTTTGATTGACTTGGAAGTGGTACATAACCATCATCTCCTGGTATTTTTGGAAATTCATGGTTGATCCATTTTTCTTTGGCTGCATCGATAGTTTCTCTACTGCTCGCAACAAAATTCCATGATATAAATCTTTCCTCCGGAAAAGGTTCGCCACCAAATATATAAACTGTGGTGCCAGCTTTCATTTCAAAGGTACAAAGATGGGCATCCAATGTAATTAATATTTGTTTGGGACCATAAGTAAATCCATTGCTCTCAATCTCCCCTTCCAGGATATAAAGCCCACTCTCGCCATAAAGCTCTCCTTTGATATCGATCAATGCATCTTTTTCTGCCTTCACCTCTATCATATACAATTTACTATAAACGGGTACTGGAGATTTTTTGCTAAAAGCTTCACCTGCGATCAACTTATACTTTACTCCATCCTCCTCCCATGCAGGGATTTGATCAGCTTCGGTATGATGAAATTCAGGTTCCATAAATTCCAGGTCTTTTGGCAATGCCACCCAGATCTGTAATCCGTGTAAATATTTATCCTTTACCCTTAAATATTCTGGTGTTCTTTCAGAATGCACCACACCTTTGCCGGCAGTCATCCAGTTGACAGCTCCAGGTTTTATTTCCATTGCTGTACCCAAGCTGTCCCTATGAAAGATGGACCCATCAAATAAATATGTAAGGGTTGACAATCCAATATGTGGATGAGGGCCAACATCTAAATTCTCATGGTCTGCAAGACATGCAGGACCCATATGGTCAATAAATACGAATGGACCGATAGATCTTTTCTGGCGGAATGGTAGCAACCTTCCGACCATAAAATTCCCGATGTTTGCAGCAGTTTCTTCTCTGATGAAATCAATATTCGACATAAACTCCTTAATTAGTGTTCTATTTCTTTAAAGTTACGAATTAAAGAGGCTTCTTAACGAGCTTAAAAATCAAATCGCACGCTAATTTTGTCGTTCTATTGTCAATATCGAATATGGGATTTAGTTCTGCAAAATCAATGCAGTCCAAATTTGGTAGCGAAATTATCGTCTGATAAATAGTCTGAAAAGTTGCATCCGGTATGACGCCATTGAAGGCTGTAGCACTAACTCCAGGTGCAAATGCTGAAGCAAAGAAATCCATATCTACGGTAACATAAATATGGTCCACCTTTTTAGAAAATTCAAGGATCTGGGTTTTGATATTTTGAAGATTCTCAGCATTTATCTGATCAGCTTTAATGATTTCAACCCCTCTTTCTTGTGCAAAATCAAACAATGCTTTTGTATTGCTAATATCTTGAATACCGATGGCAAGATATTTCACGCTGTTTCCTTCCTTGATCCCTTCTTCGATTATCTGGTAAAATCCAGTGCCTGAATTTCCTTGATTATCTATGGTGGTTCGGATATCTAAATGGGCGTCCAAATTGACAACTCCGATTTTCTTGGACATACTGTATCTCTTGAGTCCATTGAAGTGAGCGTAAGTAACTTCATGTCCACCACCCAGCACAATAGGAAAAGCACCTATTTCAAGAATTTGAGCCACTCTTTTAGAAAGTTCATTCTGGGCGCTTTCCATATCGTCTGAAATGCATATTACATCACCTGCATCGACTATTTTTCTGGAATTAGGGAGATGATTAGGGAGGTTTGCCAAGACTTTCCTTAATGCCTCTGGCGCATCCTTCGCACCTACTCTACCTTGGTTTCTTTTCACTCCTTCATCACAACAGAAACCCAAGAGCACATATTGAGAATTTAGATCTGGCAAATGATCGTCTAGATTTATAAATTCAATAATCTGATGCCACCGCTTTAATTCCGGGGTATCTCCATCATTGCGTCCTATCCAATTTTGTGGCTCCCCAGGTTTATAAAAAACATTTCCAAGTGATTCCATAATTTCCTCCTTAAAATAGGTTGTCGATAATACTGTCTTCAACCAATTCTGGTTTTGTAATTTTCAGGGTTGAAGTTCTTTCTAGTTCAGTTTCGATTGCACTGAGAGCCTCCTTGTTTCTTGCCCATGCTCTTCTGGCAATACCATTGTTGACATCAAAGAACAGCATTTGCTTTAATTTGGTGTCACTTTCCATAGACCCATCCAATAACATACCAAAACCGCCATTGATCACTTCACCCCAACCTACGCCACCTCCATTATGGATAGAAACCCAGGTTGCACCGCGGAAGCTATCCCCGATTACGTTGTGTATAGCCATATCAGCAGTAAATTTACTGCCGTCATAAATATTACTTGTCTCACGATAAGGAGAATCTGTACCGCTTACATCATGGTGATCTCTCCCTAGGACAACAGGAGCAGAAAGTCGTCCGTCATTTACTGCATTGTTAAATGCTTCTGCGATTTTCATTCTACCCAGTGCATCAGCATATAAAATACGAGCTTGTGACCCAACGACCAATTTATTCTGTTCCGCTTCCTGTATCCATTTTATATTGTCTTCCATTTGCTGGAAAATTTCTTGAGAAGCATTTTTTTGAAGGTCTCTCAGGACTTCCAATGCCAAGCGATCTGTTGTTCTGAGGTCTTCAGCTTTTCCAGAGGTACAAACCCATCTAAATGGACCAAACCCATAGTCAAAACACATAGGCCCCAGAATATCTTGCACATATGATGGATATTTGAAATTAATTCCATCGGATGCCATGATATCTGCACCTGCACGGCTTGCTTCCAATAAAAAAGCATTTCCATAATCAAAAAAGTAAGTGCCACGCTCCACATGTTTGTTGATAGCGTCAGCATGTCTAATCAGTGTCCTTTGGACTTCTTTTTTGAACTGCTCAGGATTATTGGCTATTAAATTATTTGATTCTTCAAAAGATAAATCAACAGGATAGTAACCTCCCGACCATGGATTGTGAAGAGAGGTCTGATCAGACCCTACAGTAACCGTTATATTTTGTCTGTAGAATTGTTCCCAGACATCCACGATATTACCAATATAAGCGATAGAAACTGTTTCTTTTTTCTCAATTGCAGTTTTCACAGCAGTTATTAGGTTTTCTATATCCTCAACCAATATATCCACCCAACCTTGCTCGTGTCTTTTTCTGGCAGCTGCGGGATTCACCTCTGCGCATACGGTGATACATCCTGCAATATTTCCAGCTTTCGGTTGAGCTCCGCTCATACCTCCCAATCCTGAAGTTACAAAGACTTTCCCTTTGATATCTTCACCTTCTTTGAGGTGTTTTCGGAATGCATTCATCACTGTGATTGTGGTGCCATGAACGATTCCTTGAGGTCCGATATACATGTACGATCCAGCGGTCATCTGTCCATATTGTGTTACTCCTAATGCATTGTACTTCTCCCAATCATCAGGTTTAGAATAATTGGGTATCATCATACCATTGGTAACTACTACCCTAGGAGCATTTTCGGATGAAGGGAATAATCCCATCGGATGTCCTGAATACATGTGTAGTGTTTGGCTATCGGTCATTTTTGACAAGTAGCTCATAGTAACCAAGTACTGAGCCCAATTTTGAAAAACAGCACCATTACCACCATAGGTGATTAATTCATGCGGGTGTTGTGCTACAGCTGGATCTAAATTGTTCTGGATCATCAACATAATTGCAGCTGCTTGTTGACTCTTTGCAGGGTATGAATTGATCGGTCTTGCAAACATTTTATAGGAAGGCCTAAACCTATACATATAAATTCGTCCATAAGTCCTTAACTCATCCAAAAAATCCGCAGCCAGTTCTTCGTGCCATTCCTTGGGGAAATACCTTAATGCATTTCGAACAGCTAATTTCTCTTCATCTTTTGTCAAAATTGCCTTGCGTTTTGGAGCATGGCTTACCGTATGATCTAAATCAACTTTCTTAGGTAGTTCCTTTGGGATACCCTGAACGATTGATGCTTTAAATTCTTTTTCAGTCATTTTTAATTTTCATTTACAAAAACCTCAATACCATTTTTCCAAACAGCCTTTGGCTGTAAACCACCTTGGAGGTAGGTTATATTTTGATAATTATCAGTTTGATAAATAACAAAATCTGCTAGTTTACCTTCCATTAATCGACCTCTATCATCCAGGTTCAATGCTTTAGCAGCTCTGAAAGTGATAGCTGCAAAAAGTTCTGCATTGCTTAATTTCTGCATGGTTGCCAAAATACTGGCACTTTCGATCAATTTTCCCATAGGTGCTGACCCAGGGTTCCAGTCAGTAGCGATTGCCAAGCTTGCTCCGGCATCCAATAATCTTCTTGCCGGTGTAAATTCACATCCTATTCCAAGGGATGCTGCTGGTAATGCTACAGGGATAACCTCAGAGCCTGCCAAAAGAGTAATTTCATCTTCGGTCGAAGCTTCCAGGTGATCCGCTGAAACTGCTGCAAGTTCAACAGCAAGTTTAGACCCTGAAGTACTAAACTGATCAGCATGAACGGTCAGATCGAAGCCCATTTCTTTGGCTTTTTTATAATATGGTAGGATTTGCTCTGCCGAAAAGGCACTCTTTTCCACAAAAGCATCTATTCTGTTTGTAAGTTTTTCTTCCTTTAAGATTGGGAATAATTTTTCTCCCATCTCATACAAGTAATCTTCAGGAGTTCCCTTGTGGTCTTTGGGGTGCATATGTGCAGCCAAACATGTAGAAATTAAATCCACATAAGTGGATTTATTAGCTTCTTTAATTGCTCTCAAGGTTTTGAGCTCCTCTTCTACTTTCAATCCATAACCGCTTTTTACCTCGACTGTTGTAATACCCTGTCTAAGGAGGGCATCTGCTCTTTTTAGAGTAAGTTCTTTGAGTTCTTCTTGACTACAAGCACGTGTATGCTGGACTGTGCTCCAGATTCCACCTCCTGCTTCCGCAATCTCGAGGTATGAGCTACCTGCATTTCGCATGGCAAAATCATTTGCTCGGCTTCCACCGAAAGCAATATGGGTATGACAGTCAATAAATCCCGGCAAAGCCACGAAATCTCCGTTCAGTTCGATTATTTCAATATCATTACCCAAGGCTTCCCTTAATCCCTGAAAATCCCCCACAACAGATATTCTGCCATCCTGGATAAAAATACCGGCATTGGCAATGATTTCTAGTTCACTATCTTTCAAAGCACCCTTCACAGGCAGGTGCTGCATGGTGAGCAACTGTTTGAATGGTCCTATAAGTTTTCCTGTTTCCTTCATGATTAATAGTTTTCAAAATGTTCAACACCTTCACCAAAATATGGCAATGCATTCTTTGCTGCAGCCTCTTTGGCAACTTGAATCAATTCTCCAGATTTAATAAGTGCCAAAGCATTGTCCAAAATATCCTGCATTGGCTGATCCTCTTCAATATGTGGGATTTTTGTGCGTATGTGTTGGTGAATCGCCTCAATAACAGGCGTAGATTGCATTGGATTATGGAAGTCCTTGGCTTGAGCAGCACACAGCAATTCAATACTTAAGATCTTATCAACATTATCCAAAACCTGCAATAATTTTCTACCGGAAATTGAACCCATACTTACATGATCTTCCTGGCCCAATGATGTCGGAATACTATCTGCACTTGCAGGGAAACATAATCCTTTGTTTTCGCTCGCGATTGCAGCAGTACTATATTGTAGAATCATAAATCCAGAGTTTAATCCAGTTGCTTTCATTAACAATTTAGGAACGCCATTGGTTTCTCCTTCAAGGGATAAGTAAACCCTGCGATCAGAGATATTCCCTAATTCTGAAACGGCCAATGTTGCATAATCCAATGGCAATGCAATAGGCTGACCATGGAAAGAACCTCCACTGATTGTCAATTCACTATTGATGATAATCGGGTTATCAGTAACTGAGTTTATTTCTGTTTCTATGATATCCCTGAAATGTAACCAGGCATTCCTTGAGGCACCGTGAACCTGCGGAATACAACGAAGGGAATAAGGATCTTGTACACGAGAACAGTTTTTATGGGATTCTAAGATTTCGGAACCCTTTAGTAGATTGTAAACTGTAGAGGCAACAAAAGTATTTCCTTTATAGGGTCTCAATTGATGTAGCTCACTAAAGAACGGTTTAATAGAACCATTCAATCCTTCGATCATTAAGGTTGCGATCAAGTCAGCGTTGTTCATTAATCTGTTCATTTCCACGACTGCTTTAACACCATGAGCTGCCATAAATTGAGTACCATTGATCAGAGCTAATCCTTCCTTTGCTCCCAAATGAATCGGTTCTAAATTATGATCACTTAATACTTGAGCGGTATCTACAGCCTTTCCATCTTTCCAGACTTTTCCTAATCCAATCAGTGGCAAAAATAAGTGCGACAATGGCGCTAAATCGCCTGATGCTCCAACAGAACCTTGCTTCGGAACGACAGGGACAACATCATTTTGTATATGCCAAATAATACGTTCTATCGTGCTCAATTGTACACCAGAGAAACCCTTTGCCAATGCATGGACTTTTAGGATCATCATCAATTTGCTAAGTTCCTTGTCAATAGGCTCACCCATTCCAACAGCATGGCTCTTCAAAATATTCTCTTGCAATTTTTTGGTATCCTGAGGACTGATCAAGGTGGTGCATAATGGACCAAAACCAGTATTTATTCCATAAACAACCTTTCCGGCGTCTACAATTTCTTGAACATACTGCGCACTTTGGTTGATTTTTGCTGTTGTTTCATCAGTAAGAATACCTTGACATTCAGACTTTGCTATAGATAGAGCAATAGAACTGCTCAAATAATCTTCTCCGTATTTAAATGAATTCATAATTAATTTCTGTCTTACCCAAATTTACCTGCTATATTTGATAATTAATAATATCAATATTATCAACAACTGATAACTATGAATTATCAAATAGAACTTAGACATCTTTTATATTTTAAGGTTGTAGCTGAGGAATTGCACTTCCGTAGGGCAGCTGAAAGACTTTTTATTGCACAACCAGGTTTATCCAGACAAATCAAACAACTCGAGGATTACTATAAGACTAATTTATTTATTCGTGATAAACGAAATGTTGAACTGACCGAAGCAGGAGTTTATTTGAAAAAGGAAGTTGATTTGATTTTCAATCAACTTTCTAATGTGAAGGACCACATTGAGAAGATTTCTGAAGGCAAGATAACATCACTTAAACTAGGATTTATAGGGTCGGCAGTTCAGGCCATTTTACCGCAGCTATTGGTTGAGTTGAAGCAAAAGCAGCCTCTGATTGATATTACACTCAATGAACTTTCTAATGAGGTGCAGATGGAAATGATTCACAAACAAGAATTGGATTTTGGTTTTGTAAGGATAGAAAGCACTCCTTTGGGAATACAATCTGTTCCTATTTTGACGGAACATTTCTCCTTAGTCGTTCCCAAGAACAGATTTCCAAAAGCTAAAGGAAAAGTAAATTTGATGGACTTTACGGAGGAGCCATTTATCTTATTTTCCAAAGAATACAGCAATTCATATTATGAATTGGTCATGAGTATTTTTGATGACCATGGGTTTGAACCGAATGTAACCCTAAAAACTGTCAATGCATTGAGTATTTTTAATTTGGTGAGTCAGGGCTTGGGAGTTGCCATTGTACCTACTTCATTGAAAAAGGGTTACCATACCCATGTTGATTTCCTTGAATTGAACCATTTGCCACAAAGGACAACATTATCATTGGTATGGAACAAAAAAAACAGAAACCCAGGGATCCCTCTGATGTTGGAAATTGTAAATGGGTTGAAAGGAAAAAGTTAATTTTTTTCTCCTAAATTTATGGAATCCAAACTTTTCCTGCATCAGTAGGTGAAACAAGGTTTTATTTAATGGTTATGAAAAAATTAATCCTGCTAGTTATCATCCTTGCCCCTATTTTTTTGTTCGGGCAGAAAATTAAAACAGATCCTATGATTGCAGAAAAATGGAAAGAAATAGACCGTCTCAACTCCATTGGGAATTTTGAGCAGACAGCCCCTATAGTGAAGGAAATAAAGGCTTATGCAAAAAAGAACAATGATGCTCCAATGTTAATTCGAGCAATTCTTGCTGAAAGTCAATTCCTAAGGATTAATACTATGCAGAAAGATTTTTTTAGTAAAGTCGAAAAACACTTTCAAGAAAATATTAATGAAACAAATGGGGTTCAAAAAAGTCTTCTATATGGTTTTTATGCTCAATTCTTAGGCAGTAACTCCGATTATTACAGTGAAGGCGACAATAAATTCCTTACATCTGATGAAAAAACTAAGAATAAAATCATTGATTCTATTTTTCAACAATCAATTGAAAATAAAGATCTTCTGTTAAAAGAGTCCATAGATAAATGGTTACCCCTGTTTGCAGATACGAACAATGTATCTTTGACTCCAACCTTGTACCATTTTAACATCAATTCTTATTTAGCCTTTTTAAGACTAGATAGGGAAGCAAATAAAAGCAGAATAGAGAGCTTATCGAAGGACCTGCTAGCTATCAATGCAAAAGGTAATTACCATAATGCAACATCATACCTGTTATTGAACAATATCTCTAAAGAAAACGGAGATCCAAAGGATAAAATCAATGAATTAAAGAAAATAATTGCCCAAAATAAGAGTGATTTCAATGCTTATATTTATTCCATGATGGCCTCATTGGCACATCAACAAGGTAATTCCACAGAGGGAATTGGTTATTTAGAAAAGGCTAAAATGGAATACCCCAAATCACCATGGCTGAGAGAAGTTGCTGTCATAGAACATTCCATAAAAAAGGCTGAATTGGATTTCAGGATCAACAAAATTCTTCCATCTAATGAGTATAGTCCTATTGAGTTGAGCTTCCGAAACACTGAAAAATTGTTTATCAAAATTTTCAATACGACCAATACCCCAAAAAACTTTAAAAGATATAAGGTTGAAATTGACAGTATTACTTATAAAGTGTCATTAGATGCTAAGGAAGTATATTCTGAGGTAGTAGAACTTAAAGATTTTGGAGATTATAAATTTCATTCTACGATTTATAAAATAAATCCATTGCCATACGGTAGTTATGAATTAATGATTTCCAACAACAGCGAATTTATTAATGATGGAGCATTCAACACGGTTTCTTCCTCTAAATTTCTAGTGAGTGATCTATTTATTTCGAGTGGAATTGAGCATAATATTGACAATTCACAAAGTTTTATTGGGATGCTAATGAATCGGAAATCAGGCAATCCTTATGCAAATAAGACGCTGAATATTTTCGATATAAACTCAGGGAAACAGCCCAAGCTAAAGACAACCGTTAAAACCAATGCTGTAGGTAAATTCAAAATATCAAAAATATCTCAAGAGGAACCACAAAGAATTGCCGAACTGCAAATCTTTATTCCTGAGGAGAACCAATTGATTGATATTCAGAACTACGAGCAATTTACGGGAAATGTGGATTTTTGGGATAATGAGTCAATAAATTTCAATAGCAGGACACTAACAGACCGTGCGATTTATAGACCAGGCCAAAAAATATTATTCAAAACTATTGTTTACAGCTCTAATTTATTGGCTGGAAAAATAGAAGCAGAAAAGAAAGTTCAAATCATATTAACAGATGCAAATGGTCAAAAAGTAGACTCTCTGAATCTAACCACCAATGGATTTGGATCGGTAAATGGTGAGCTTCAGATTCCCAATAATATTTTAGCCGGTGGATTCAACATTTTGGTTTTGGAAAATGGAAATCAGATTGGTTTCCATTTTATCCGGGTAGAGGAATATAAACGACCTACCTTCAAGGTGTCATTTGATGAGAATAAAGATACTTACAAAAGAAGTGACATTGCAGTCTTCTCAGGGAAAGCAGAATCTTTATCCGGCGCTAATCTATCTGGTGCTACGGTCAACTACATCGTCAATATATCTAGCCATTCACCACGTTATAAGAGTTTCTTATTTACGGACAGCTCAGTTATTGCAGATGAAAATGGCAAGTTCAGCATTAAAGTTCCACTTGAGGATACAGCTTTAATGAAGTACGAGAATTTCACGATATCTATAACTGCTGAAGTAGTGAATCAAACCGGTGAGATGCAAAGCGGATTTACATTTTATACCTATTCCGACAAGCCTTGGAGAATAAATATTCTCACTCCATACCAAGTTGAAGCAGGGAAATGGGATTCAGTTGAAATTCGAACCGTGAATCAGAACGGTCAACCATTGAATTTTGCTGGTGAAATTAAGATATTTAAATATCCAGAACCTGGGATTACTTTGCCAACTGATTTTAGGAATATTTTCTTGGACTTAAAATATAATCTACTTAGCAATGAAGAATACAAAAAATATTTTCCAACCATATTTGACGAATCTTTAGAAAGCAAACAAGAATCAGAATTGATTAAAACATATTCCTTTGACACAAACGATACGACCATAATCAAGATTGACCCTGAATTATTCAAAAAGGGGAAATACTATATCCAAGCTATGTCTATACAGGGGAAAGACACGGTAACATCAGTTCATAATATTCAGGTGTTTGATCCTGTTACCAAAAAAACTAGTGACCATGATTATCTAGTCTATAGTTTTGACAAAGAAAGCTATGGTCAAGGAGACCAAGTAAAAGTTACATTTTATACGGATATCAAAGAAGCAGAATTAATTTACCTGTACCCATACACCGATATAGAAAGTCTAGAGACCATAACCATTCCTGTTAAGGATGGAAAAGCTTTCTATGAATTTACATTGGATAAGGAGAAATTCAATAAATCTTATCGCATTCAGGCTATGCTTGTTGTAGACAACAAACAAGAAAATGTGTTTGTAAATATTCCTATTAAGGGCAAAGATCAAGACTATATAATTAAAATCAACACATTTAGGGATAAAATAACTCCTGGTGTGAAAGAAAAATGGAGCTTTAATATTTTTCAAAAGGATAGGGTTGTTCCAACTGAGGTTTTGGCAACGATGTACGATATGTCCTTGGATGCTTTCGCAGGAAATTATTATCCAGCCTTTTTTGATAAAAATAATAGCTTTTACTTTCGCTCATTCTATCGTCTTGGCGAAAATTTCAATCAGGTTCAATACTCTAATAGACTACCTGATTATTGGTCCATAGAAAATTTGACCGGCATAGAACTTCCAAATGTCTATAACTATGGATTATGGGATTATATGTGGTTGAGTCCAAATGAAATAGTTTATTATGGATATGGGGCGAAAATTTCAGGATCAGTAACTGGAAGTACAAGAGGAACGGCTGATAACGCAGCTCCTGCAAGGCTTATTTTAAGGGGTGCTACTTCTATTGAACCAACTGTGGTAGATGCACGTCAGGTGGTTGAGGAGGTAGTTGAACAGGATTTATTGGCAAGTAAATTAAATGAACCGTCAAATATTGAGAAGAATGAATTTGAAATTGATTTAAATCAGGTTCAAGCGCGCACCAACCTTCAGGAAACAGCCTTCTTCTATCCCACCCTTTACACGGACAAGGACGGAAACATAAGCTTTGAGTTCGACAGTCCCGAAGCTTTGACCACATGGAAACTACTTTTGTTTGCTCATGGCAAGAACCTTGAAGTTGGCTCAGGTCAGTTTGTGACCCAGACACAGAAGCAATTGATGGTGCGCCCAAACCTTCCCCGTTATTTTAGGGAATCGGATGAGATTGAACTCATCAGCCAGATCCAGAACCTAAGCGATCAAGCACAGCAGGGGCAGGCAAAAATTGAGATCATCAATCCCGTAGACAATTCCGTCATCACGGAAAAATTTGTGATCAGTCCTGTAACCACGGACTTTAGGGTCGAAAAATTCAGCAATCAAACTGTAAGCTGGAAATTAAAGATACCTGAGGGTTATCCGACAGTTCAGGTTAAGGTAGTGGCTGCCTCAGAGGCATTTTCAGATGGCGAGGCTCAGGAGCTGCCGATATTATCGAACAAAGTCCTGATCTCCGAAACCGAAAAGATCACCCTGAAAGCCGGTGAAAATAGAACCTTCGAGATCGATGCTGCCGAAAAGGACAATTTACAGGCCAAGGTGCAAGTTCAGAGCAACCCCATCCTGGAAATCATCTCTGCTATCGACTACCTGAAAAACTATCCTTATGAATGCACAGAGCAGACCAGCAGCAAGTGGTTTGGACTGAAGATGGTCCAATATATCGGAAAAAATTATCCTGCGATCTCTGCCTATTTTAAGACCACCAAATCAAGGGAGACCAAGGGCAGATTGGAAGAGAACGCCGAACTGAGCGAGCTGAAGCTCCAGGAAATGCCTTGGCTCAGAGATATCCAACATGATGACAAAAGAATGGATCAGTTGGCCGAGCTCTTCAATACCAATATCGTGTCAGAGTTGAATTCACTGGAACAAAAACTGATCAGGAGCCAACTGGACAATGGTGCTTTCCCGTGGTTCGAAGGCGGAAAAGAAGATCAGCATATCTCTATTCGGATCCTGGAGATAGTCGGAAAGGTCTATAATCTGGATCCGACATTGGTCGATTCAGACCTGAATGGCAGCATGAAGAAACTGGCGGGTTACCTGGACAAGGACAGGGAAATCACAAAACCGAATTCCTCCGCTACATTGGCACTTGACTATTTATATGCCCGTCATTTCTGGAATTCGGAAGTGAAGGTTCCTGAGGACAACAAACAAGCCCTGAAAACAAAGATTGCCAAGGCTCCGTTGATCACTGCCAAAGGCCCTGCAGGATATGCTGCGAAAGCATGGATCGTCAATCAGCTCTTCGGAGACAGCAAAGAGGCCAACGAGATCAAGAACAGGATCCAACAGGAAGTTATCCTAGATCCTGAAAAAGGAATGTATTGGGAAAGCAACGGCAAATCCTACAATGACATCAGCCTGCACAGTTACCTGCTGGAAGCTTACAGATTATATGACCCGAGCAAACTGAACCAGATCAGTCAATGGATCTTCTATCGCAAAGAAGCCAATTATTGGAGAAGTACCTGGTCGACCGTAGATGCTATCTACAGTCTTTTACTGGCCAATAACCCCAAGGACTTCAGCCTTGACAACAATGTCACGGTATTGGTAGATGGTCAAAGATCAACGATGGACTCGGTGGTGCTTGGTCAGGTTTCCAGGACTTTTGAGGGGGAAGAGCTTTCAAGCAACAGATCTGTCCAGGTACAGAACCACAATGACAGGCCTGTCTTTGGTGGAGTGTTCCACCAATATTTCCTGCCGGTTTCTGAGGTCAAGAGTTCTACGAACGACCTGAAGGTGAGCAAGCAGTACATGGTAGAGCGAAACGGAAAATGGGTAGAGAGCAACGAAGCCAAGCTCGGCGAAAAGATCAAGATCGTCATCACGGTGATCAACGACCAGAACTTGGAGTATGTACATCTGAAAGACAGCCGCCCAGCCGGTGTCGAACCAGTGTTTGTTCCTTCAGGATACAACTGGAGAAACAATTACTACTTCACCCTGAAGGATGCTTCGACCAACTATTTCTTTGGCAACCTGGCTAAAGGAAAACGGACCCTTGAATATGAGGTGAAGGCAAATAACATCGGGGTTTTCAATTCAGGAATTACTACCATAGAAAGTATGTATGACCCTACGGTGAATGCGAGGTCGGACAATAAGGTGATTACGATAGTGAAGTAGGTACCAAAGAAAAATCCTTCTGGAAACCATATGGCTTTCAGAAGGATTTTTTTATTATAAAGTTTTCTATTTAACTCTTGAAATTGTTGGTTTTTGATCGACAACTACCACTTTTTCTTTAGTCTCAACCTTTTCTTTCTTGGCATTTTCACTAAGCGTATGACCACCTAAAATAGGTGCAATTACTAAACCTACTAAACATGTCAGTTTAATCAGAATATTCATTGAAGGTCCAGATGTATCTTTGAATGGATCTCCGACTGTATCTCCAGTTACTGCAGCTTTATGGGCATCAGAACCTTTATAAGTCATTTCACCATTGATCATTACACCTGCTTCAAATGATTTTTTGGCATTATCCCATGCTCCACCGGCATTATTTTGAAAGATAGCCCACATTACTCCAGAAACAGCAACACCTGCCATATAAGCTCCTAATGCTTCAGGTCCCATCACAAAACCAACAATAATTGGAGTAATAATGGTAATAGCTCCTGGAAGCATCATTTCGCGCAATGCTGCCTTCGTAGAAATATCCACACATCTTCCGTAATCAGGCTTTCCTGTTCCTTCCAAAATCCCAGGGATTTCACGGAACTGCCTTCTAACTTCATTCACCATGTCCATTGCTGCTTTACCAACAGATTGCATGGCCAACGCCGAGAAAACAACAGGTATCATCCCACCGATGAACAATGCCGCCAACACATCCGCTTTGAAGATATTGATTCCATCAATTCCTGTGAAAGTAACATAGGCAGCAAATAGTGCCAATGCAGTCAATGCTGCTGAAGCAATAGCAAACCCCTTACCTACCGCAGCTGTTGTATTTCCTACAGAATCTAACACATCCGTACGCTGACGAACTTCTTTAGGTAATTCACTCATCTCAGCAATACCACCTGCATTATCAGCAATAGGTCCGAATGCATCGATTGCCAACTGCATCGCTGTGGTTGCCATCATTGCCGAAGCCGCAATAGCAACTCCATAAAATCCTGCCAATTCATAAGATCCCCAAATTGCAGCAGCAAAAAGGATAACTGAAGAAGCTGTAGATTTCATACCTGTAGCCAAACCTGCAATAATATTGGTTGCTGCACCAGTTGAGGAGTTTTGTACAATATTCAATACTGGTTTTTTACCAAGACCAGTGTAAAACTCAGTAAAAGCTGAAATTAATCCACCCACAGCTAATCCTACGATTGTGGAGTAGAAAATGTTCATGCGCGGTACATCTTGATAGCCCTCACCAAAGAATTTCATCTGAATAACTTCTGGTAACATATATTGGATCAAGAAGAAACACGCAATCACAGTCAATATAATCGAAGCCCAGTTACCTGTGTTCAATGCTTTTTGAACTTGGTTCTCTTTAGCATCATTTGAAGATACATTGACCAAGAAAGTTCCGATAATGGACGCAAGGATACCCACCCCTGCAATAACAATAGGCAATAAGATCGGACCCATTCCATTGAACGCATCTGTATATTGAGAGCCTGTAACTTCCGACATATCCTTGATAATATAATTACCAAGAACCATGGAGGCTAATACAGTTGCCACGTACGAGCCGAATAAATCTGCCCCCATACCTGCAACATCACCCACATTATCGCCTACATTGTCTGCAATAGTTGCTGGGTTTCTAGGATCATCCTCAGGAATTCCGGCCTCTACTTTTCCTACCAAATCCGCACCTACATCGGCAGCTTTGGTATAAATACCACCGCCTACACGTGCAAACAGGGCAATAGATTCAGCTCCCAATGAAAAACCTGCCAGGGCTTCCAAAACAACGGTCATCTCATTATAGAAATTACCGTTTTCTGTAAGGAACATCTTAAGGAACAATAAAAAGAAAATGCTTAATCCCAATACCGCCAATCCAGCTACGCCGAGTCCCATAACAGTTCCTCCGGAAAAGGAAACCTTTAAGGCTTGTGGTAAACTAGTCCTAGCTGCTTGGGTGGTGCGTACATTGGCACTGGTCGCAATACGCATACCGATATTTCCTGCCAATGCCGAAAAAAAGGCCCCGCAAACAAAGGCAACCACTATAATCCAGTGAGATGTCTCAACAAGCGTAGACACAATAAATAATGCAATCGAAGCGATTACAACGAAAATCAACAGAATCCTGTATTCAGCTTTCAGGAAAGCCATCGCTCCCTCCTGAATACTTTTGGAAATGGATTGCATTTTGCCGTCGCCAGCATCTTGCTTACCAACCCATCCTGCCTTGACAAACATAAATAAGAGACCCAATACAGCGAGTGCTGCTGGTAAATAGATGATAAATTGTTCCATACAAAGTTTATTTGGTTACTATTAAAGATAACAACTTTTTTTATCAATATACAAGACCAAAAAAACAAGTTTATGATATAACTCAATCGATAAACCTTGGAGAAACAATTACTTAGAGATAGGAAATAAAAATATTTAAAACCTTAAAAGGCATTCCAATGGTAAAGGTCATCTTCAATTTTGACTGTATCGTTATCCATCAAGTTTCTTAAGACTTTTAGACGATCTTCTTCCTTGCCGATTTCTATCGCTTCGATAAGGTCATGCAATGACAATGGTTTTTCCAAAAGGAGATATTGGATTTTCTTTTCAATGGATTCAGATACTCCCGATTTATGCTGCCTGACCACACATAGATCACATACTCCACACGATTCTGTCGCCTCTTCGCCAAAATAATGCTGTAATGATAAACTGCGGCAATCCTTACCGTCCAAATATTGATAGATAGCTTTGATTTGCTGTTCTTTTATCGCTTTTCGCTCAGCAATAAACTGAGTATCGATATAAAGATTTTTATAATCCACTCGAGGTTGCAGAAACTGTAGCTGAGGGGCATCAGTTTTGGCCACATAGGTGGCGAGCTCTTGTTGTTGTAAGGACCTTAACATCTTAACGACCTCTTCATAAGGTTTGCCAATCTTCTTTGCAATTTCAAATTCATTGATAGGAACATAATAATCAAATACTCCACCATAAGCTCGAAGAATAGCTTTGATCAACGGATCAAAATGGGCGCTTTGAACTTGAAATCTATATAACTCTTGATAATCTACTTCAAATTTAATTCGAGCAGGAATATAAACCGCCTCACTCAGGGCCAACCATTTGTCCCTCTCTAAAAATTTCAGCGCACTCAAGGTTTTCACGACATCCAATTTATATTTTTTGGAAAAATCAACTACATCAAAGTCATAAGTCAATCCCTTGCCAGCACCATACGCTATTTGATAATAATTGCATAGATGATGGTACACCTGTTGAATAAATTGAAAGTCAGGGAAGCTGAGGTCAATATTTTCCCAAAGCTCATTTCTATCAGACTGTTGATACAGCATAACGGGGTATGCTTTTTTACCATCTCTACCTGCCCTACCGGCCTCTTGATAATAAGCTTCTAAAGAATCTGGAATATCAAGGTGGACAACAAACCTGACATCAGGTTTGTCTATGCCCATTCCAAAAGCATTCGTTGCTACTATGACACGAATTTGATTGCTGGTCCAAGCATCCTGTTTTTTTGCTCTACTCTGCATATCCAACCCCGCATGATAAAAATCTGCAGGAATGCCATGGTTCAATAAATACCTCGCTACCTCTTGCGTCTCCCGCCTATTGCGAACATACACTATCCCCGTGCCACCAATTTTACTGATCACCTTCAGCATTCTACCCATTTTGTTTTCTTCATCGAAAACCATATATGCTAGGTTTTCCCTTCTGAAGCTTTTAGATAGAACATTTGAAGTTTGAAATCCAAGTTTATCTTGAATATCATCAATTACCTTCGGAGTAGCTGTTGCAGTAAGCGCTAAAACAGGAACCTTAGTTTTCAGTTCCCTCAATTTTATTAGCTCTAGATAGGAAGGCCTAAAATCATAACCCCATTGAGAAATACAATGGGCCTCATCAATGGCAAACAGGTTCACGTTCATATGACGGATCCTTTCCTGAACCATATCATTGTACAAACGCTCTGGAGCAAGATATAAGAACTTGATGTTCCCGAAAATACAATTGTCTAATGCGATATCAATCTCTCGGTGCGACATACCTGAATAAATCGCAATTGCTGGAATATTTCGCTTTCGAAGGTTTTCTACCTGGTCCTTCATCAGCGCAATCAAAGGACTGATTACAATACAAATCCCCTCTCTCAATAATGCCGGAACCTGAAAACAAATAGACTTACCACCACCTGTAGGCATCAAAGCCAAGGTGTCATTTCCTAAGAGAACTTCGTGAATGATTTCTTCCTGCAATGGACGAAATTTATCATAACCCCAATATTCCTTAAGTATGGATAAGCTAGTTTTTTCCATGGTTGTTATTCTTCCAAACATACGCAAAATTATCCTTCAATACGTAGTAAGCCCGATTTTTGGACTCTAGAACAGACACTGACTGATGAATATGTTTCCAACTATTGGACCCATCTAAGATGGTCAAAGTTGAATTTATTTCATTTGGCAAGTCGGTATTATTCCTGAGAAAAAGGATTTTAGAGTTATGAACGGAATCATTATTTCCATTCATTACATACAAACTCATATCGTTTTGAATGGCTAAAGATTGGTTTTTATTATTACCACTTAAATTAGTAAATCCTACTTTGGAGAGGTCGGTATATCTTTTGAGATCCGGATGTACAGCAAATTTTAATGCTTTGTGGGAAATTGAATCGTAGGTACTGTAAAGATGAACTGATCCGGCATCGATAATGGCAAATGTCAATTCTTTTTTTGTATTGTATACTTTTAATCCTTTAAAGGATTTATTTATTAACCTAGAATGCAATACTAAACTGGTCGTTAACATAATCAAAGACAAACTGATCATAAATAACCATTTCTTCTGAAATCTAATCGAAAGAAATATCAGCAAAATAATTATATAAGATAATATGGTAAGTGCTGCGGAGAATGGAATCCCTTGAATACTTGAAAAAGGCAAAGAATCAATATAATTCAAGATATCATAAGTAGATAAAACTAGTTTTTTGACGATGTCTCCCAATATTTCGTTAAATCCTGTCCAAGGAACAACTAAAAAAGTACCAAAGTATAAAATTAGGGTGGAAGGAATCGTAAGAATAAGGTTTGAAATCAAAAAGTAGGTTGGAAATTGGTGGAAATAGAACATAGCTAAAGTAGTTGTGGTTAGTTGAGCAGATAGTGACACATACACTATGGTTAATATGTTGTTAAGATGTTTATTTTCACATTGATATAGTTTCTTGAGGAGGGGTACAAAGAGTAAAATTCCTAAAACAGCTAAATAGGATAGCTGAAAGCCTATATCAAATAGCATAAATGGATCATAAATCAAAAGGAGAAATGCGGATGAAAAAACAGCATTGACCGAAAATAAAACTTTATTTTTCCAATACCCAATTAAGAAAATACTGAACATCAAGGTCGCTCTTAGCACTGCAGGTACAAGTCCGCAAATCAATGCATAGAACCAAATAAATAACAGAACAAATAAAAACCTCAATGACCGGCCTTTTGGCAGCCTATCCATAGGTTTTAAAACCCAAGTCAACAAACCAAACATCAGACTGACATGAAACCCTGAAACACTCAATACATGAATGGTCCCGGTATTTGAAAATACCTCCAAGATCTCTGCCGAGAGGTCAGCTTTATATCCAAATGTTATCGCACTTGCTATTTGATACGCTGAATGGTCACTAATAAAGCTCTTAAACTTTGCCTGTAAAAAATTCTGGATCTTAAAAATATTGGCTTCAAATTTATAAGCATCCTGTGGTATTTTAGAAAGTATCTTAACATCTTTGGAGGGAATAAATATTTGATAAAATATTCCATTTCTTTTTAAGTAGCTCGAATAATCAAATTGATTTGGATTATAAGGAGAAGGCAAGTTTTGAATCCTTCCTTTTAAAACGATGGCATCTCCTTTTTCAAGGTTCGTAATCTTTAAATCTTTATCCCAAATTGTTGTTTGTAATCGAAGGTTCGACGATTTCAAAAATCGAAATTCTAGTGTGTTTATTATTTCTACTCTAGTTTGTAAAATCTCTCCTTTTCTTACTGGAATTTCGGCTACTACAGCTTTATAAAACCTTGTGTTTTCAAGGTCAGGAATATCTATGGGCAATTGATTGGCCATGCCCAATACTCCTAACAAAAATGTGGTTACAAATAAGATATAATCTCTGTAATTGTATATTTTGAAAAACAACAGTCCAATGTAAATGCACAAAAGAAGAAACAATGTGACGATAGATGATAGTAATAGGAATTCACTCCAAGTCATCCAAAATGCAACCACAATTCCAATAGCATAGAAAAGAAAAATTCTCAAAAACGGAATCTGTTGGAGATTGATCTTTTGAATTTCCAGCATCACCAAGAATATCGAAGTTGGAGTCTTACATCTGATTTTTGATTTCCAGAAATTTTATCCAAACCAGAACCAAGCTCACTAATTCCTAAATAATGTGTAAGAGCATAGCGAAACCAGATATCCAATCCCCTAACAGGTTTGATCTTCTTGTTAAAATAAATCCTCAATCCTTTCCTGAAATAGGAAGGAAATGAAAATGAATGCAAAACATTTCTTTCATAAGCATATAACCGTGATTCATAACCATCAGCTTGAAAATAGGCTACCCTAAAATTCCCTCCTATTTTCCATTTCGGATATCCCCATATCACATCCTGAAAAATTAAAAATCCATGCTTTCTTCCAACAGCTGTTTTTTCGAAACGCTTAAATTCAACCTGATTTCCAATCTGAAAGTTGGGCTTCAATTTATACAGAAAAGCTACTCTAGCTTGTTGTCTTGCCACATCCGCAATTCCTATTTTACGTTTCATTTCGGATGGAAAATTCTCCTGAAAGAACTTATATTGATAACGGAACTTCAAGTGCCCTTTTTTGTACCAGATATAGCTGAATTGCGTCCTTCCTTGAAAAGAAAAGGTAGATTGATTTGCACGAAATTTCTTCCATGGAAATTTTATATAATCTATGCTATTCATCCATTCAATTCTCCTTCGGGGATGGTATACAAAACTTAGATGCCAACCTTTTTCATTGGCAAGGAGTGATTGATCTTGAAAAGACTGAGCAAAAAAACTGTGATAGTCAACCGTATAATTTCGATAACTTAAAGAAGTTGAAAACTTCCTACCTAACGCGGCAATTACCCCATGATTATTTGCAAAACCAGAACCTAACGAATGTGCCGATTCACCAAAAAACAGTAAGTTGTAAAAATTAAACCGATAATAAGCTGAAATATTTTGAAGAGCATGGCCTTCAAATCGATACTTACTGTATTCTCTTGAATTTAGTTTCAGAGGAATATCAAAATGTGTAGAAATAAAATTAGTACCTATTACAAATCCCCTTTTTTGATAATCTGCATTCAATCCATAGGTTGTTTGGCCCAAACCTCTTCGATTACGCAATTCAGAGGGAGTGCGATGAAGTCCAGAATAATTGATGCTAGTTACATTTCTATGAGGACCTTGTTCCTTTACTGTAGCAGTTAATCGATTATATGAAATAAATGGTGTAAGATTAATTTTTTTGAAAAGAAATGTACCAGCAACTCCTCGCATATACTTACTCTCCATCATGCCAGTATGCGGCCTAATCCCCAAACCTTGCTGCATAACATGAGCTACGGAAGCACCTTTTCCAAAGACTGCGCCATTCCATATAGTCAAACCTTGACCAAATTGTAACAAATAATCCCCAAAAATAACCTTAGAAAAAGGACCGACTTTATTGAATAAAAGTGAACCTGAAATATGATCAAATCCGTATATTTTTTCTTCCATAAAAAATGGCTCACCGGCATCCTTTTCCATATTTAATGTCATCCGCAAACGATCTTGATATGTCCAGCGATAGCGCACGCTCATCTTATCTGGTGTACCCAAATATTTGGATCTTTTTGGATCCGAAATCTTATAGCCCTGTGGAACTTGCAAAGATCTCCCATAAGTAACCATCACTGTACTGATTGCCTTCTTGGCCACTTCTGGAATTGAAAATTGATCTAAAAATGGTTCTTTAACGATTACAAATGGCAAAAGCTGATCGAGAGTTTCTAGACTTAATCCAGGGATCACCTGAAGCTCCAAAGGCGAAATAAAAGAACCGACCTTTTCGCGATGCAATAAAATCTGTTGAATCTGAAATGCTGAAAGAAAGATTAATTGGTTTAGGTCCTGCTCTGTGGCTTTATTAAGATCAATAGGTTTTTTTAAAATATCTAATAAGGCTTCACTATATTCTGCAAGCTCATTGGATGCTTCAGATTCATCCAAAACTTGATTGGCAATTATATCTTCAAGTTGATTATTTTGTTGAGCAGATACCTCTTTTGTAAATAATGACAATAAAGGCAACAGCAAAACGTAGCCCACATATGGTCTCCGACGCCATGAAAAAATCACCCCATAAACAAAAATTGCCATCGATACTAAATATCGGATGGCAGTTTTAGTTCATCGTAAATTCCACTTTAAAGATATAAGTAGGTTACGAAGGTTATTATTAAGAAATTGTTAGGACTTTAGCCTTTAGAATCTCCTTACCTACTTCCTTCATTAAAAAATATATACAGTCCATCTTTTCCCGCAACCACAATATCCTTCCTACCAGACTTCCTTAAATCTTCGATTGCAAAATAAATTCCAGCCCCTTTCCCATCTACACCAGATCCATAAGCAACAATATTTTTAGTAAAAGATTCTCCATTCCATTTAAAATAATAAACTCCCGCAGGATCATTAGCACCCGGATCACCTCCATTATGTGCTCTATATCGTTTTCCGGTTACCAATTCATACTCGCCATCATTATCGATATCTACCCACTCCATGGTGTGGTATTGTGAATTATATGGATCAATAACATGTTTTTTCCAAGTGGTATTTCCTTTTTTATCTTTTACCTGTTCATACCAATCCAATCCATAAGAATGTCCTTGCCCCACGATCAAGTCATTTAGACCATCTTTATTTACATCAACCACTAGAATTGGCACTCCAGCATCTCCAAAATCAAACCCTTCATGAAGCTTCCACTCTGCATTTGCCGTTGCTGGTCCTTCCAACCAGCCTGTATTCAATATTATATCTACGCGTTTGTCCCCATTGATATCTCCAAATCCAAAGCCATGACCCTGCGTTTTGGCGACTTCAACCTTTGTGAATTTTCCTGTTCCTTTTCCTTGAGCATCCTTTTCAAGCTTATAATATTTCAATGGATGATTAGGATTGTTAGGGATAATCTCAGGTGTGCCATCTCCGTCCAGGTCATATGCTCGAGTAGTTTCAATATTACCGGTTTGATCAATTACATGTTTCTTCCATGGGCCATCATTCCCAGGATTTTCCATCCAGATAAGAGAAGCATCAAACCATCCACCTGTGATGTAGTCCATCTTTCCATCACCATTCACATCCATCGGAATATTTGAAAAATCATCCCAATATTCCTGCACACGTTTTACTTCTCCAATAAAATGTCGTTTTATAAAAGTTGGTCCTTCGTACCAGAAAGCACCAGAAACCAAGTCTGGATGGCCATCATTATTGACATCCATCACCCCCACAGATTCATAGGTCTCCGAAGAAACTTTCATTTTTGTGAAGTGCAATGGACCAGCTGGAAGTTCTTTTTTAGGGTTTTGGCCAAAAGCTAGATTGGACAATCCCAAGGATAATAATAAAGGTATAATTAGTCGCATACTACAAGTTAGGAAACTTGAATTGCTTAACTGTCATGGCGCATCATGCTCTATATCAACAAAAAAGCCACCTTAATGGTGGCTTTTCCGATTTTATCAATTTTTGACTTTTAGATCAAAAAACCTTTAGCTTCTCATATCTCCCATCACAAATCTTACATCTATTCTAAATATCAATCTTCGCATAACGTGCATTTTGCTCGATAAATTCACGACGAGGAGCAACTTCATCACCCATCAACATCGAGAATATACGGTCACATTCTGCTGCATTTTCGATTGTAACTTGGCGTAATGTACGTCTTTCTGGATCCATCGTAGTTTCCCACAATTGCTCCGCGTTCATCTCACCAAGACCTTTATAACGTTGAACATGTACGCTATCTTCTTTACCAGCACCCTTCAAGCGCTGAATAGCTGCCAAACGTTGAGGTTCGGTCCATGCATATTCAAAATCTTTACCTTTCTTAACCAAATATAAAGGCGGCGTTGCGATATAAACATATCCGCGCTCGATCAATTCCTTCATATAACGGAAGTAGAATGTCAACAATAAGGTTGCAATGTGAGAACCATCGACATCGGCATCCGTCATGATGATAATCTTATGGTAACGAAGTTTATCAATGTTCAGAGCTTTTGAATCTTCGGCTGTTCCAATGCTTACACCAAGCGCAGTAAACATATTCTTGATCTCTTCATTCTCATAGATCTTATGTTCCATTGCTTTCTCCACATTCAGGATCTTACCTCTCAAAGGCATAATCGCTTGTGTAGCACGGTCCCTACCTTGTTTAGCAGTTCCACCCGCAGAATCCCCCTCGACAAAGAAAATTTCACATCTATTAGGATCTCTATCTGAACAGTCCGCCAATTTACCCGGAAGTCCTGAACCACCCATCACAGTTTTACGCTGTACGAGTTCTCTAGCTTTACGAGCGGCAGCGCGTGCTTGAGCAGCAATTACT
The DNA here is from genome assembly GCF_002734235.1 of Sphingobacterium sp. 1.A.5. NCBI lineage: Bacteria > Pseudomonadati > Bacteroidota > Sphingobacteriia > Sphingobacteriales > Sphingobacteriaceae > Sphingobacterium > Sphingobacterium sp. 1.A.5. Next base: position 210,688 of record NZ_PEBA01000034.1, read on the forward strand.
ACCTTCTGAACGATCTGTTTAGCCTCCTTAGGGTTTTCTTCCAAATATGAGCTCAAGATCTCGCCTACAGCAACATCTACAGCACCCATTACTTCAGAGTTACCTAATTTGGTCTTGGTCTGACCTTCAAACTGTGGCTCTGCAACTTTAACAGAAATTACGGCTGTTAAACCTTCACGGAAGTCATCACCTAAGATTTCAACCTTCAAGTTTTTCAACAAACCAGAGTCATCCGCATATTTTTTCAATGTACGGGTCAATCCTCTACGGAAACCTGCCACATGAGAACCACCCTCAATTGTATTGATGTTGTTCACATATGAATGTACATTTTCAGAATAAGTATCATTGTATTGAAGAGCAAGCTCAACTGGTACACCTTGCTTAATACCTTCAACATAAATTGGCTCAGGGATTAAGGCAGTTCTGTTACCATCCAAGAATTTAACAAATTCTTGAAGACCACCTTCTGACAAGTATACATTTTTCTTGAACTCGCCATTATCCAAGATTTCTCTCTCATCGATCAATGTCAATGTAATGCCTTTGTTCAAGAATGACAATTCCCTTAAGCGGTTAGCTAAGGTGTCATAGTTATATACAGTGGTAGTTGTAAAAATCTCTGGATCCGGTTGGAATGTAACGATGGTACCAGTATCTTCACTGACACCGATTTCTTTTACATCCTCTTGTGGTTTACCTTGAGAATATTCTTGCACAAAGATCTTTCCTTCTCTGTGTACTTCTGCACGCAAATGCGTAGATAAAGCGTTCACACAGGATACACCCACACCGTGCAAACCACCGGAAACCTTATAAGTATCCTTGTCGAATTTACCACCGGCGTGCAATACTGTCATTACAAGCTCTAAAGCAGATTTCTTTTCTTTTTTATTGATTCCTGTTGGAATACCGCGACCATTATCGCGAACTGATACACCGTTAGATTTTAAAATGGTTACTACAATGTCGTTACAATAACCGGCAACAGCTTCATCGATAGAGTTATCGACTACTTCATAAACCAAGTGATGTAGACCTTTTACGCCTGTATCACCGATGTACATGGAAGGGCGCTTACGTACAGCTTCTAATCCTTCTAATACCTGGATATTATCCGCTGAATACGTAGATGCATTTTTATTTTCTTCGCTCATGAAAATCCTTTAAAATTACTGTTGATTAACTTTCAAAAATACGAAATTTTGTCCTAATTATCAAATAAAAAAGGCAATGTGAACGAGCAAAATTAACATAATTTAAGAGTTGATTTTTACCGTAAATAATGTCGATTCTATAATATTTCAAAATTTTATCTTAGGTTTGTCATTGACAAAATCGAAATACAGTAAACAGAATGAATAAACTATTAAAAATTACCCTAGGCCTTGTTGCAACTGCAGCGATCGTATCATGTAACCAACAAGCTAGTACAACAACTGAAAAAACTACAGCACCTGCAACTGAAACTGCAACTGCTGCTGACCCAATTGACAAAATCGCATATGTAAATTCAGATACATTATCTGAAAAATACCAATATTTCAAAGACATCCGTGCTAAACTGGAAGCTAAAGTTAAAAAAGCACAGAATGATCTTCAAGCTAAAGGACAAGCTTATCAACGTGAGGTAGCTGACTACCAACAAAAAGCACCTACTATGAGCGCATCTGAGCGCCAAGCTACTGAAGAACGCTTAATGAGACGCCAAAACGAACTTGGCCGTCTTGATCAAAACGCATCCACTTCTATCGCACAGGAAGAACAAACGGAATTTACTAAGGTATATACATCTATCACAGACCACCTGAAAAAACATTCTGAAGAAAAAGGATACAAATTAGTATTGACTTATTCAAAAACTAATCCTGCTGTATTGTACGCAGACCCTAAAATGGATATCACAAATGAAGTTCTTACTTCTTTGAATAAAGAATATAGTGACAAGAATGCTGCAGCTAAAAAATAAGCAGCTTCTTTAAACATAAAAAAACAGGTCATTAACATAAATGACCTGTTTTTTTATGCTCTAATTTTCATATTCAAACTTGTAATCAATTTGATTTCTGCATTAATCTCATTAATTTCAATTAAAATCTACTCATATGGTAAGACAAATTCTACGCAAAGAAGAAAACGGTTACGACTGGTACGAAATTCTTGACCCTACTCTGGAGGATTTTACAGAACTTAAGAAAAAATACAACCTAAACGACGCCTCCATAAAAGATTGTCTAGAAATTGGTCACCTACCGAAAATCGAAGAATTTGAAAATTACCACTTCCTGATCTTAAGATCGATTGCAGAAAATTTCCCAGAGAACTCAGATACCCTAATGGATATAACCCTGCGTATCTCGGTATTCTATGATGAAGACTTTATTATCACGGTGCACCGCAATGAGATCAAACTATTGGACGAGCTAATAAATCTTGATAAAACCAATAAAAAACTTAAGTCAAGCAAAAGCCTGGTCAATAGCCTAGTTTCTCAATCGCTAAAAACCTTTGAAAACTTAGTGATCAATGATCTATCTGAAAAATTAGATGATTATGAAGAGAGAGTATTTTTGCACAGCAGAAGGAAACCGTTTTTGATGAGACTCTATTACCTGAAAAGACAAATCGACCTGATTCGAATCATTCTAACACTTTACAAAGATATTGTCGATTATTTCCACATGCCGGAATATCAGAACATCTACACCCAAGACCTCAGGGATATCTACTCTAGAACCAACACCCTTTTCAGAAACATTGGCGAGAATACAGCACAACTATTATCGGTATATTTCAACATCGAGTCCAACCATACCAATGAAATAATGCGGACACTGACCATTATATCGGTATTCTTTATGCCACTTACCTTTATTGTTGGAGTCTACGGGATGAATTTCAAATACATGCCCGAATTGGACTGGAGAATCGGATACCCAGCAGTTTGGTTGTTGATGGTAGTAGTATCGATCCTAATTTACATCTGGTTCAAAAGAAAGAGATGGCTATAAAAACGGAGATTTTTTAGGTGTTGTCGCGACAAAATCTTTAAGGTAAAAAGGCTCAAAATATGCAACATCCTCAAAACCTTCATCCTGATATTTTTGAAAAGAAAGAGCATCCTGATAGAACGCCAAAGAATCAAATCCTGAGATTACCTGAACAGAACTGTTATTTTCAAAGGTTTCCTTAAACTTATCAGCACCTGATCCAAAAAGAACCAATTTAAAACCTTGTTCTAAATAAGGGTTGAAACTTTCTTCATCAATAATCAGCGCTTCAGTCTGCTTGATTAAGCTACCTTCATGAGAATAAACCGCAGTATAAACCTCTCTCCTTCTAGCATCGATCATTGGCAGCAACAATGTCTTGCTATCTAATTCTAAAGTATGATGAGCTAATAACCCTGCGACAAGCGCATCTAAGGTATTATTGGCAATTAACGGAATATCCAGTGCATAACACAGACCTTTAGCTGTAGAAACTCCAATCCTGAGACCTGTATATGATCCCGGACCCATACTAACTGCAACTGCAGCCAAATGATTGAATTGCAATCCTGCCTTCTCTAATAACTCCTGGATGAATACGGTCAATTTTGTTGCATGAAGATTGGGATCTTCACCTACAACTGATAAGACATGTTCACCATGATTGGATAAAGAAACAGAACACAGGTTGGTAGCTGTTTCAATGGCAAGGATATAAGAATTTGACATCATTTTATTTCTAAGGTACTGGATCATGGCCATGTCCGCCCCATGGATTGCAGCGAACAATACGTTTTATGGTTAACCAACCTCCTTTAAAAGGTCCATATTTTAGGATCGCCTCCTTCCCATATTGTGAACAAGTTGGGGAATAACGGCAACTAGCGCCCAATAAAGGTGACAGGAATATTTGATAACCCCTAATAATCACAATAAAAAGCCATTTCAATGGCTGCTTAATTCCCTTCTCCCAGATTAGATTTAGATATCTCATTTTTTAGTTTTCCTATCAATTGTTGGAGCTTGGACTGCAATGTTTCCAAAGGAAGCTTTTCGTTGCTCACATATTGAATAGCTAACAACAAATTTAAAGAATGATCCTTTAAAAAGGAATAGAGCTGATGTTTTTCAAGCCTATAGCTTTCACGCATCAATCTCTTGAGGTAGTTTCTATCTACAGCCCTTTTAAAGCGCTTCTTTGGAACAGATGTAATTACTTGTACAGGGAATTCCTGATTTGGATTGTCGGGTTTTACGAGAAAAACAACCCGAAAAGGATATACAACAAAAGAAGAACCATTATGGAAAAGGTCATCAATCAACCTTTTGCTACATAATCGTTCTTCTTTTGTAAATGTATATTTTTTCATCTCGATGACCATAAAGCCGGCTAAAAGCTCGGTCCCTACATCACCGGCGAGAGTAATATTAACCTTTGTGGCGGCTTTCGTCAGAAACTGAAAGGCGTTTTCTTCCTTTTGCTCTACGAGAAGCAAGTACTCTTCTACCATTTGCAGAGCTCATACGCTCTCTGAATCCGTGTTTATTTCTTCTTTTTCTTTGCGAAGGTTGAAATGTTCTTTTCATGACGCTTTTATGCTTTTTTAAATACTTTTTATCAAATTATCCCTCAAAAGAGGAATGCAAAAATAAAGTTTATTTCACAAATAAGCAATACCCAAAATCTAATAAATAAAAAAAAGCAGATTATTTCAGCGAATAACTGTCATAATCTGCTATAATGCTCAAAAATTAAGCTTATTTATTTTTTAAAATATCGCGAATCTCAGTAAGCAATGCTTCTTCCTTAGTAGGAGCAGGAGCTGCTTCTGGCTCTGCTGGCTCCTCCCTTTTCAAAGAGTTGATACCTTTGATCACCAAGAATATACAGAATGCAATGATTAAGAACTGGATCAATACATTGATAAAGTTACCATAGGTAATAGCAACTTCTGTAACACCAGCAGCCTCATTGGCCTCCTTGATTACATACTTCATGCTCGAAAAATCAACACCACCAGTAATAAAGCCAATTGGAGGCATAATAATATCGTCTACCAATGAAGTAACAATTTTACCAAATGCACCTCCGATTACCACACCGACAGCCAAATCAATCACGCTGCCACGCATAGCGAATTCTTTAAATTCTTTTAAAAATCCCATAAGTTTAATAGTCTAAAAAGTGAATATAATGTAATTAAATAGTTTCGTAAATGTTTAGTAAGTATAACTACCCTACAAAAAAAGCTGTTTACTTTCAGAAACTGAAATTTTATTCAAAATAAATGAGTATTTTTAGCATGTCTGTAGATTAATTCAGTAAAATAATTTTAAAATTAAGTGAAAACGTATAAAATTATTATATTTGAGGAAACAAATTAACTACTAAAAACAATTTTTCAACCTTTTAAATCCTCCGGTTGAAATCATTCAAAAAGTGAATCTAGGAAATTTGTGTAATAATCTTTATGAAAAAAATATTAATAGCCGACGACCATATCATAGTACGCCTGGGTGTTTCAACTGCAATCAAAGAGACAATTAAAGCAGTTGAAATTGTTCATGCTCAAACTTATGATGAGGTATTTGCACAATTAAAAGCAACAAATTTCGACCTTCTACTACTGGACATCAATATGCCAGGCGGAAACAATATCAAAGTTATTAGAGAGTTGTTGGACATACAACCGGACTTGAAAATCCTAGTCTTCTCTTCTTATGACGAGACACTCTACGCTCTTAGATATATTGAAGCTGGAGCTGCTGGATATGTCAATAAAACAACCAGCATGACCGAATTCACTAACGCCATCAACAGCATTTTCGAACGTGGCCGCTATATGTCAGAAGCAATTAAGGATCTATATGTTCAAAAACTGACAACCAGCAAATCTAAAGTAGATAGTTTAAACCCACTTTATAAATTGTCTAACCGTGAGATGGATGTCGCAAGGCATTTGATTGAAGGTCTAGGAATTATTGAAGTGTCAAATAGACTTAACTTGAGCTCATCAACGGTCAGCACTTATAAAAGTAGAATTTTTGAAAAACTGGGAGTACACAACATCCCAGATTTAATATCACTGTTCAAAATGAACGCAGATAAGGAATAACCAAACGGTTATTCCTTATTTTTTTAACTTACCTTATCTAAGCTGATCCATAGTCATTACTGGAATATCTTCCCTTTTGACTGTCTTCAGTTCTTTCTGATCAGTATATTCATATCCATTTTCCCCCAATTTCCACAACAGTGGTGACAAGAAGTTGATACAGGCTTGTGCTCCTTGACTAATCGCTGCCATGTTTTGGGTATCTTTCGAATTCTTGGCCTCATTCTCAATTTCAAAAGGACCGCTAAAACCTCGGTCGTGCAGCACCTCCACAAAACTGTTCCAATCCATATCATCTGTTCCACCAAAACCAGGTAACATTGCCGTGTAGTGATGTCTGTCCCAATCGCTTTGAGGAATACTGACTCCTGCAAGCTTTGCCAATTCTTCATTCACATGCTGCATTGGGTACATCCCACCCCACTCTATCCTACCTTTGCTGCTCAGCATCCTTGTGGTCTTTACATGCACTCGCTTCAACCTCGAGATATCCATCTCTTCGATAACCTCAACAGGATCCGTATTTTGCCAAATGTCATGCGAAGGATCATAAATTTCCCCATGTGCTTTACTTGGAACTAAGGCATACATGAGTTTCCTAGCAGCCAATACACCTGGAAGGTTATTAAAAGTACTTGTAAACCTGGATGAACGCCACCCTTCCATCGGACAGTTTTCATAAACAATCGTTACCCCAAGACTCTCAGCATAATCTACAATCGGACCGAATACTTTTTTATATTCATCTAGGTTCTTTTGGAAACCATCAATTTGGTTCCCAAGTTCGTGATTGTAACCTACGAAAGTCCCAACCATCGCATTGTTTTCATCGCCACCCAGCAAATAAGCTATTCTTATCAGTTTTAAGAGATGATTCTGGTTCTTAAGCCTCTCAGACTCTTCTCCACCAATCATGTTCTCAAACGCCCCCAAAGACAGCCTCAAGCCTTTAGAATTGAAAGCTTCTAATGTTCTCTTGGCGTCATCGGGAGTAAATCCATCATAATCCAAATGCGTAGCAGTATGATCTTCCCGAGACCCGTCCTTCCTGAACACACATAAATCTATTCCTTGGGCACCTAATCTTGCTGCAGTTTCTAATAATTCAGATTGATTGAGTTTATCGTAAGCTGAGCTCATCAGCCATATGGGGTTTTGAATTTGCTTCATTTATAATTTTGTTCTTTTGTTCAAATATACTCATAAAAAAAGCCCAGAACTGGGCTTAGATTGTAACAGAATCTTAAGAACTTTATTTCTTGTTCTTGAGATCCTGGATTCCTAGGCGCAAATCTTGGGCTAAAGTTTTAATATCCTGAAGACCTTTTCGCACACGGGTACCAGCTGCGCTGTTTCCCTTTGCAAAAAATTTGTCCGCATCACCTTCTAATCCGTCGACTAGAGACTTTAGCTCTTTAAATTTATCAATACTTGCCATAATCTTAAGTTTAGTTTATAATGTTTTTTAGTAACTCACTTAAAATTAACATCTTTTTTCCATAAACAAAACCTAAACACAAAAAAAGGTGACCTTTGCAAGCCACCCTTTATTTATTAAATAGGATAAGATTAATCTACATTGTCATGTAAGAATGAATTATTTGGTCTGATTTCAGTCTCACCATCATCAAATGACAAAGTGAAACGTGATACCTGAGACTCTGAAGAATGAGGAACATCATCTAATGTTTTTTGCTTTCTTTTATAAGCTGGCTCATTCTCAAGCTCTTGAAGACCATTCGAAGATTTCAACTTCATGCTCAATTCTTTCAAACGCAAGATACGCTCTTTCGTTTTCAACAACTGATCTTCAAAGTTTGTTTCTTCTTTTTTCGCTTCTTCCAATTCAATTTCAGCTTTTTGCGGCTGCGCCTCCATTACTGGTTCAGGTGCAGGTGCTGGAGCTGGCTCTTCTACAGGCTCCTCAGATTTGTAAGTGTCAAATACCGTAGGTAATTTGAATTCAAACATTGAAGGTGATGTTTTCAACTCAAAACCGTGTGGATTCGGATCTTCTTCAATCTCTTCAACATCTGAATTATCTTCTAATTCCAAGGTATGACGGATCATCTGAGAATCGTTCTTTTCAACAGCATTTGCATTTACTTGTTGAGTAGCTGCAGCAGCTTTGTTAGAGAACAAGTCTGTTTGTGGAGCTTGATTTGATGGAGTTTCCGTTGGAGTGCTAGGTTTCACGAATGAACTAGCCTCTGTATTGGTTCTGTCCACAAATTGATTTGTTGCTACGGGTTTTACGAATGCAGAAGTTGGAACTTCTGGTGTCAAGGGAATGGCAATTTTCTCCATTTCCTTCTCTTTAACACGTTCCTCTGCAGTTTGGAAACCAGTCGCTATAATAGTTACCGAAAGTTCATCTTCAAAGTTCTCATCAATACAGTTACCCCAGATCAAGTCAGCCGATAGACCAGCTTTCTCTTGGATGTAATCCGTAACGATTGCAACCTCATCCATTGTTACTTCACGTGTTCCTGAAGTAATGTTCAATAAGATGTAACGAGCACCTTCGATTTCATTGTCTTTTAATAATGGAGAAGCCAACGCGCCAGTTACAGCATCTAATGCACGTTGTTCACCTGTTGCCACAGCATTACCCATGATTGCAACACCAGAATCGTTCATCACAGTACGAACGTCCTTGAAATCCACGTTTACATAACCTGGGATGGTAATGATTTCAGCGATACCTTTGGCCGCAGTGGTCAAGATATCATCCGCTTTCGCAAATGCCGCCGTCATCGTCAAGTTCCCAAAGATCTCGCGTAAACGATCGTTAGAAATAACTAAATAAGAATCTACATACTTACGCAATTCCGAAAGTCCATCTTCAGCTTGCATACGACGTCTCTTACCCTCGAAAGTAAATGGAGTAGTAACGATCGCTACTGTCAGAATGCCCAACTCCTTTGCCGCTTTCGCAAGCACAGGACTAGCACCAGTACCAGTACCACCACCCATTCCAGCTGTGATAAACAACATCTTCGTATTGGTACCCAACATACGTTTGATATCCTCAATACTCTCGATAGCTGAATTTTCACCAACATCAGGGTCGGCACCTGCACCCATACCTTCAGTAAGACTCGCTCCTAATTGTACCTTGTTTGGAATAGGACTCAACTCCAAAGCCTGCGCATCAGTATTGCAAACAATGAAATCAACTCCACTTATTCCCTGCTTATACATGTGATTAACAGCGTTGCCACCGCCACCACCAACACCGATTACCTTAATAATCGATGAGTTCTCCTTTAACATTTCAAATTGTATCGACATATATTTTATCCTATTTAATTCTTCATCAATCTATTACGTTAACACAACGTAAGTCGACAATCCTAATGTAATATTACCAAAATCTTAACAAGAGTTTTCCACATTTGTTAAATTGTGGAAAAAACATACCGATGTTGATAATTATTTCTTACCAATGAAAGTGTCATCGTCTATATCCGCCCCATCTTTGATCCAATCGCCTAAAAAACGAGTCAACCAACCCTCCTTTTTGCTCTGACCTTCCGCTATCTCTTTAACGCCTTCTTTGTGCTTTTCTTTTGTAGGAGCTGCCTTTTTGATGAATTTTTCTTCGTTCCTCTTCTCCTCTTCCTCAATCGACTGAATACCCTTAATCAATAAACCAATACCCGTCGCATACAATGGGCTCTTCAACTCATCGAATGCTTGCTTGTTCAACATATCTGTCTTAGCAAGGTATTCGTTCGGATATCCAATACGACAATCGATTCCTGTGATATACTCAACTAATTGAACCAAATGTTTCAATTGTGCTCCACCACCGGTGATCACGATTCCCGCAATTAATTTATCTTCATATCCTGATGCCTTGATTTCGTAGAATACGTGCTCAATGATCTCCTCCATTCTAGCCTGAATAATAAATGCTAGATTCTTTACAGAAATCTCCTTCGCCTCTCTGCCTCTGATTCCTGGAACACAGATCACTTCGTTTTCTTTGTTCTCATCAGCAAGTGCAGAACCATATCTTACTTTCAATTGCTCAGCTTGATTGCGCAATACAGCACAACCTTGACGAATGTCTTCTGTAACGATGTTACCTCCCAATGGAATTACTGCCGTATGGCGAATAATACCCTCATGGAAAATAGCAACATCTGTCGTACCACCACCGATATCTACCAAAACAACTCCCGCAGTTTTTTCCTCTTCATCCAACACAGCCTCGGATGATGCTAGAGGTTCAAGAATCAATTCTGAAACTTCAAGATCTGAGTTGTCAACACATCTCTTGATGTTCTTGATATCAGTAACACGACCTGAGATAATATGAAAGTTTGCTTCCACACGTCTTCCGGCCATACCGATAGGTTCTTTGATACCTGGTTCGTTGTCAATCGTAAATTCTTGTGGCAATACATGAATGATCTCCTCTCCCGGAGGAAGTACCAATTTGTACATGTCTGAAATCAAACGCTCAATGTCTAAACGGCCGATCTCATCATCGTCATTCTTCGTTAAAATACCACGGTGCTGGATACTCTTGATGTGCTGACCTGCAATACCAACATTGACTACCTTGATGTCAACATTCGATTGCCCTTCAGCCACAGCAACAGCTTCGCGGATGCTCGTTACCGTCTTCTGGATGTTCGCAACAACCCCACGGTTTACGCCGGCAGACTCCGCCTTCCCTACACCTAATAACTCAACCTTGTTCGATCCACTACGACGACCCACTGTGACGCAGATCTTTGTAGTCCCGATGTCCAATCCCACAATGATTGGATTCTCTTTTTCATTTTCTACAATTCTAGGTTTCATATGCTGTGTTTGATGCTGTATGTAATTAATTTCTTATATTTTCTTATTTATTTTCATTTGAAGGCTATCGATAAACCAATCGCCCTTCCGCTCGCAGACTATCTGTCCGCTGTACTTCACATTTACCTTGCTGTAAGCATCAGAACCTACCTTCGGTAAAATATGAGTGTAAAATTTCTTCAATCGATCCAATTTATAGCTCAATGAATCCGCATTGCCAATGATCAATTGCTGATTTCCAACCCTTGGAACAATCTCGATATCCTTGTCGTCATTCACATATAATTGAACAATCTGATTGCTCCACAATTCATCAGACTTGGTATCTTCAACGATTTTTACCAAATCTTTCACTAAGTCGCTGGTCACTGGCTCCAAAGATTTTTTATATCCCTCGCGGATATTTCCATTCGCAACCATCACATGAGGTACATATTTCAATGTCACCGGAATTTTGTTGCCTTTTGAATCTACATAATACTCTTGCCCAACCTGGTTAATGATTCGTACTACCACTTCCCTTTGTTGAACTGCAACCTGCATCGTGCCATCCATATCCATATGAACATCTGCTGACGATACATATGGAGATTTCATCAATTCGGTTTCTATCTTTTGCAAGGGAAGCGCATTTAGTTCCTTGCCTACCACCTTTCCAAACTTTTCTTTGATCATAGAGGAGATATCATTTTGATCAATGAAGGTCTCCTTTCCCTCAACCATTACTTTCAAATCAGTACATACTTGAACTTGGTCCTTCTTGTTTACCAAACTCATCAACATACCAACCCCAACTAATCCAACCAGACCTAAGAAAAAATAGCCTACTTGACGCCATTGAATATTTCTTATTCTATTTAACATGGTTTAATTCTTCTTTTAATGGTTTCACCAATTTATCAATATCCCCTGCTCCAACCGTTACAAGCAGTTCAGGGTTTTCTGTCTTAACGATTTCAAGAACTTCTTCCGGACTTACCAATCGCTTGTTTTCAAGATTAATTTTTTCCAATAACCAAGATGAATCAACCCCTTCAATCGGCAATTCCCTCGCTGGGTATATTTCCATTAACAACAACTCATCCGCCAAGCCCAATACTTCAGCAAATCCGTCTACAAAATCACGGGTCCTGCTAAAAAGGTGTGGCTGAAATATCACTGTCAATTTCTTCTCCGGATATAATTTGCGCATCGATGTCAGAAATGCTCTCAACTCTTCAGGATGATGAGCATAATCATCGATATATACATTATTATCTGTTTTTACAATGTATTCGAAACGACGTTTTACACCTTGGAAAGCAGATAATGCCGCAACAATTTTATCAGCCTCGATATCCAACAATTTGGCAACCGTAATCGCAGCAACTGCATTCTCTACATTGTGCAAACCTGGTATTCCCAAATGAATATCTTTGATGGTTAAATCCGCAGAATGATAATCAAAATAGAACTCACCGTTTTCAACGCGAACATTTTCAGCATAGGCATCGCAAACTTGCTCACGTGCATAACTGATATCTCCACTAAATGGAAGTCCTAACTTCACAATTTTAGTTCCGCCATCAACAACTCTGTCCAAGAACATCTCAAAGGACAGCACCAATTCCTTAGGATCACCATAGATATCCAAGTGATCAGCATCCGCAGAAGTAACGATTGCAATATTTGGATGCAAAGTCAAAAATGAACGATCGTATTCATCGGCTTCTACAACTACTACATCATTGTCCCCAAACAATACATTGTTTTGGTAATTCGTACTGATACCTCCCAAAAATGCAGAGCAATCATAGCCACTATGTTTCAACACATGTGCAACCATCGTTGAAGTTGTAGTTTTACCATGCGTACCAGCAACGGCAATCGTGAACCTGCTAGCAGAAATAAATCCCAATACTTGTGAACGCTTGAACAATTCATGACCGTGGTCAACGAAAAATCCTTTTAACGCCAAATCCTTTGGAATAGCAGGAGTAAATATGATCAGGGTTTCTTCACTTGCTGTCTTGAATGCTGAAGGAACAGATTCCACATCATCCGTATAGGTGATTGGCATCCCTTCTTCTTCCAATGTTCTAGTAAGCTCAGTTGAGGTACGGTCATAACCAGCAACCTCACATCCCAAACGACTAAAATAACGAGCCAACCCGCTCATGCCGATTCCGCCAATCCCAAGTAGATAAACTCTTTTTATTTTGTCGATATTCATATTCTATTTTTTTATTAAACTCAATACTTCTTGTGCAATTACTTCGTCCGCATCTGCAAGTGCCAACATCTTAATCTGCTCTTCCAGCTCCCGTTGCTTTGCTTCATCTTTGAAAAGACCCAAAACAGTTGGAACTAATTCTTCCCTAGCAACAGCATCTCTCACCATTAATGCAGCATGTTTCTGAACCAATGCATTCGCATTTTTGGTTTGATGATCATCTGCTACATTTGGTGAAGGAACCAAAACAACCGGTTTTCCTATCACACATAGTTCCGAGATGGTTCCTGCTCCTGCCCTAGCCACAATAACATCAGCAGCAGCATAAGCATAATCCATACGCTCTAGAAATGGCATCAACTTAATTGACTCTGGCAAGGTATCACCAAGCTCAGCCTCCAATTTCTCGTAATAGTAACTACCACATTGCCAAATCACTTGAATTCCTGCAGCTGTTAATGCTGGAATACCAGCCTTGATGCTATCATTCAAGGTCAATGCGCCTAAGCTACCCCCAGTTACCAATAAGGTCTTCTTTTCAAGATCCAATCCAAATGCATGGATAGCTTCTTCTCTTTTTCCTTCTATAGCAACCGAAGACTTACGGATAGGATTCCCTGTCAACAGTACACGCTCGGCAGGAAAAAATCTTTCCATCCCTTCATATGCAACACATATTTTCTTGGCCTTCGCACCCAACTTTTTGTTGGTCATCCCTGCATATGAATTTTGCTCTTGGATAACAGTCGGCAAACCCATCATATTTGCCATCATCAACAATGGACCAGAAGCATAACCTCCAACACCAATTGCTGCCTCAGCTTTAAAATCTTTAAGAACTCTTCTCGCCTTCCATAAGCTTTTCAGCATCTTGAATGGAAGACTAATGTTTTTTAATAATGATTGACGATTGAATCCAGCAATGTCCAATCCTACAATCTCATATCCCGCAGCTGGAACTCTTTCCATTTCCATCTTTCCATTGGCACCTACAAATAGGATTTCAATATCCGGAGATATGTTCTTCAACGCATTGGCAATCGCTATCGCAGGAAAGATATGACCTCCCGTTCCACCACCACTTATGATTACTCTATGCGCCATTCAATATTTCAATTAAATTGTTCCAACCACTACTTTACGTGGAGCCTTCACAACTTCTTTTTCTTCTTTTACTTTTAATTCTTCAACATTACGGCTTACACTCAAGATAATCCCTAATGCAACACTCGTAAATAAAATGGATGTACCACCCATACTCACCAATGGCAATGGCACCCCTGTTACTGGACCCAACCCTACGGCAACTGCCATGTTGGCCAAGGCCTGTATCGTAAGACTGAAGCCCAACCCGGCTGCCAGAAAGGCACCGAATGCCCGAGGACTCAACGTGACAATCCGAATACATCGGTACATCAACGCTATATACAGGAAGAGTAATACCGCCCCTCCAATTGTGCCATATTCTTCAATGATAATCGCGAAAATAAAATCCGAATAAGGGTGTGGCAATACATTTCGTTGAACACTGTTACCAACTCCTTTTCCAAACATTTCACCTGTCGCAATGGCTATTTTCGCATTATTCGCTTGGTAGTTCTTGTCATCTTGGAAAGAAGTCTTTCCATCATGAACCTGCTCCGTATTAAAGAAACCTTGGATACGACTCAAATAAGTAGCACGCCTTGGCCCCAAGAATATCACCAGCATCAATAAAACTCCACCGCCCATACATACCACAGCAATCTGCTTGAAACTGATACGACCAATTAATAATAACAAGACACTAACTCCAAAAAGCATCAAAGCAGTCGATAAGTTAGCCCATGCAATCAATACAAACACAAAACAAACCGCTCCCATGATAGGTATAAAAGACTTCTTTACATCCTTGATTTCCTCCTGCTTGCGAGATAACATCCTTGCCAAAAATGTGATCAATGCCAACTTCGCCAAATCCGAAGTCTGAAACGTTTGATTAATCACAGGGATAGTCAACCAACGACTAGCCTCATTTACCTTACTACCAAAAACTAAGGTGTAAAGCAATAGAGGAATCGTAATGACCATCAATAACTTCGAAATACCAGCATAATAACGGTAATCCAATTTATGTGAAAGGTACATCAATGCTAAACCTGCAATCACAATGAATAGGTGTTTGAATAAGTACATCTCAGTACCTTTACCTTCCTTGTAGGCCAATGTTCCCACTGAACTGTAAACAGCCAATAGTGACCAAATGGATAATAGAATCACAATGATCCAAATCCATTTATCGCCTTTTAGTTTAGAAAAAATGTATTCCATTGTCTCTCTTTTATGTTTATAAAGTCATTACTGCTTCTTTGAACTTATCTCCACGGTCTTCGTAGTTTTTAAACCAATCAAAGCTGGCACATGCTGGCGACAACAATACCGTATCACCTTTTTTAGCCAAATGTGAAGCTATTTGAACAGCATCACTCATAGATGCGCTGTTCACGATTACATCAGTATCATCCTCAAATGCTTCGTGGATACGACCAGTATCTTTACCGATGCAGATGATTGCTTTTACCTTAGAGCGAACAAGATCTTTCAACATCTCATAATCGTTGCCTTTATCAACACCACCCATGATCAATACGATATCCGTAGAGAAACTCTCCAATGCATACCAAACTGAGTTCACGTTTGTAGCCTTTGAATCATTGATATAGTTCACTCCGCCAATACAAGCAACGTGCTCCAACCTGTGCTCAACATTCACAAAGGACCCCATGCTCTCCTTCATCTTTTGGTTCCTCAATTCCTGAACCTTAGCAACTAAACCCGAAGCCATGTTGTTGTAAACATTGTGCTTGCCCTGCAGTGATAATTCTTCAATATTCATGATAAAAGCTTCTCTATTTGGTATTAAAATATTCAAATTCTTCTCGTCGTCCAGATACGCTCCGGTATCTAATTTCCCCTCCAATGTGAATGGCAAGTGCATTGCTGCTGTTGGATGTTTATCCAGGGCTGCCACAGTTTCAGGATCATCCTTGCAATAAATAAAGTAATCCGTATCCTTTTGATTTTGAACCATGCGGAACTTTGATGCCACATAATTCTCCATCTTGTATTCATATCGATCCAAATGATCGGGTGTAATATTCAATATCACTGCTACATCTGCCCTGAAATGGTACATATCATCCAACATAAAACTGGAGATCTCCAATACATAAGCATCATGTTTTTCCCTTGCTACCTGCAATGCGAAGCTATTACCAATGTTTCCTGCAAGACCAACATTCAAGCCTCCATTTTTCAACATGTTATAGGTCAACAAGGTGGTCGTTGTTTTTCCGTTTGACCCAGTGATGCAAAATAATTTCGCATCCGTATATTGCGCGGCAAACTCGATCTCCGAAATAATCGGCAAGCCTAAGCCTCTCAATTCTTTAATTAATGGAGCCTTTTCAGGAATCCCAGGACTTTTTACAACTAAATCAGCATTGATGATCTGGTCCTTAGTATGCTGTCCCTCCTCATAGGCAATACCCTCTTTTTCCAAAGTGGATTTATACGTATCAGCTATGCTTCCCATATCTGACACAAATACATCAAAACCCTGGTCTTTGCCGAGAATCGCAGCTCCAACGCCGCTCTCACCAGCACCTAGTATCACTAAGCGACCTGATTGTGGGTAATATGTATGTGCAATATTTGGCATTTCGTTATCTTACTTTCAATGTCACAATGGTTAAAATCGCCAAGATGATAGACACAATTACAAAGCGCGTAACAATCTTGGATTCGTGATAACCTTTCTTTTGATAATGGTGATGCAATGGAGACATCAAGAAAATCCTTCTTCCTTCTCCAAATTTCTTTTTGGTGTACTTGAAGTATGATACTTGAAGGATTACTGACAAGTTCTCGATCAAGAAAATACCACATAACACAGGAATCAAAAGTTCCTTACGAATTAAGATCGCAAAGGCTGCAATGATACCCCCAATTGCCAAACTACCTGTATCACCCATAAACACCTGTGCAGGGTAGGCATTGTACCATAAAAAGCCAGTACATGCCCCAACAAAGGCTCCCGCAAAAATTACCAGCTCACCCGAATTCGGAATAAACATGATGTTGAGGTAATCCGCAAAAATGATGTTACCAGATACATAGGCCAAAACAGCTAAGGTAATACCCATAATTGCCGATGTACCCGTCGCGAGACCATCAATCCCATCCGTAATATTCGCTCCATTGGAAACCGCAGTAATAATAAATACGACTACGACCAAGAAAACAAAGAACGTCGCCATAGGGCTATTGACACCGAATACATCCAATACTTTGGAGTAATCGAACTCATTGTTTTTATAAAATGGAATGTTCGTCTTCGTAGACTTCACATTCTCAGCGTATGACTTCTCTCCAGTCGAAGGATTGATAATAACCTCTACCGGCTTCGAAGATGTTGGATTCGCAACCTGTTGCCTTGCAACAATCTCAGGATGGAAATACATCGTAATAGCAATCAAAACCCCTAATCCCACTTGGCCAATTACTTTGAACTTCCCTGCTAATCCTTCTTTATTCTTACGGAAGACTTTGATATAATCATCTAAAAATCCAATTGCACCCATCCAAACTGTGGTAATGATCATTAATATGATATAGATATTGTCCAGTTTAGCAAAGAGCAAGGTTGGTATTAAAATACCAGCGATGATAATCAAACCACCCATTGTCGGAGTACCTTGTTTCTTTTTCTCTCCCTCTAATCCAAGGTCGCGAATAGTTTCTCCAACTTGTTTTTGATGCAACAAACGAATTAAACGGCTACCATATACAGTAGTGATAATCAACGAAGTGATAACTGCCATGGCTGTACGAAACGATATAAATTGGAATAATCCAGCACCTGGAATATGGATGTGCTCGTTAAGCCAAGTGAATAAATAGTAAAGCATGCAGTTTAATTGTGTTCGTTAAAAATCTTTATTAATTCCTCTTTGTCATCGAAGTGATTCTTCACCCCGTTTACATCTTGATATTTCTCGTGTCCTTTTCCAGCAACCAAGATCACATCACCTGGCTGCGCCAAATGAAAAGCAGCACGAATTGCCTCTCTTCTATCTGTTATGGAAAACACATTCTTTCTTTTGTCTGACGGAATACCCACTTCCATCTCCCTGATGATAGTACCTGGGTCTTCGGTCCTCGGATTGTCTGAAGTCAAGACTACTTTATCGCTCAATCTTGCTGCTACCTCAGCCATCTCGGGACGTTTCGTTTTGTCACGATCTCCACCACAGCCCAAAACCGTCAAAATCTGCTGACCTGGCTTTCTCAAATCACCAATCGTTTCCAAAACATTTTCTACAGCATCTGGTGTATGCGCATAGTCAACAATAGCAACTACGCCAGTCGAAGATTTCATTGTCTCAAAACGACCCTCAGCACCAGAAATCTCACTCAATGCCATCAACACCTTTATCGTTTCTTGCTCCAATAAAATTGCAGCTCCGTATACCGCCAATAAATTGTAAGCATTGAAATCACCTACCAATTTTACCCACACTTCCTGACCATCAACCTGCAAAAGCATCCCGTCAAAATGGCTTTCCAAAATCTTGGCCTTAAAATCAGCCATTTGGTGCAAACCATAGGTTTTCTTGTGCGCAAAAGTATTCTGAAGCATAACCAATCCGTTTTTATCATCGATATTGGTCAATGCAAATGCATATCTGTCTAAATCATCAAAGAACTTTTTCTTTGCCTTGATATAGTTGGCAAAGGTTCCATGGAAATCCAAGTGATCATGCGTGATATTGGTGAAGATGCCACCAGCAAACTTCAACCCTGCAATCCTTTGCTGAACCACAGCATGCGAACTCACTTCCATGAAACAATAATCACATCCATCCTCGACCATATCCTTCAACAAAGAATTCAATGAAATTGGATCAGGTGTGGTATGTGTCGCTTCAACAACCCTATCCCCAATCTGATTTTGAACAGTAGACAATAAGCCTACATGAAAACCCAGCTTGCTAAAAAGGTTGAAAAGCAAGGTAGCAACCGTTGTTTTACCGTTTGTACCTGTTACTCCCACCAATTTCAATTTCGAGGAAGGATTGCCGTAGAATGTAGATGCCATCACTCCTAACGCATAGGCAGAATCTCCAACAACAACATAAACTACTTTTTCATCCAGCTCCTCTGGTAATTCTTCAACCACCACAACCGAAGCACCCAATTCAATGGCTTTACCAACAAATAGATGACCATCAGTTTGATGTCCACGAACTGCCACAAACGCACTGCCTTCAACCGCTTTTCTCGAATCTAGACAAAGCGAGCTAACCTCTGTCTCCAGAGAACCTCGGTAATCAGTTACCGGAATAGCATGTAGCAACTCCTTCAACAACATATTAATTCAATTCTATTAAAACATTAGTCCCTGGTTTCAATCGCTGACCAGCTGCTAATGATTGATTCACAACTTTACCCTTTCCTCTAACTGTCGCTTTAAATCCAGCGTTTTCCATTGCATACAATGCATCAACCAAACCCATCCCCTTCACATTCGGAACAACACCTTCTTTAAACTCGCCAACAGTAAATGCCTGTGCTGTATGATTCGAAGAATCTTTGTCAGACTCTACGATCGAATTCCAGTTTACAGACTGAACACCTAACATCTGATATACTTTGGCTGTAGCATCTTTCGATCCTCTCAATGTATAAGGAACTTTACTTCCTGATACATTCACTTGACGGTTGTTGAATGTTTTGTGCAATGAAAGGTCATTTGCATAAACCATATCCGCCAACTCTCTGAATACCGGACCAGCTACCGAACCACCATAGTATCCATTCCTTGGATTACGAATCACCACAATCATGGAATATTTAGGATTCTCTGCAGGGAAATATCCAGCAAATGATGATTGATACCTTCTCGCTCCATACCCACGTGCACCATCTGCCATCTGAGCAGTACCAGTTTTACCTGCCGAAGTGTACAATGGACTTCTCAAGCGTTTACCCGTTCCTTCCGTCATCACCCCAGCCATCATCTTCTGCATTTTACCAATCGCCTCCTTAGAAGCAATTTGTTTATTGATCACGCGAGCTTCAAATTTCTTTACGGTTGATCCCAAGTGTTGAATTTCTTTTACAAACAATGGCGCAACCATTTTACCGTCATTTGCAACTGCATTGAACAAAGTCAATGTCTGCAAAGGAGTTAATTTCAACTCATATCCATACGCCATCTGTACCAATGAAAGCTTACTCCAAGATCTGCTATCTGGCATCTTAACCCATGGGTTAGCCTCTCCCGGAATCTGAAGACCCAATGGTTTCGCCATACCCCACTCATGAAGCTTACCAGTGAATTTCTCTGGATTCTTACCGTAATAAGTACCAATCGTTTTCGCAACACCCACGTTTGAAGACTCCTCAAATGCTTCTTTGATAGTCACTTTGGATTTCTTTGGTGGATGTGAATCTTTAATCGTGTGTCCAGGAACTTTCCAAGTACCATTACCGATATCGATAACAGTGCTTGTATCAACCATATTGTCATCCAATGCCACCAAATAAGAAGCTACCTTGAATGTTGATCCCGGATCCGCTCCTTGAGCAATAGCATAATTGAATTTTTCTCTATAAACACCTTCAGAATCCCTAGTAAAATTGGCAATCGCCCTTACTTCCCCTGTCGCTACCTCCATCAGCACTACACAGCCATTATCTGCATTGCTTTGGATCAATTGTTTCTCCAAAGCGCGCTGAGCCATGTCCTGCATGTTGACATCAATGGTTGCAATAATATCAGAACCATCAGTCGGAGCAACTTCCATCTCACGGTTTACAGGAATCCAAACACCACCAGCAATACGCTGCATTAACTGAACACCACTCTTACCTTCAATATAATCCCCATAAGCACCTTCAAGACCAACACGTACAGTATCACCCTTACTATTTTTGTAACCAATGGTACGTGCTGCCAAATTTGTAAATGGCAGGATACGCTTGTTTTCTCTAACTGCTATCAAAGAACTTGAGAATCTCTCTTTCTCTTCCTTAAAATTCCTCAACAAAGGAAAGGTCTTTAAGACCTTCAGTTGTTGATGTGTAACATCACGTTTCAAAAGCACGTAACGTTGCTTTTTAGCTCTGGCTTCTTTTAACTGGGTCAGATACTGCCTTGCTGACCTGTCCTTAAAGTAGGCAGCCAGCTTATTGGCCAAAGAATCCACCCGAGCATTAAAAACATTGTTATGCTCGGATGGAATGGCCATCGCATCAAACCGTATCTCATATTCCGGAACAGAAGTAGCCAGTAAACTTCCGTCATTGGAATAAATATTTCCTCTTGCCGCTTCGATCACACGCTCGCGAATAGTCAAACTATCTGCAATTGCGCGCCACTGATCCCCATCAACATATTGAAGGTGCAATAGCTTGCCGAAAACCAATAAAGCACCAAAAACCATCAGGCCAAATGCCAGGTACACCCTAATCAATATGGACTTCCTAATATTCATCTATTGGTCTCTTTATTATTTTACTTCCCTTACTATTTCTAACTTAATTGGCGGTTCTGTTCTTTCTTTCAATCCCAGCGTATCCGCTCTTTTAGCAATCTCCGTTTGCGTCGTCAACTTCATCAATTCCGCATTCAATGACTTGTAATCCCAACCTAGCTCCTTCACTTCCCTCCCCAACTTATCAATCCTTCTAACCGTGTTCTCTGCCAAGTGGCGATTCGAGATGTACAGCAATCCTAACAAGGCAAGAAATGCCACAAACGGCAAATTTCTGGCAACTAACAAGGAAGAGATTTTTTTCTGCGAAAAGAATGTTTTCAGAAAGTCCTGGGTCTCCTCGACCTTCTCCTCCAATGCATCCGACATCTCCTCTTGAACTTCCTCACTCAGCTCCTTTTGCTTTATAGTATTTCTCTTTGCCATACTTTTACTCTACTATATTTTTTCTGCGATCCTCAACTTTGCACTGCGTGCTCTGTTGTTTTGTTTTACTTCATCTTCCGAAGCCACGATCGCTTTCCTACTAATCACTTTAAATGGCTTGATCTCATTTCCAAAGAAATCCTTCTCTACCTCTCCCTTGAACTTGCCCTTGGCCATAAAATTCTTTACCAATCTATCCTCCAACGAATGATATGACATCACCACCAATCTGCCTTCAGCTTTCAAAACTCCTGCTGTCTGTTCCAAAAATTCCTGCAAGGCCTCCAATTCTTTGTTAACTTCAATTCTTAATGCCTGAAAAACCTGAGCATGATATTTATGTTCCTTGCCTTTAGGTACTAATTTTTGAATCGCAGCCTTCAATTCTGCAACAGTCTGGATTGGATTGCTCAATCGGCCAGTCACAATTGTTTTGGCCAACGATTTTGCATTTTGGATTTCACCGTACATACCGAAAATCCTATGCAAGTCCTCCTCAGAATATGTATTCAATACTTTGCGAGCATCAAGATCAGCGATCTGATCCATCCTCATATCCAAGTCCGCATCAAAGCGAATGGAAAAACCGCGGTCCGCAGCATCAAATTGATGCGAGGAAACTCCTAAATCGGCCAAAATACCGTCTACCTGTTTTACACCTTCTAAGCGCAGATAATTTTTTAAGAACTTAAAATTTTGGTGGATCAATGTAAACCTTTCATCCGGAAGCGCATTTTTAATAGCGTCAGGATCTTGATCAAAAGCGATCAATCTTCCCTGTGGCCCCAAATGCTTTAGAATCTCTTTCGAGTGTCCGCCACCCCCAAATGTCACATCTACATAAATCCCGTTTGGTTTTATAGCTAGTGCGTCAATACACTCCTGGAGCATTACTGGAACGTGATAACCGATTTCGTTACTCATTGCCATCTCCGAAGTTAAATCCGCCCATTACTTCTTCTGCCAATGAAGAGAAGTCATCATCCAAACTTCCATCCATCATTTTTTCGTATTCATCCTTCGCCCAAACCTCGATCTTGTCGAACTGACATTGCAAGAAAACATCTCCGTTAACATTTGCATACTCCAACAATGATTTTGGCAAAAGAACCCTTCCTGCAGAATCCAAGGAAAGCTCCGTAGCACCACGCATAAACTGACGGATGAATTTTCTGTTCCGCTCGTTATACTGGTTCAACTTCGACAACTGAAGCATCTTCTTGCTCCATTCCTCTTTCGTGTAAATCACCAAATTTTTCTCAAAACCACGATTCACAACAAGCCCTTCACGCTCTACATCAGGCAGTTGCCTTTTGAGCGCTGCAGGAACCACCATTCTTCCTTTGGTGTCCAACTTGCATTCGAATTCGCCGATTAATTGAATCATTTAGTAAACTTCTACAGTAATATTAATGTAAAAGTATACACTTTCTCCCACAATCTCCCACAATGCCCCACAAAAAAGTTTTCCACATAGTATATCGACTACAAAAAACCCCTTTAAACACCCTAAAACGCATAATAATATTGAAACACAATAAATTAAGGTTTGTAAAAAATCTCAGCTTTACGCCAAAAAACGGATACAAATTCCTTGTTTTTAAGGAATTGAATTCCCCAAAAACAGCAAAAGTGGGGCAAAGTGGAGGAACATCAGCAGAATCGAAGGTCAAGTGGGAGGAAGTGGAAGAATCTATGGTCTTTTTGAGAAAAATCCTACCAATCTGGATTTGTTTTATATGAATAATACAAGGTCAAACAGGGGACTTGTTCCACTCTCGTTATTCTTTCATTCGGACCTTGTTCGGACCTTGTTCGGGAGTTTTCCGAACAAGGTCCGAACAAGGTCCGAACAAAGCCCGAAGGAGAGACGAATGAGAGTATAACAAGGACCTTATTATACTGCCTGCTGATAGTATAGATAATATTCTTTATTCTCGCATAAATCCGATAATTTTGTGGGTCAATAAAAATTGAGATAATCATGCACAGAACACATACTTGTGGCGAATTAAGAATTGAAGATTTAGGAAAAACAGTAACCCTGTCTGGATGGGTACAAAAATCACGTGACTTAGGTGGAATGACTTTCATTGATGTACGTGATAGATATGGAATAACACAGCTGACGTTCAATAGCGAGGATGATGAAATCCTGCGCAGCAATGCACGTGATTTGGGTAGAGAATATGTAATTAAGGTAACAGGAACCGTTATAGAACGCTCAAGCAAAAACCCAAAACTCCCTACCGGAGACATTGAAATCAAAGTGAGTAATTTGGAAATTCTGAATGAATCAAAATTACCTCCATTTACTATAGAAGATGAAACTGATGGTGGTGAAGACATCAGAATGAAATATCGTTACCTTGACATCCGCAGAAACCCTGTTAAAAACAGCTTGCTATTCCGTCATAAAGTAACACAAGAGGTTAGAAATTATTTATCAGGGTTGGATTTCTGCGAAATCGAAACGCCTTATTTAATAAAGTCTACTCCAGAAGGTGCAAGAGATTTTATTGTCCCTTCACGTATGAACCCAGGCCAATTTTATGCCCTGCCACAATCCCCACAAACTTTTAAACAGTTGTTGATGGTAGGTGGAATGGACAAATATTTCCAAATCGTGAAATGTTTCCGCGATGAGGATTTACGCGCAGATAGACAACCAGAGTTCACTCAGATTGACTGTGAAATGTCTTTCGTAGAACAAGAGGATATATTAAATGTATTTGAGGGGATGACTCGTCATTTATTGAAGACTATCCACGGCATTGAAGTCGCTGAATTTCCGAGAATGACTTTTGATGAGGCGATGCGTACTTATGGTAACGACAAACCTGATATTCGTTTTGGAATGAAATTCGGGGAATTGAATGATGTCGCTCAGCACAAGGATTTCGCTATTTTCAATAATGCAGAATTGGTGGTCGGCATTGCTGTACCGGGAGCGGCTTCTTATACCAGAAAACAGATCGATGAATTGGTAGATTGGGTAAAACGTCCTCAAGTAGGTGCTTCAGGAATGGTATATGTAAAATGTGAACCTGACGGCACTTTCAAATCTTCGGTAGATAAATTCTATGATCAAGCAGATTTAGCTAAATGGGCAGAAGCAACTGGCGCTAAAGCTGGAGATTTGATTTTAATCCTTTCGGGTCCTGCAAATAAGACAAGAGCTCAATTGAGTGCGCTTCGTATGGAATTGGGTAACCGTATGGGTTTACGCAAGCCTGATGAGTTTGCTCCGCTATGGGTTATTGACTTCCCATTATTGGAATGGGACGAAGAAACAGAGCGTTTCCATGCTATGCACCACCCATTTACTTCTCCAAAAATTGAGGATATGCCTTTGTTGGACAGTGATCCAGGAAAAGTGCGCGCGAATGCTTATGACTTAGTGCTGAATGGTAATGAGATTGGTGGTGGATCTATCCGTATCCATGACAAAGATATGCAAGCATTGATGTTCAAGCATCTTGGATTTACATCAGAACAAGCTCAGGACCAATTTGGTTTCTTGATGAACGCTTTCCAATATGGAGCTCCTCCACATGGTGGTTTGGCATTCGGACTTGACCGTTTGACAGCAATCTTGGGCGGCCAAGAAACTATTCGAGACTTCATTGCATTCCCTAAAAACAATTCAGGACGTGATGTTATGATCGATGCGCCTGCGGAAATTGCTAAAGAACAATTGGATGAATTGAGCATCAGCTTGATTGAACCAAAGAAATAACAATACAATCGATATTTATAAAGCGGTCTTTCTTAATTAGGTTGACCGCTTTATTATTTTCGGAATTTTGCACAGCAGGGATTTTATAAACATTCTTGAAGGTATCACAGATAATTTTTTATCTTTAAAATTGGTTGATTTTCACGGTCAACCTTTAATTTTGCAATTAGCAACGAAATCATCCCTATGGCACAGACAGTAGCAGATAAATTTTTGAAGGATAGTGCTTCAAAATCATTTGATTTACAGCATCGTCAGGTTATCAGTAATAATATTGATAAGTATGAGATTGCTTTTGAAAAGGGAAAGAGCAAGTTTTTTGACTTGGAGAACAGCAAGACCAAGGCTAATTTGATCAAATGGAAAGCTATTGAGAATTTGGACCGCTATTTATTGGATTTTGAGTCTAATTTTACGGCCAAGGGTGGCAAGGTTATATGGGCAAATGATGCTGCCGAGGCTCGGGAAGAGATTTGGCGCATTATGGAACATCACCAAGCCAAGTCTGTCGTGAAATCAAAATCAATGGCAACCGAAGAAATTGAACTCAATCATTTCTTGGAATCCAAAAACATCGAAACCATAGAAAGTGACCTTGGTGAATTTATAATTCAATTGCTGGGTCAAAAACCCTATCATTTCGTAACTCCTGCTATGCACTTAAGCTTGGAAGAAATTGCCAAGTTATTCCACGAAAAATTTGACACACCTCTTGAAGCAACTGCGGAAGAACTCACCATGAAGGCTCGTGAAATCCTGCGTGAGAAATACACCACTGCGGACGTAGGTATTACAGGTGCAAATTTTTTGTTGGCAGATACCGGTAGCATTGCCATTACCGAAAACGAAGGTAATGCAAGACTGACCACAACATTTCCAAAAGTTCATATCGCCGTGGTAGGAATTGAAAAAGTGTTGCCAAGCATCAATGACCTCGACTTATTTTGGCCTCTCCTATCAACACATGGAACTGGCCAGAACCTGACCGTTTATAACACGGTACTTTCTGGTCCTCGTAAAATCTCGGAATACGACGGACCTGAAGACATGTACGTCATTTTGCTAGATAATGGAAGAACAAATGTTCTGGAACAAAAAGATCAACGCCAAGGACTTTATTGTATCCGCTGTGGAGCATGCTTGAACGTGTGTCCAATCTACCAAAATATCGGCGGACATACTTATGAAACAACCTACCAAGGCCCAATTGGCTCTTTAATTTCACCGCATCTAAATGGCATGAAAGAGTTCAAACATTTGAGTTATGCTTCTTCCCTGTGTGGTAAATGTACAGAAGTTTGTCCGGTAGGAATTGATATTCAAAAAATGTTGCTCTTGAATCGTAGAGATGCTGTACAACAAGACCTCGTGAGTTCGGTCGAGAAAAAAGGATGGAGTATGTTTACTTGGGCAATACAAAAGAGAAAACTCCTAGATTTCTTTGGCGGAAAAACCAAAAACTTCTTCGCTCGAAACTTCTTCAAAAAAGCGTGGGGCAATAAAAGAGAATTGCCAAAAATCGCCGATAAATCCTTTACTCAACAATGGAAAGAGAAAAAGAAGGATTAGATATGAGATGTGGGATGTGAGATGTGAGATGTGAGATATGGGATGTGGGAAAAGAAATTGGTGAAATAAAGATTTTACTTTATTTATAATAGAAATAGGGAGTTTGGATTCAGGCTCCCTATTTTTTATTGTTGTATTTAAGGGATATAAAGAATTAATACCAAAATTGATTGTTTTTTAACACATGGTTAATATTAATTAATCATTTTGACCAAAAGTAATTATCTATTAAACATTTACCGTATGAAAACAATCACATCATTGCTATGCTTGATGATTTTGGCATCCGCATTAAAAGCTCAAAAATTAGTTAACGACAGTACGTTAATGATCAATGACAGTCTGCAAATTCAAATTCATGATCAAATCCTGGTCAATGTTCCTCATTCCTTTGAGTTTGTTTCAATTGAAGAGCATAAACGTAATAAACTGAATCTTTCGAGTATTGGAGAAATAGCAGGTGCTGCTGGTGAAACCCTAACATCATTTGGATTTCACACACAAAACCTGAGTTTAGTAAAAGGAGGATTAAACTTTATCACAGGCTCTTCTGCATTGACAACCGCTGGATTGACACAAGAAGCCATCAATGAAATGAAGGTTTCAAAAAATGCCAAACATATTATAGGAAAAACTTTGAGAATCGTTTCATTTGAAAAGAAAGGATCAAAAAAAGATGGCTATGCGTATGAAGTCATAACAAACGTACCAGGTGAAAAGAAAAGATACAAAATCGACATTGCTCAAGCTCTTCGATTAAATGAAATTATCATTCTATAACAAAATTAAAAAACAAGCCAGGCTCAAATTGAACCTGGCTCGTTATTTTAACAACCTTACTAATCTATTTCTCAGTATCTAAAATTGATTTGCTATTTTCTGCTAGTCGAATAAATTCTGCTCTATATCCTTCATCGTCTTTTCCTTTTGCTGCTTTTGCTCTAGCCACTAAACTTTCAAAACTGGAGTTTTGCTTATAATCCGAGTTGCGAAGCAACATGCCAAATTCAGCAACAGCGGTTGCAAACCTGAAGTCTTCCGAAACTGCATCCAGAGGTTTTGCTACATTGGTTACTATCTTTTGCTGTAATTGACTCTTATCGGATTCTGGATCTTTATAACGGAACTTAACCGTTGCTAGTTCCCCATTTTTTGAACCCACATTTGGTTTATCATTATTTTGATATTTCAGTGGATCTACGGTTCCAATAATTGAGCTCTTCACACCAACAGGAATAATTTCATAAATTGCTGTTACGGTATGCCCTACCCCCATATCACCACCAAGTTTTGCATCATTATTAAAATCTTCTGCTTCCAACAAACGATTCTCATAACCTACCAATCTATAGCCTTGAACATAAGCCGGATTAAATTCCACCTGAATTTTAACGTCTTTGGCAACTGTAAACAATGTCGCACCGAACTCAGTAACCATTGCTTTCCTAGCCTCAGAGATATTATCTATATAAGCATAATTTCCATGACCTTTATTTGCTAAGGTTTCCATTTTGCTATCCTTTAGATTTCCCATGCCATAACCCAAAACCGTTAAATGAACTCCACTTTCTCTTTCTTTGGCAATTAGGTCTTCCATTGCTTCATTGCTAGATTCACCTACATTAAAGTCGCCATCAGAAGCTAATATGATTCTATTATTTCCGCCCTTGATAAAGTTTTGTCTAGCGATCTGATAAGCCTTTTTGATACCTGCTGCACCTGCAGTAGAGCCGCCAGCAACTAATTCGTCAATCGCTGTTTTAATTTTCATTTTTTGGTCACCCTTTGTACTTTCCAATGGTACCCCAGCACTTCCTGCATAGGTTACTATGGCTACTTTATCTTCTGGTCTCAACTGATCGACCAATAATTTCAAAGAAGATTGAACCAAAGGCAATTTATTATTTGCCATCATAGAACCCGAAACATCAATCAGGAAAACCAAATTTGAAGGCTTCAGATCTCCCTTAGGAATATCTTTAGCTTTTAATGCTATACGCATCAATTGATGTTCTTTGTTCCATGGAGCTGTCGTAAGCTCGGTATATATTTTTACAGGATCTCCATTGGTAGGTGCTTGTAGATCGTATTGAAAATAATTGATCATTTCTTCTACCCTTACCGCATCCTTTTGTGGCAACTGACCCGAATTGATTATTCTTCTCACATTGCTATAAGATGCTGCATCTACATCGACTGCAAATGTAGAAAGTGCTTCTTTGGTTGGAGAAATAAATCCATTTTCTTCAAAACGTTGATATTCCTCCTTATGCTGCGGCCTAGGTTGTATATATATTCCTGCGACACGACCACGCACTTGCGCAGTGGACATAACAGTTGGTGCCTGCTTGGCTTGAGATTCATAGCCAAGCACAACAATTTCTTCCAAATTATGTGATTCTGCTTTCAACAAAACATCTATCTTCTTTTTCTTACCAACTTTTATTTTCTGAGTTTCAAAACCCAAGAATTTAAATAAAAGAACATCACTATCTTCAACATTTATGCTGTATGCTCCATTATTGTCAGTAAGAGTTGCAGTATTTTTCCCTTGAACACTAATTTCAACTCCTGAAAGAACTGCTTTACTATCGGCGTCCTTGACAGTACCAGTAATTGTTCTTTGTTGGGCTAGTCCGCTACTACCTAGAGTAAGCAAAAGGACTATAAAAGCAAATATTTTATTCATGACTAGTAAATTTTGTCAAGGGATGCATAAAAAATCAAATTTCCATAAACGAGAAAAAAAATTTATTTTTCAGCAGTAAATGAGCAATAGGACCTTGTCAAAACAGCGCAATCAAACAGATGAAGATCTGCTCGGAGACTACCTTCGGGAAGGAGACCTCCGCTACCTAGGCGACCTCTATCAACGACATAGCGAAATGGTCTATTATGTGTGTTTACGCTATTTCAAAGAGCCTGAGCGCAGCAAAGACGCGGTCATGCAGATCTTTGAAGAACTCATCGACAAGGTAAAGAAACAAGACATCCAAGACTTCCCCCGCTGGCTTTATGTAGTCAGCAAGAACCATTGCTTAATGGCCCTGCGATCTGCAAAAAACAAGGTTGAAATTGTTACAGATAATTTTGTGGAATTTTCTATGAACCTGCATCAGGAGGAAAACTATCAAGAGAGGGAGGAACAATTATTGAGATTAGAAAGCTGTTTGGATACATTGATCGAGAAACAAAAAAGAAGTATCCAATTATTCTTTATCGAACAGAAATGCTACAAAGAAGTGGTAGAAATAACCGGTTATAGCATGAATGACGTAAAGAGTTTTATTCAAAACGGCAAAAGAAATCTTAAAAACTGCATGGAAAGGAATTCTCATGAATAAGAACTTTGACATAGCCTACTTACGTAAATACGTGAACGGAGAACTGAGCAGCTCCGAGATGTACGCTATTGAAAAAGCTAGCCATGAGGATGAATTTTTAATGGATGTCCTTATGGGATTGGAAGAAGAAAAGAAACTCAAAAAGCCACTTGATGTTTCCGACCTGCATACTCCAATATTTGAAAGAAGTCATGAACCTAAAATACGCTCTTTTAGGAGTTATAGATTTTTGGGTATTGCAGCATCCTTGTTATTAGTTTTGGGTATTGGTACCATTTGGTTTCTAAACAAAGATCAAAAACAATTACATGAGACCTTGGAGGCAGCGTCCGTTGAGCCAGCAGAGGCACCAACCGATACCACATTGAACAGTATAAACCTGGACAGTTTGGATGGACATAGCGACGAGGAAACATTGATAGCAATGGCAAGCCCAGAGACAGCGCCGACTGAAGAATTAAAAGACAGTCGATCTTCAAAACAAACTGCTTCAGCAGCATCTAAGCAAGGTAATGAAGTAGACAGGATTGTGGCTCAAAACAAAGATATCTTTCTGAAAGAAGTGCCAAGAGCAGATACCAGTGGCTTTGCTGATAAAGACGAGTTGCGTATTGCTAGTAATTATGCGCCTGAGCAACAAGTTTTATCAGACAATTCTCCTGTGATTCAGATTCGCAGTAAGAAGGCTCCTCAAGCAAAATTAGCCGGAGCAGTCAGTGGAATACAGGTAGACAGAGTATCTTCTTTGCAAGATGTTAAAAAACTTGCTACCGGAAGAGTATTGGATCAGCAGTCGGGAAGACCAATTGCCAATGCTTCGGTAAGAGATATAAAAACTAACGATGTGGTGATGACTGATGCAAATGGTGAATATGTAATGCCTTTGACCTCTGATAACCAGAAATTGGAAATCTTATCTTTAGGCTATGAAAAAGCAAATATCATTGCCAGCAATAATAAAATCGTGCAATTGGAGCCAAGTTTTGCTCAATTGGATGAAGTTGTAGTTGTAGGTTATGGTGGCAAATCGCCGAAAGTAAAATCCGAACCTTTGGTGGGCTGGGTCGCTTACAAAAAATACATAAACGACAATTCCTATCAAACCTTGTTAGGAAAAGGTTCTGTTACCTTGATATTCGATATTTCTACCTTTGGACGTCCGATTGATATCACCGTTAAGAAAACAAGCAACCCAGAACTAAACCAAAAAGCCATTCAAATTATTCAAAATGGCCCAGACTGGAAAAAAGGAAACGATGGAAAGAAAATCGAAGTGAAAATTAGTTTTAGGTAGAGTAGACAGTAGACATAAGACATAAGATTATTTCTGGATCTCTAATGTCTTATGTCTATAACCAAAAGTCTAAACCTCATTATTGCTGATGGACTAATGTCTTATGTCATATGTCTATAACCACAAGGCAAAACCCCCATTCTTGTTGATGGTCCAAAGTTTTATGTCTATAAACACAAGTCTAAATCCCATTCTTGGTAATGGACTAATGTTTTAGATCTAAAGTCTAATGTCTTGTGTCTTATGTCTAATGTCTATTACCACAACTATATGCCTAAACCCCCATTCTTGCTAATGGTCCAATGTCTTGACCGATGAAATCTTGTTTTAGGAACTTTTGATATCCTGCTATTGCGATCATTGCAGCATTGTCGGTGCAATATTCGAATTTAGGAATAAAGACATTCCAGTTATATTTTTGGCCCATTTCTAGGAGACCGTTGCGTAGTCCTGAGTTTGCTGATACCCCGCCTGCGATAGCAATATCCTTTACTCCGGTTTGTTTCGCTGCCTTTTTAAGCTTATTCAATAATATCGAAACGATTCTACTCTGCACGGATGCACATAGATCATCCATTCTTTCGTCCAAGAAATTAGGGTTCTTTTTAATTTCATCTTGCACTAAATATAGAATAGCGGTTTTCAGTCCCGAGAAGCTAAAATTAAGTTCGGGGATCTGAGGTTCTGGTAATTTAAAGGCATTTGGGTCACCATCTTTAGCGTGCTTATCTATCAATGGCCCACCTGGATAAGGGAGATTCAAGATTTTGGCAGTTTTATCGAATGCTTCACCTGCGGCGTCATCCAATGTTTCTCCGATGAGATCCATTTCAAAATAATCTTTTACCAATACAATTTGCGTATGGCCTCCTGAAACAGTAAGGCATAAGAACGGAAAATTCGGTTTTGGATTATCAATAAAGTGGGCTAAAATATGTGCTTGCATATGATTCACCTCAATCAATGGAATATCTAGGGCAAGAGCAAACGACTTTGCAAAAGAAGTTCCTACTAATAAAGCACCTAAAAGTCCAGGTCCACGCGTAAAAGCTACTGCATCTATATCATTTTTCCGTATTTTAGCAGAAGCGATAGCTTGGTCTACTGTTGGAATAATATTTTGTTGATGTGCTCGAGAAGCTAACTCAGGAACTACACCCCCATATTTAGCGTGAATTGCTTGACTAGCAATAATATTTGACTTAATTTCGCCATCTATACATATAGAGGCCGAAGTTTCATCACATGAAGATTCTATTCCTAGAATAATGGCCATTTTGAGAGAAGTATAAAATTTAATTTACAAAAGTATCAAAAAAATACTTAAAATAACGTTAATAAGCCTGCTCAGCATCTTAGCCCTGCTGTCAATTCTGCTATTCTCTCTACAGTTTTCTGCTGTTCAAACATATGTTACCAAAAAAGTCGCTAAATACCTTTCTAAGGAGTTGAATGCAAATGTTGAGATTGGAAAGATTTATTTCAAGCCCTTTTCCGAACTCAACCTCTACGACTTCAATCTTTCCGATTCAAAGGGAAACCCTATACTTTCAGCAAAGAAGCTCAATGCAGATCTGATCTTAACAGATTATTTTCAGAACAAGATTGTCATCGAAAGATTAAATATTGAAAAGGCGTATGTGGATTTTCAAGTTTACAAGGACAGTTCGAACATTAAGTTCTTAATAGATTATTTTGCTCCGAAAAAGAAAAAAGATCAAACTCCAAAGAAGAAAATGGAGCTAAAGCTTTACGAAGTTAATTTGGTAGACAATCATGTCAAAATCATTAACCATACGCAGAAGCATCATAGCCGCGGTGTTGATTTCTCCGATATTGAGTTAACCCACCTAACTGGAAATTTCAGTAAAATTGAGCAAGATTCCACAACTCTGAAAGCAATTATTAAAAAGCTTTCTTTCCAAGAGAAATCTGGCTTTAAAGTGAAGGAATTAAGTTCTCATGCAGTCGTAACGGACAAGTTCATGGAATTTGACAATTTAAAGCTCTTGACTAACAACTCCACGCTTGGAAATTACTTAAAATTCAGCTATAAAGATTTTGGAGATTTCGGAGATTTTGTAAAAAAAGTAAACATTGATTCCCAGATGGAAAATGTCTTTGTTGATTCTAAGGACATTGAATACTTTGCACCTGACATGAAATTTGTCAGATTTAAAGCGGAAGTAAATCAAGGAAATGTCAAGGGCACTGTAGCCAATATCCGCGTTCAGAATGCCGATATAGAAACCGGGGATGAAACCAGGTTAATTGGGGATTTCAATATTAAAGGTCTGCCAAATATCAATAAAACCATTTTTGACTTTCAGGCCGAACGATTGCAGACTACTGCTCAAGATATTGAAAAATTAGTTCCTGAACTTTCAAATAGAGGTTCTTTTACCCTACCAGAACAACTTCATAGATTAGGTTTAATAAGATTTGCTGGTTCATTTAATGGCTTATATAATTTATTTGATGTCAAAGGAGATTTTGAAACAGAATTGGGTCTTCTCAATACGGAGAGTCACATCAATATCCAGAATAACATCGATTACGCTGGAAGCCTTCAGAGTGATAATTTCCAAATCGGAAACCTCATCAACAGCAACAGCATAAAAAACAGCGCATTTGATTTAAATTTTGATGGCCAAAACCTAGATTTCAAAGAAATCCAATTGAACATCATTGGAGATTTAAGGAATTTTCAAATGGGCAACAATCAATACGACAGCATTTCTGTTGACGCCTTCTTATTTGAAGAGCAGATTGAGGCTAATGGTCATATCAGCGATAAAAATGTAGCCTTAGCCTATGACGGTAAAATAAATCTCCAGGAAGAACAGAGTGTCTATAATGTGGATGCCCAAATTGATATGATCAATTTGAAAAAGCTGGGTTTTGTGACTAAGGATAGCATTATAATTTATGATTCCAATATCAGCACACATTTGACGGGAAATAATCTCAACAATCTAAACGGGGACTTACGTGCCAACCAGATTTCCATGGAGACTTCAAAGGGTAAGTTCACGATTGATGATGTTTATTTTTCTGCTGAAGGAAATGAAATGGATAGGTCCTTGATACTTAAATCCAATGTGATGGATGCAGAGGTTAGAGGAATAATTGACCTCAATACCATTGTACCATATTTTAAGGCATTGGCGATGCGCTATGCTCCAGCAATAGGATTAGAAACAGAGGCATATAACCCGCAGTTATTTGATTTAGATCTCAATATAAAGTCATTTGAAGCGGTATCAGCGTTTTTAGACCCAACCTTAACCTTGGAAGATGGCGCCACTTTGGAAGCTCACTTTTCGTCGGAAGACTTTACCGCCCAGTTTACTGCCTTCAGCCCATTTGTAAAATATCAAGGGGTTAATTTACAGAACCTGACCATCAATGAAAATGCAGATCAAAATGCTTTTTCACTCAACTTAAAAGCAGATAAAGTATTTTTAACGGACAGCATATTTGTTAATAATGTTGAAATAAACAATATCCTCTCCAATGATAGTCTTTTATTTAATATTAAAGCAGCAGAGGATACTGATGAAAACTTTATGCGGTTAAATGGAAACATACATTTTGCCCATAATAAACCTGCTTACATCAGGTTTGACGAATCTACGATTGTCTTGAATTATGAACCTTGGACTTTTAATACCGATGCTGAAATGCGGGTTTCAAAAGGAAAGTTTTACTTGGATAATCTAGTAGCTTCACAAGGAAATCAAAAGGTGGAATTCAATGGAGTGTTATCAAATGAAGATGACAAATTAGAAGTTCAATTCAGCAGATTTAATTTACACTCACTAGAATCGGTCACTAAACCTATGGGGATCCATTTGGATGGTGAGTTAAATGGTCATATTGAAGTGCATTCGATCTTTAAAAAACCGTACTTATCAGCGAATGTAAGTACTACTCCGATGGTTTGGAACCAAATTCCTATAGGACAGATGGTCTTATTGGCAGATTTCGACCCTGAGTCCAAAGTTGCAAATTTAGACTTTCAGCTATTGGATGACCGAAAAAGGGGGTTGACCCTGAATGGAACTTATCAAGTTGTTTCTGGGGATCAGGCCATCAATTTAAAAGGTAGATTGACACAAGCAGAACTTATATTGTTCCAACCATTTATTCGCAACCTAGCTTCGGATCTGCAAGGAAAAATGGATGCAGAATTAAATATAGGTGGCACTCTTCAAAATCCACTCATCAATGGTACTGCTCATATAGAAAGTGCATCTTTCAAAGTGAACTATCTTAAAACTACCTATAATCTGAATAGTCAATCGGTCATGATTGATCAGAATAAAGTTATGATGAATAACTTGACCTTTACTGATATCAAAGGTCATCAAGCCGTTGCTGGAGGCGTCGTAGACCTTTCAAAATTAGCTAACCCTTACATTGATGTGAATGTAGCAACAAACAATGTAATGATTTTGAATACGACCTATAAAGACAACAATCTTTATTATGGAACTGCATACGCTACTGGCACATATCAATTCAAAGGGTTTACCTCGGCAATTGATATCAATATCAAGGCAAGATCGGAAGAAAATACTACCATTACCATTCCTTTCAATACAGCCATGACGGTTTCAGAAAGTGACTTTATTTATTTTGTCAGTAAAGATTCTACAGAGAACCAAGAGAATGCATCTCGTTACTTTTTGAAAGGCATGACGATGAATATGGATCTAGAGCTTACACCTGCTGCTGAGGTAAACCTACAAACCGACATTGGTTCGCTAAAAGGAACGGGTACGGGAGAGATCAGTTTGAAGGTTTCGAGTTTGGGGGATTTTGAAATGTTTGGCGACTATGCCGTAAATTCTGGAAAATTCCATTTTACAGCTCAAGATTTTATCAATAAATATTTTGACCTTAAGCAAGGTGGTACTATCCGTTGGACAGGATCTCCTTCTGGTGCGACGGTAAATATTACTGCAGTCTACCAACAAAGAACATCCATACGGGACTTATACAATGCCGCAGGTAGAGCTGGGCAGGATGAAAGGGTATTAGCACAGGCCGATATGATCATCAAAGGAACGCTTAGTCAACCCGATGTATCATTTGATTTAAACTTCCCGCAAACACCTTATGTTAAGGATGAGTTGCAGGCTTATTTTTCAGATGCAAACAACGTAAACCAACAAGCCCTAAGTTTAATTATCCGAAGGAGTTTTACAGCCAACAATTCTGGAGAGCTTGGAAGGGAAGTAAATAACACGCTCCTATCCGCAGGAACTGAGATTGCATTCAACCAATTGAATAATATCTTAGCCCAATCCTTAAACATTAACTTTTTGGACTTCAATATCCGATCATTGAATGATGCATCCGCGTCTTTTAGATTCTTTGATGACCGATTGGTATTGACTGGAGGAATAGTAGACCGTAGAAATATTCAAACAACAGATTTGACTTTCTTCTCAAATCAAGTAGCTACGGATGCTGAGTTGACCTATAAAATCAGAAGGGATGGAAGCCTTATGTTCAGAGCATATAACAGGCTAAATACGAGAAATATTTTGTTTACACCTACTGATGATTACATCAATGCTGTAGGATTGGTATATCGTACAGAATTCAATACCCTAGGTGAGTTTTGGAAAAAGATGTGGACATTTAAACCTCGGAGAGACACCATTCCTACGATACCTACTATTTCACAAGATAGTATCAAGAATTCATCTCAGCTGCCCGCAGCTAACTAAGATATTTTTCCAATAGATATTCTCTTTCCTCATCTAAAGAACCTTTAAATTCTGGTTGCTTAGCACGATTGTACCAATATCTAGCATTCCACAGATCACCCTCTACCCTATGCAAATAAGCATGGACATGAGCAGACACCATATCATTTAATTGATCGATGAGGTCATGCGCTTTTTTCCAATCTCCGTTGGCATCATACCATAAGGATTTGATCTGTACATCCCATTCTGGGTTTGGTTGAGGATTGTTAAGGGTGGCTTTAAATTCTTGTAGTGTCATGGAATTAAGTTGATTTTTATTACAATAATTAATTATCAGATTTAGTCTTCAAATATCCTTAAAGATAGGTAATTCGACATTTTAGCTTTCAAAAATATTAAGGAACTGTAAAGTTTATATTAATTACAAAATTATTTTATTTGAATTTCTTAATTTTAATCTATGAAATTAAGAGAGGATATAATAGAGTTTTATGATCGGATTCATTATGATGCTCAGGAGGTAGTTTCTCAAGACCGGCCACACATCAATGTATTTGAGCGTTCTTCATGTATTGGATCTATGCCCTATTCCCGGAGGGATTATTATAAAGTCACATTGATTCAAGGGAAGGGAACACTAGAGTATGCTGACAAGACATTTGAAATAAAACAAAGTGCGTTGCTATTTTCGACTCCCAAAATTCCTTACAGGTGGAAAGGCGACGGAGGCGAACAACCAGGTTGGTTTTGTATTTTCAATGAAGCTTTTGTTAAAAAACAGGATGACTTTTTATACAATCTTCCAATGTTTCAAATTGGCACCGATAAGCTTTTCTATTTAACTGAGGAAACTGAAAACCTGATTTCAGTATTATTTAAGGAGATGGTTGTTGAAAACTCTTCTAATTATCAATTTAAGCAAGAAATATTAAGGAGCTACCTGCATTTGATTATTCATCAGGTCATTAAATCCAAACCTTTTGCATCAAACAATTATGAGCACAATGCATCAGAGCGTCTAGCCATGTTATTTTTGGAGTTACTTGAGCGTCAATTTCCCATCGACGCCATTCACAATCAGCTCACATTAAAATCCGCTAAAGATTATGCAGATCGATTATCAGTACACACCAACCACCTAAACCGAGCAGTAAAAGAGATAACAGGAGAGACTACCTCCTATCACATTTCGAATAGAATCATTGTAGAAGCAAATGGATTACTTCGGTATACGAACTGGCCGATATCAGAAGTAGCTTATTCGCTAGGTTTTGAACACCCCGCATATTTCAATAATTTTTATAAAAAACATACAGGTAAAACACCGCGAGAAATAAGAAAGCTGGCAGTTTAATCTTTATTATTTGAATTTTATAATTTTTGGTTTGAATCGATCGTAAATTTCAAAGGATTCGCTTTTAGCTTTGACTTAAGAAAATTACGATTATGAACAAACAAACTTCAAGATTGCTTATTCATGAGGAAGAGAAAACTCCAATTGTAAGAAAAGCAAATTTCCAAAAGTTAGCATTCGATAATTACAAGCTTACGATATTATCGGATGGATCTATACCCCGTCATCCTATTTATCCGGATTTTGCACCCGAAACCTCTAAAGAAATTCTAGAACAGCTTTTGCTATTAAATGGGAGATCAATAAAAACAATTGATTTAGAAATCAATACAGTTTTAATTGAAACAGAAAACAAGAAAATACTGCTGGATGTTGGCTTGGGAAAATCTAATGAAAATCCTGATATCGGTTGGTTGGTCGATAGTCTGTCATTATCAGGAGTAAGACCTGATGAAATTACCGATATTATTATTTCACATTTACATCCTGATCATATTGGAGGATTATATGGCTTAAATAATAGTATAAACTATCCCAATGCTCGCATCCATCTGTCAGAACTTGAATGCACTTTTTGGAGAAACGCTCAATTATCTGATTTTAAAGAAAGTGGTATCTATCATATGGATCGTGAAGGATTAAAACAAATCATCCAAATGATACCATCTATGTTAGAAGACTTCAAGCACCAGATTGAGTACATTGATTTCACAAAAGGACTTTTTGGCTTCCTCTCCTTCCTGCCAACACCAGGACACACTCCTGGAATGTTTAGCACTAAAATATGTAGCGACCATCAATCTGTTACTTATATTGCAGATTTAGCTCATCATGAGCTTATACAATTTGAACATCCTGAATGGTCATTTTCTGGAGACCACAATCCCAAATTGGCAGCAGAGACCCGGATCAATTTTTTCCATGATTTTAACAATACTCAAGAATTAGTTATTGGATCTCACCTCCCTTGGCCAGGAATTGGAAGAATTAATTCAAGCGAAGGAGAAAATCGATTTGATTGGAATCCATATGGATCCATAAGTTAAGCCAAAGGAATTCTATAAATATGATATCACATTAAATAATATAAACATGAAAACGAGAAAATTAGGAAATACCAGCGAGCGTTTGTCAGCTATAGGTTTGGGCTGTATGCCTTTGAGTACAGTTTACGGTCGTACTGATAAATCAGAAAGTATTAAATTACTACATGAAGCATTAGATTTAGGAGTAAACTTTTGGGACACTGCAGACATGTATGGTAATGGTGAAAACGAAGAAATTATTTCAACCGTATTAAAAGACAACAGGGATAAAATTTTCATTGCAACAAAATTTGGGTTTCGATTCAATGATACTGAAAACACCGTTCACAGTCCATTTAATTCTTATTTTGACGGGTCACCAGAATGGATGCGACAAGCCGTCGAATTGAGTCTAAAAAGATTGAAGGTAGATGTTATCGATCTGTATTATGCTCATCGAGTTGATCCCAATATCCCAATTGAGGAAACAGTTGGAGCAATGGCAGATTTGGTGAAGGAAGGGAAGGTTAGATATCTTGGACTTTCTGAAGCTTCATCCGAATCATTAAAAAAGGCAAATGCGATCCATCCAATTGCAGCATTACAAAGTGAATATTCAGTTTTGACGAGAGAAGTAGAAAAGGACATTCTTGCTACAGCTCGGTCATTAAATATTTCGTTAGTACCATACTCTCCATTAGCAAGAGGTTTATTTAATATTATTAACCAAACGAGAGATTTCCAAGAAGGAGACTTCAGAAAAAATCTCCCTAGATTCCAAGACGAAAATCTAGAAAACAATATCATGTTGGCAGAGGCTTGGAATGAATTTGCAAAAACAAAGGAGATTAGTGGAACTCAATTAGCGTTAGCTTGGGTCCTTGCCCAAGGAGAGGATATCATACCGATTCCAGGGACTAAACGTTCGAAATATTTAAGGGAAAACATAGAAGCAGTATCTATTGAACTTTCTCCAGAGGATTTGCAGCAGATGGATGAAATATTGATTCAATTCCCTAATACGGGAGAACGTTATCCTGAAGCTTCCCTAAAATTAGTAAACAATTAATCGGTTATAGATAAAAAGAAAGCTTGGGAATTAATTCACCAAGCTTTCTTTTTATTTATACCTTAAGATTTCCCTACTTAAACTTGCTTGCCAATGCAGCTAGCTTAGCGGCCATATCGGTTTCTGGAGCTTTCTCTTGACGGCGGTCAGAACGCTTCTCAGAATGCTTCCTTGGTGCTTTATCTTCAGTTTTCATCGATAAACTGATTCTGTTTCTTTTTTCATCAACTTCCGTTACTGTGACCTGAACCTGCTGTTGAACTTTTACAATTTCATGTGGATCAGATACGTAATGATTTGCCAATTGACTTAAATGCACCAAACCATCTTGGTGAACACCGATATCAACAAAAGCACCGAAATTAGTAATGTTAGTTACAATTCCTGGAAGCTTCATTCCGATTTTCAAGTCAGCGATGCTATTTACACCTTCAGTAAATGAAAATGCTTCAAATTTATCACGAGGATCCAAACCTGGTTTTGCCAACTCTGCCATGATATCATTCAATGTAGGAAGACCTACTTCCTCGGAGATATATTTTTTCAGGTCGACACTTTTTCTCACTTGATCATCTTTCATCAGATCCTGGATGGATACATTCAAGTCCTTAGCCATTTTTTCAACCAAAGCGTATCGCTCAGGATGTACAGCTGAAGAATCTAATGGATGCTCTGCATTACGAATTCTTAAGAATCCCGCTGCTTGTTCGAAAGCTTTATCGCCTAATCTAGGTACTTTCTTCAATTCACGGCGTGAACTGAATGGACCATTTTCTTTTCTATAATTAACGATTTGCTGTGCCAATGCCGGACCTAATCCTGAAATATAAGATAAGATTTGTTTTGAGGCTGTGTTTAGTTCTACTCCTACCGAGTTTACACAGGACATAACGGTATCATCAAGGGCAGATTGCAGCTTATTTTGGTCAACATCATGTTGGTATTGACCAACACCAATTGATTTAGGATCGATTTTAACGAGTTCTGCCAATGGATCCATTAGTCTTCTGCCTATGGAAACGGCACCTCTAACGGTAACATCATGTTCTGGAAACTCTTCGCGCGCGACTTCCGATGCAGAATAGATAGAAGCACCACTTTCATTGACCATCACGATGGTTGCACCTGGCATATTCATTTTACGGATAAAATCCTCCGTTTCACGTCCGGCTGTACCATTACCAATAGCAATTGCTTCAATATCATAAGAAGATATCAAACGTTTAACAATACGTTCAGCTTCAGCTTGCCCTCCAGCACCGTTATGCGGGAAGATTGCCGTATTCTCCAACAAATTGCCTTGCGCATCCAGAACCACAGTTTTACATCCTGTCCTGAATCCTGGGTCAATAGCCAATAAACGTTTCTGACCAAGAGGAGCCGCCAATAATAATTGCCTTACATTGTCTGCAAAAACTTTGATTGCTTCTTCATCCGCTTTCTGCCTAGTTAGCACACGGATTTCAGTTTCCATTGATGGCTTCAACAGGCGTTTATAGCTATCTGCTAATGCCAATGAAACTTGATTACTGGCATCATTATTTCCTTTGATATATAGCTTTTCGATTCCAGGGACTACATCGGATTCAGCAACATCAATATCAAGATATAACAGCTCTTCTTTTTCACCTCTTCTCATTGCAAGAACACGGTGTGATGGAGCGTCTTTCAAGGATTCAGTCCAATCGAAATAGTCTTTGTATTTCAAGGCTGCTTCTTCTTTTCCAGGCACTACCCTAGATACGAAATTTGATTTGTTTAAGATCGCCTTTCTTGCATGGGCTCTCACTTGTGCATCTTCGGCAATTTGTTCTGCGATGATGTCACGAGCACCAGCTAAGGCCTCTTCAATTGAAGTTACAGCTTTCTCTTCATCAATATATGAACCTGCTGCTGTCTCAACATCTATTTTATCCTGCGCCAATAATAATTCAGCCAAGGGTTGCAATCCTTTTTCACGAGCGACAGATGCTCTTGTTTTACGCTTCGGTTTATAAGGAAGGTAAATATCTTCCAGAGCTGCCATGGTTTCGGCAGACTTCACTTGAATTTCAAGTTCTGGGGTTAGCTTCCCTTGTTCAGAGATGGATTTCAGAACCGCATCCTTACGTTTTTCAAGGTCTCTCAATTGTTGCATTCTATCCCGAATTGCTGTGATCTGAACCTCATCCAGGCTTCCTGTCAATTCTTTACGGTATCTGGCAATAAACGGCACCGTCGCACCTTCATCCAAAAGGTTGATGGTGGTATTCACTTGTTTCTCGCTAATCGACAACTCTTTCGATACGATAATCTCGTGTGATGTAATCATATATAAATCTAAATGGAAATAATAAAGCTGTTGGAAGGATACCAACAGCTTTTAGATATAAGAATATTTTC
Organism: Sphingobacterium sp. 1.A.5; assembly: GCF_002734235.1. Classification (NCBI taxonomy): domain Bacteria; kingdom Pseudomonadati; phylum Bacteroidota; class Sphingobacteriia; order Sphingobacteriales; family Sphingobacteriaceae; genus Sphingobacterium; species Sphingobacterium sp. 1.A.5. Next base: position 254,289 of record NZ_PEBA01000034.1, read on the forward strand.
TAGGCTTGTTTAGAATTATTATCTTCTAATGGATTTTTATCAACTTCAGGAGCAGGGTTCTCCTTAGCAGCATCTTCTGCTGCATTATCTTCAACTGCAGGGGCATCATTATTCGCAAAGTGGTCATTGTAACCATAGCTATAATAATCATCTGCAGTTGGAGTAGTGTAAGGTTTGTGCTCATAAGTTCCTGCTGGTGCAGTAAATTGAGGCACTTTCTTTTCAGCAACAACTTCTTCTTCCGTTACGACCTCATTTTCATTTGAAGCCATCGTGTTTTCAAAATCTTGGGTTGGTGTCGCAGCAGGTTTCTTTTGTTCAGGCTCTCTTTCAATATCGGCCTTTACATCGTCAATTTCTTTTTCAAAATTGTTGATCTGATCTGAAATCTCTCTTTTAATCCCTTCTGAAGCATCTTTAAATTCCCTTATTCCTCTGCCCAGTCCTCTTGCTAACTCTGGTAATTTCTTGCCACCGAAAAGTAATAATGCCACTAAAATAATCAGCATCATCTCTTGGGTACCAATGTTCAAAAACGCTAAATTCATCTCTACTTTATTAATTGATAATAAGCTAAGGTAAGTCTATTATTTTTTTTCAGCAATAAATTCCTGTAATTATTTAGCAACAAAAAGTTAAACTAAGATGATTTTCTATGCGAGTTATAACTTGTACCTTTGTGCTCCTTATTATTTTATTATATGCTCCAGAACTTCAAATCCAATAAAATATATTATCTAAGCACGATGGCCTTGGCAGGTCCGGTTGTGATTTCACAGCTTGGGCATACCTTGGTGCAGACTGCGGATACTATTATTGTTGGCCAATTCGCAGGTACAATTTCCTTAGCAGCTGTTTCATTGGTGCACTCCGTTTTTATGGTTGTGTTGGTAATTGGATTAGGTATTGCCTACGGACTTACTCCTCTGATTGCTCAAGAAAATGGAAGACATAATTTTAAGGAATGTGCTCAATTATTATCGAATAGTTTCTGGTTGAATCTAGTTTCTGGGATATTATTGTTCCTGTTTGTTTACTATGGCTCTATGTATGCCATGCAGCATGCAGACCAAGATCCATTGGTGGTAGAAACTGCGAAACCCTATCTGTTTATATTGAGTTTATCAATTGTTCCTTTGATGATCTTCAATACGTTTAAACAATTTGCTGAAGGCTTAGGTTTTACAAAACAGGCCATGAATATTACGATTTGGGGAAATGTATTGAACGTAATCATAGCAGTCATTCTTGTAAAGGGTATGTTCGGTATTGAACCTATGGGGGTAAGAGGTGTTGGTATTGCCACACTGATTGACCGTATTGTGATGATGGCAGTGATGGCATGGTATGTATTGAATTCGGTGAATTTCAAAAGGTATATCCAACATTTTTCTGTTAAGTTCATTGATTTTGATAGAGTAAAAAAAATATTGAAGATCGGTGCTCCCGTAGCTATGCAATATGTATTTGAGATTGGGGCATTCGCAGGTGCAGCATTGATTGCTGGAAAGATTGGCGCCATTGAGCAAGCAGCACATCAAACCGCTATTACCCTTGCTGCAATGACCTATATGATGGCAAGTGGGATTGCTTCTGCTGCAACCATCAAAGTAGGAAATGCCTATGGCAACAAAAACTTCTTTAGACTACAAAAGTTTGCTACCGTATCTTACCATCTTGTACTGGTATTTATGATAATTTGTGCGATTATATTTGCTGTCTTCAATCAATATTTACCATACATAATTACCAAGGATAAAGAAGTAATTGTGATGGCTGCCCAGTTGTTAATCATTGCTGGGATGTTTCAATTGTTTGATGGAACTCAAGTCGTGGGGTTGGGAACTTTGAGAGGTATGGGTGACGTGAATATCCCTACCTTTATTACGTTCTTTGCTTACTGGGTAGTGGGATTACCGATTGCTTATGTATTGGGCATCACTTTGGACATAGGAGTCAAAGGAATCTGGTATGGACTGACCTTAGGACTTTTAACCTCATCCATTCTTTTATATTTTAGATATCGTTATATGGTTCAAAAGAAATTACCTAGAAACCAAGTTTTGGTTCAAGGTTAATAAAAAAGAAAACGGCTTAGGAAATCCTAAGCCGTTTTCTTTTTTATCTTGAATTATATAACTCTTTCAGAGTCCCAATTTTCTAAATAATCTGCTACTCTGCGTATGAATTGTCCTCCAAGTGCTCCATCAATTACACGATGGTCATAAGACATAGAAATGTACATCATGTGTCTAACAGCAATTACATCACCGAATTCTGTTTCCAAAACTGCAGGTTTCTTCTTAATAGTACCAACTGCTAAAATTGCAGCTTGTGGTTGATTAATAATCGGCATCCCGAATATGTTTCCAAAGGCTCCGATATTAGTAAAGGTGAAGGTTCCTCCTTGGGTATCATCAGGTTTCAATTTATTTCCCCTAGAACGATTAGCTAAATCATTCACAGATCTTGAAATCCCTGTTAAGCTCAATTGATCTACATTCTTGATAACTGGAACTATCAGGTTTCCTGATGGCAATGCTGTGGCCATCCCTATATTAATATTTTTTTTGCGAATAATATTGTAGCCGTCTACCGAAACATTAACCATTGGAAAGTCTTTAATAGCTTTGGCTATTGCTTCAATGAAAAGCGGTGTAAAGGTTATGTTTTCACCTTCAGATTTCTTATAAGCATCCTTTACTTTATTTCTCCAATTCACCAGGTTCGTAACATCGGCTTCAACTACAGAAAAAACATGTGGCGAAGTTTTAACACTGTTGACCATGTGGTCAGCAATTAATCTACGCATACGGTCCATTTCAATAATCTCAGAATCGCCATTGCTGCTCTTTACTACTTGAGCAGGCGGAGTCTGTATAGCTTCTTGTTTTTCACCCTTAGGTTGATGAATTTCCTCTTCGACTGGAGATGCAGGCTTAGGAATTTGAACACCTTTGTTTTTTTCAAGGAAATTCAGAACATCCTGTTTCGTTACTCTGCCTTCCCCACCGGTACCAGGAATGCTATCCAACTCTTGTTGGGATATACCTTCTTGTTGAGCAATATTTCTCACCAATGGAGAATAGAATCGTAGACCTGAATTGATTTGTTGATGATTCTCTTGGAAAGATGGTCTTTCGGCAACCTGATCAATTCCTGGAATTTGTTCTTCAGAAGATTGAACAGATTCTTGTGTACTTTCTTCTGATATATTTCCCTCAGCTGCTAGTTCTGAATGATTGTTTTCAGCTTCATTTTCAACATGCTCCTCGTGTTGAGGGGCTTGTTCTTGATGGTCAGCTTCAGGACCGTCAACCTCGATCAATGCGATGACATCACCAACTTGTACTACTTGATTTTCTTCGAACAATCTTTCTTTAAGAATACCAGAAACTGGCGATGGGACTTCAGAATCGACCTTATCGGTAGCAAGTTCAACCACCGCATCATCTTCATCGATTTGATCTCCAACCTGCTTTACCCATTTGGTCAATGTCGCTTCTGACACGCTCTCTCCCATCTTGGGTAACAATAGTTTATATATAGCCATCTATAATTATTTGGATTGTTAGATTACTAAGTTAAATATTTATACTTACTTGACAAGTGAACAAAATTAAATATTTTGCAGGATATACTGAACAAAATAACATTCTGTCAATTCTGGAGTTCTGCTTGATATAAGTTCCATAGCATCAGGAATGCCTGAGCTGTAGTGCGTTCTATATTTATTAGCCTATCGTGATGAAAATGAAATAACTTCGTTTTCACTTCATTTTTCCCAGCTACAGCAACCCACACTGTCCCTACTGGCTTTTCAGGTGTACCACCATCTGGTCCTGCAATCCCACTTGTTGCTATGGCATAATCCACATTCAACAGTTGTTTTACACCATTTACCATCTGAATTACCGTTTCCTCGCTAACAGCACCATGCGCTTTTAAAGTTTCTATAGATACGCCCAACACACCTTCCTTAACTTCATTCGCATAAGAAACAACAGCACCTTGAAACATATTGCTAGATCCTGGAATTTCTGTAATCAATCTGGAGATATTACCTCCTGTACAACTTTCTGCAGTTGCCAAGGTAAGTTTATGGTCTGAAAAACTACGAACAATTACTTCTTCAAAACTAACATCTTCAGTAGCCACTACTGCAGGTCCAATACGTTCCACCAATTTATTCTTCCATTCCTCAGCTTCAACTTCAAGGGCATCTATATCCTTCCCTGTTAATGTCAGTCGCAATCTTACAAGACCAATTTTTGGTAGGTATGCCAGATGAACATGATCAGGAAAACTGTTTTCGATTTCTGCGATATGTTCTGCTAAATGCGATTCGCCAATTCCAACGGTTAGGATATATTTATTAACAACTTTTTCCTCGGTCTGAAAGTCTTTAAGTTTAGGCAATGCTCGGAAAGTCATTAAGTTTTTCATTTCAAAAGGAACCCCAGGAAGAAAAATGTATACCTTTTGATCGTGTTCTACCCACATGCCAGGTGCAGTGCCCCAGTCATTGAATAAAACCTCACAATTAGCCAACACCTGTGCCTGTCCTTTATTGATATCTGGCATCGTTCTATTAAACCGCTGAAAAATCTGTTGAACATGGTCCATCACATCTTGGTTAAACACCAGGTCAGTATGGAAGAATTTTGCTGCAGTGAATTTAGTGACATCATCTTTGGTAGGACCTAATCCACCTGTACAAATAATAATATCTGCACGCGACCCTGCATCGGCCAAAGCAGCCAAAATATGATCTTCAGTATCTGTAATAGAAGTGATTTGTTGTATTTGAATTTGCTGGGCAAATAACTCTTGGGCAATCCAGGCTGAATTGGTATCCACAATCTGTCCAAGCAAGATCTCATCACCAATGGTAATAATTTCAGCTTTCATAGATATCGTATTATTTAGAGCTTTTAATATGTGAAATGGCTCTGTCTCTTGGTTAATTTTAAATCCTGCAAAATCGATGCTTTTGCTCGAATGGTGATGTTATAACTCTTATATCTTCCGAATGGAACCCAACCTACCGACATATCCCAACAGTGTAGGTCACGATAGATACTAATCTGACTCATGGAAGCTTCTTTTTGCACAAAGTCATATCCTGTGTTGAATTGAACTTTCCATTTCGGGGTTACATTGAAATCACCATGTACATTTACCGTACTTGTAATTCTAGTTTCCATCTGCATTTTTTCACGGCTGAAAACCTGGTTATAGTTCATACTAAATGATCCCGCTAAATTCCAAGGAATATTGAAATCTACGAATGCATTTGGATCAGTACTGATTCTTGCTAATGCTTGTGCCTGCTCAGGCGTAAGGTTAGGCATAGAACTACGTAAAGAATCTATATTTTCACTTCGATTTTCATTCGCCTTAGGGTTTAAGCTATAATCAAATGATAATCCAAAATTAGTCAATCGCGCTAATTTACCGTCTTTAATCGCAAAGCGATCAATTCTAGTACCGGTATACCTATCATAAGAATAAGGATCGAATGAACCATTAAAGTTGACATTTACTTTTTTGTCAAACAATGCTGTACGACCAGAGAAGCTGATTTGAGACAGCTTTAGTGAGTCGGCAGCAACATTATAATTTCCACTAAAGGTCAAACCTTGAATAATCGGAACTTTCTTGACGCCAGTACCCGTAGTATCTTTATCATTCCGGATTTTAGCCTCTAAGTTATTATCAACTGAAAATCCTATCCCAAATGATTTGCCAGCCCCTGGAGTTCCATAAACTCCATTTTCGAAAATCGAATATCTTTTATATACTCCATTTTCATCCGTAAAATCCCTGTAAAAATTATATCTAGGATCTGAGAAATCAGGCCTATAGTTAACATTAATGGATGGGGTAATGGTATGACGCATGGCCTCAACCTTACCAATTTTTCTGTTCATCTGACCATAGATCTTGGTTGAAAGACCAGTAGATACAGAATAATCATAAGCCCGTTTGAAACCCTGCAAGGTATCTTTTACCGCCTTGAAACCATAAGGTTCATTGGTCAGCCTATTACGAATAGATTGAAGATACCAACGCTCGGTGTAATTAAATGCAGTATTGAATTGGAAATACTTCATCACATTTAGACTCAAACTCACCGGTATATTATGTTGGATACCATTTGTAAAATCGCGAATTGATTCTTTTCTGAACAATAATGAATCTTTGGTTTGGATTCTGTTTTGACCTTGTAAGCTATAACCTACTGTAATTCTCTGATACCATTTTTGTTCACCGATACGATCTTTAGAGTCAAATGGGTTAAAGGTCGCTACGTTTAAACTTATGGTTGGTAAGTCTAAGGTTAAGTCCCCAGAAGAGAGGTTTTGATCATGGGACATATTAGCTGTAAAATTCACCTTTCCATCTGCAAATACTTTACCATAAGCAATTGATGAACCCATCCTATTATTGATTGCTTCCATCGGATTATATTGGCCCGTAGTAGCAGCATTTCTATAGGCATTACGAGAACCAAAGTTTACCGAAGCTGAGAATGAAGTTCCCGGGTTGGCTTCTTGTCTTTGGCTATGGTTCCAGGTAAACCTGAAGTTCTTTTCGCGGCCAAAGCTGTCAGTACCTTCAACACCCTGAACATAAGATCCGTATTGAAGAGCAAAGTTACCGTTGAATTTATAGTTTACTAAATATTGCGTTCTTACATTCGCTTCCCAGGTACCTTTGGAATACAATGTTCCTCTAATTTCAGAATCCCAATAATCATTGAACGTAAGGTACCAGCCTAGGTCACGCATTGCGAAACCACGGGCAGCATCTTCACCAAATGATGGAAATAGAAATCCAGAACTCTTTTTATCCTGTTTCGGGAAAAACCCAAATGGAATAGCCAAGAATTTAATTGGTATATTCTCGACAACTAAATAGGAAGGTCCTGCGATAATCTGTTTTTGAGTAATCACCCCTTTGGTAATCTGTATACCGAAGTGTGTATGAGGGTAAGGCAGATTACAGGTCGAATAGAGCCCTTGATACAGGGACATTTCATCATAGATGTTCTTTCTGACCTCACGTGCCTGGATATATCCGCCATCGACCTCAGTCATGACGCCAAAGGTTTTTGGCACTTGTGTTTTGTAATTATAGAGCAGTGAATCGACAGCAATTGGAGACTCTCCCGGCATAATAACCACTGGCCGTCCTACATATTTACCATTATGGTCTATGACACCCGTTGCAAATAATACATTTGTATTTCTATCTAATCGGATGTAATCAGCTGCTAGTTCAAAACCTTCATATTTTACCTTCGCACCTTTATAGAGATGTAAAATATTCTTGCTAACTTCATTCCATGATGAGTCATTTGCGGTGATTGTTACTACCGTTTCAAGACCTCCTTCATTATTCATATGAACGGTGTCTTGCCCATTAACATCTTTGAAATTATTTTTGGAAGTATCTGTAGGAATAGTATCTCTTTGAAGGGAATCTATTGTAACATTTTGATTGTTAGTATTAGGTCTTACCTGAGCATGAAGCACAGATAGCCCTACAAACAAAAACAGAACAGAAAGTAAAAAACAACTTAAGGCCTTCAAAATGAAATATGAATGTTATTTTTGTGCTAATTTTAAACTCTTGTTGGCAAAAATAGTCAAAAATCAATAACAACGATTAGGTTTTTGATAAAGTTCACCATATTTAACAGTTTAATCAACAATGTTGCTGGCAAGACTTAAATAATGACGTTAACTATGCATTTTAATAAATCTACAAAAATTAGCTTAGCAGTATTCGCAATCCTTCTACCTACGATTTTCTTCAGCAGTTTAGTCAATTCTCAAGAGAAAGAAAATCAGGACAATACCACTTCACAAACCACTCAAAATAATAAAGCATTTAAATTGGTCGTTATCGACCCGGGACATGGCGGAAGAATACCAGGAGCTTATGGAAGTATTTCTGCCGAAAAAGACATTGTGTTACAAGTAAGCAAGAAATTAAAAGAAGCTATAGAAAAAGAAATGCCCGGTGTAAAGGCTATGTTGACAAGAGATACCGATATTGATGTTCCTTTTCACGAAAGAACAGCATTAGCGAATAAAAACCATGCTGATCTTTTTATCTCCATTCACTGCAATTCAGCGAATTCAGAAAAAAGGGTTCGTGGAAAAAACGGCAGGTATGTAACTCAAACAATTCGTAGACCACAAGTCAGTGGAACTGAAACTTTTGTTTGTGGTTTTAACAGGCTGCAAAGAGGTGAATCAGAAGTTGCCGTAAGGGAAAATGCCGATATTTTATTCGAAGAGAATTATCAAGAGAATTATGGAGGCTTTGATCCGAATGATCCATCCACCTATATCATTTTCTCCTTGATGAAAAGGACTTACAGAGATAAGAGCATTCGTTTTGCAACTTATATTCAAAACGAGTATGTGAAAAAAGGAAGACCAAATCGTGGTGTACAAGAATTATCATTAGCGGTTCTTGCTTCCGCAGCAATGCCAGCAGTACTTACAGAGATCGGATTTATCTCAAATCCCGATGAAGAGAAATTTATGCTGTCAGAAAATGGACAGGCAGAGATTGTGGGCAACCTAGTAGATGCCATAAAACATTATAAAACCAGTACTGGTTTACAATAAGGTATAGAATTTGTTAGAATAGAGAAACAAAAAGGATAAATTGAAAAATTTTATTAAAACGAAGAAGGTGTTTGGGAAAGTAAGTTTAGTAATAACCTGTGTTTCAGTTGTATTATTAGCGAGTTTTAAGCCGATTGATCCACAAAATGATCAAGGGACTCAAAGAAAATTAAAAACAATCGTTCTAGATGCTGGACATGGAGGGCATGATTCAGGGGCAGTTGGACGACAATCAAAAGAAAAAGATATCGCCTTGCAAGTAGCCCTGAAACTTGGAAAAAAAATCCAAAAAGAATTCCCGGGGATTAAGGTCGTGTATACTCGTACAACTGATGTGTACCCGAAATTGTATGAAAGACCAGCATTGGCTAATAAGCATCATGCAGATTTATTTATTTCTATTCACTGTAACTCAGGTGGCGCATCATCACGTCGAGTAAAAAACAGTAGAGGGAGATATGTAACTCAACGTGTCTTAAATACCTCTGCTAAAGGTACAGAAACTTTGGTTCTGGGTTTTAGCCGTACAGGAGACCAAGATGTAGCGATCCGTGAAAATGCTTCTATCCTAATGGAAGAGAACTACAAAGAAAACTACGGTGGTTTTGACCCTAAGGACCCTTCAACTTATATTGTGTTCTCATTGATGAAAAGAAGATATAGAGAACAAAGCATTAAGTTAGCTTCTTATATGCAGGATCAATTTGCAGGATCGAACAGGACTGATAGAGGTGTCAAAGAACAATCATTGGCAGTATTGGCGACAGCAGGAATGCCAGCAGTACTTACAGAGATTGGTTTTATTTCTAATCCCGACGAAGAAAGGTTCATGATGTCATCAGCAGGTCAAGAATCTATTGTAAATGATTTATTTAATGCTATAAATACATACCGAAAGAGTGTAGAAAAATAAACTTTTTCTTAAATTGGCGGTAGAAATAAAGTAAACACTATATAACTAGGGTAATTTTGAAAATATCTAACGAAACTAAAGTCGGCGCATTAACCAGTATTGCTATTGCTATATTATTTATTGGCTACAGTTTCCTTAAAGGAAACAATGTATTTAGCAGCGAAAATACTTTTTATACCGAATATGATAATGTTGACGGACTAGCGGTTTCTAAACCTGTTTTGGTCAGCGGATTTCAGATTGGTAGAGTCTCCGACCTTACTCTACAGCCAAATGGAAAAATCAGAACAGAATTTAAGATTAAAAATGAATACGACATTCCATCCAATACCGTTGCTAGAATTGTAAGTGCCGACCTTTTGGGAAGTAAAGCAATTGTATTCGAGCTTGGAAACAGTACAACTATGGCAAGAAATGGAGATCCTCTCCTTTCCGATGTACAAGCCAATCTGATGGAAAAAGTAGAACCTCTGCAAAAGAAAATCGAAAACTTAGTCGTAAAACTCGATTCCGTACTATCTGGTGTAAACTCTGTATTGGACGAGAACTTTCAACGTGACTTCAAAAGCAGCGTTCATAGTATTTCAGTTTCTTTGAAAAATCTTGAAAAGATTACTGGTGATGTAGATGGATTGATGGGTGCCGAGAAAAATCGCTTGAGTAAGATTCTTTCAAATATGGAGTCCATTACCATGAACTTCAAGAACAATAATGAAAAAATCAATTCTATATTAGCGAATTTGGACAACCTTTCAGATGACCTGTCTAAAACTGAAATCAAAGCTACCGTTGACAATGCTAATCAAGCCATGAAGGATGTGATGGAAATCACCAATAAAATCAATACAGGCGAAGGTTCTTTAAGCCAATTGATTCATGATGAGAAATTGTACAATAACCTTACTAATGCCTCTGAAAGCTTGGATCAATTAGTAAAAGACCTGAAAGAAAACCCAGGGAAATATTTGAAAATCTCAATCTTTGGTAAGAAGGATACGAAGTAGATATGAGATGTGAGATGTGGGATGTGAGATAGAAAGTGTATTAGCAAACGAAGTAGATGTGGGATATGAGATGTGAGATGTGAGATAGAAAGTGTATTAGCAAACAAAGTAGATGTGGGATGTGGGATGTGAGATGGGGATGTGGGATTGAAAGTGTTAATGAAGGTTGATTGATGAGGTGGGATAAGAGTTGGAAAGTAATTAAATAACACAAGATAAAAGAATAAGGGTTCGGTATACCGAACCCTTATTTTATTCTAATCAGTATTGTGAATTTCAATCACTATTCTGTTCTATTACTTTTTCAAGGTTTCGTCTAGCCATCCGAAGAATTCTCTTTGCCACACTTGAGCGCTTTGGCCTGATAACACCCAGTGGTTTTCATCTGGAAGATATACCAATCTACTTTTTACCCCTCTTAATTGTGCTGCTTGAAATGCTTCTAAGCCTTGGCCGATTGGAACACGGTAATCTTTACCTCCCTGAAATATTAATATCGGAGTATCCCATTTCTCTACATGGTTGCTCGGGTTGAACTCAGTATAGGTTTTCTCATTTGCCTTATCCCAATACGGTCCTCCTAGATCATGATTGGCGAAGAATAATTCTTCTGTTGTGCCATACCAAGATTTCATGTCAAACAAACCACAATGTGAAATAAATGACTTGAAACGTCCTTCGTGAACTCCAGCCAACTGGAATACAGAATACCCTCCGTAACTAGCGCCAACCGTACCTAGCCTATCTTTATCTACGTATGATTCCTTAGCAATATCATCAATTGCTGAAAGATAATCCTGAATTGCTTGTCCACCCCAATCTTTGGAAATTTGCTCATTCCATTTCACTCCCCATCCTGGCATGCCACGACGGTTTGGAGCAATTACAATATATCCTTGGGAAGCCAACAACTGAAAATTCCAACGGAAGGAATAAGATTGTGTAGTTGCAGATTGAGGCCCTCCCTGACAAAACAAAAGTGTAGGGTATTTCTTAGTAGGATCAAAATCTGGCGGGTAGATCACCCATGAGAAAAGATCTAAGCCATCTGTTGCCTTAGTAATCCTTGCTTCAACTTTAGTATCTGCAACAGTAGCATACATCTGGTCGTTTACTTTGGTAATCGGTGATAGAGACTTGGATTTAAAATTAAACATAAATACCTCTGTCGCTCTAGTCATTTTAGTAGAGGTAACAACCAAGCCATCCTTTACTTCACCAACAATTCCGGTGATATCAAAATCACCTGAGGATATTTGTTTGATATTTGGAAGAGACATATTCTTAAGATTGGCAGGAATCTGCAATTCAAAAACCTGAACAGTTCCTTTAGTAGGTGCTACAAAATAGATTTTCTTATTGTCTTTGCTCCAAGTATATGAATTGACGGTACCATCCCAATGGGCCGTAAGATTTAGCTTTTGCCCAGACACAGGATCTTGAATATAGATATCATTTTTATCTGCTTCATATCCGTCCGTTTTCATGCTCAACCAGGTCATCATTTTCCCATCAGGGCTAAAACCAGGTGTATTGTCATAGCCGTTCATTCCTTCGGTCAGGTTGGTAGTCTTTCCTGAAGCCAAATCATAACGATAAATATCTGTGTTGGTACTTTGGGCGTATTCAGTACCGAATTTCTTCTTGCAAACATATAGTACGGATTTGCCATCAGGAGCCCAAGCAAGGTCCTCTGCCCCACCAAATGGCATTGTCGGAGAATAATAAGGTTCATCCGCCATAATGTCCTTTGCCTCTCCTATCTTTCCATTATCATAGGTAGCAACAAAAGGATGGTTAAACTTACCGTCGTTCCAAGTATCCCAATGCCTGTAATCTAAATTATCATAGATATATACATTGGATTTAGGAAGGTCTTCATACTTGTTAGGGCTATAATATGGTTTCAGAAGTACAGCTTTGCTAAAAAGGATATGCTTTCCATCAGGGGAAATTTTCACATTTTCAAGGCCATCTTCATAATTCGTTAATTGAATAGAATTACCATCCTTAAGGTTCTTTTTCCAAATCTGTCCTTTGAACATGTAATGGATATCATCACCTTCAACCTTTAAAACAGATTCAGATCCCGCCTCAGAGGTAAATTGTTTAGCCTCTCCTCCGTTTACAGGAATAACAAAAAGGTTCTTTTCAGATTTATTCTCTTCAAATTGATAATTTGAAACTCCATATATCAATTGAGAACCATCTTTGGAAAGCCCCTCTGCTGTAACTCTTCCCAATTCCCATAATTTCTTTGGGCTCAATGGTTCAACATTTACAGAACGCCTTACGCGATTTTCTACTTTTGGACGATCCACCTTTTGCGGAACTTCTTTTCCTTCTTGTGCAATAACCATATTATTGATCAATAAGAATGCGCCAATCCATGTTATCTTGTGCATAATTTAAAATTCGTTTTGCCTGCCAATTTACTAAAGTTGACAGGCAAAGCGAAATCATGATCTAAATTCTGCGGCTGACTTTCCAAAATAACAGCCACATGCTCGTCAGATACATTCTTATGGATGTTTTACTTAGCTTGATCATTGCTTTTCAAATTGGTACCAATTTATTTTTGTTGATAATCTCATCAAGACAGCAAGAATAATGAACAACCCAACAGTACCCACGATTAATGAATAATCTCTGAGTTGCAACAGCACAAATATAAATGTATAAAACAGGGTTAAAATAGCAGCAAAATTCAGTGCCGATTTCATATCCTTGGTTATCGCTTTTATAAACGATGAAATCAACACAATGGTGGCTATAGCGGCTATAAGATAAGCCATGTTAAAGCCTATATGTTCAGAAATCGCAAGCAATAGCGCATAGAATAATACCATTGCAAATCCAATCAACACATATTGAATGATGTGAACTCTTTGCTTTTTGATAATTTCCATAAATACTAGAGAAATGAAAGTCAGAGCGATCACCAAAGCTCCATATTTTGTTACTCGAGTTGATTTCTGATAGTTATCTACATTTGGCAAGAAATTAATCTGAACCATATCATAGTCATTCGCTAATGTCTGGCTATCTGTTACGCCATTGGCAGCAGCAACACTAGCAGAGGCTGCATCTTGATAGGAGATGTTACCGTCAGCTTCATTTGCTAAATCAATTCCCGAGAAATCATAAATACGCATAGGATCTCCTTTCCATTGCTGAGGCTGCTTCCTGCTAAAGTCAGGAATATTCCAGCTGGCTTTAAAAGTTTCTCCAACTTCTCTCTCATCAGGTAAAAAATTGCCGTTGAAACTTGGATTTGACCATTTACCAGTTGCCATGATTTTTGTCTGGTTAGCTAGCGGCAAGAAGTTCAAAGATTTTGAACCTTTTAAATCCATGTTGATTTCAAATGATTTATTTAATGACTCATTTCCTTCCAAAGGCAAATCAACAGTTAGATTTTGATTGAATAATCTGAGGTCTTGTTCATATTTTCCCATCTCATACTCCTTGCCATCCCATTTGAATTTAGGACTTGCGGAAATACCCTTAATATCTTGAATCCCAAAGACTAATTTTGCTTCATTCCACTTCAGGTCTGCGGCTTGAATTTTCAATTTATCCAAATCAAAGTTTTTAAAATTTCCTTTAATATTGATCTTTGAGTTATAGACAATAGCTTGGTAGATGCCTCTTTTCAGCACTGTAGGTTCTACATCAGCCTGGATTTGAGTTTGGTCAGCCATTAAATAGGCATACTCAGTCTTAACAGTGCGGCTAATAGAACTGCTCTTGCCATCGGAGGAAGGTTCCACAGTTTCTAACACGATATCATAGGGAACTGCTATTATTGGACTCGTAACCACCTGTTCCAAACCCCATTTTCGGGCAATCTCTGTTGATACATTCGACTCTCGATTGTTCCGCTCTGAAATCAAATCTCCAATCAATCCCAACGGAATCAATAGAATCAGCATCAAGAAAAATATAACAAAGATCTTTAGAATCAATGAATCGGTTATCTTTTCGATCAAGGTCTTTTGAGAACTATTCTCAGTGCCTTGGTTTAATGAATTATTTTCCATGTTTTAGTGGATTTACTTGAAGTGTTAGTTGTTTGTTATAAAATGTGTTTTGTAATTCGATGATAGATTCAGAAAGGAATTCCTTGAATTCAATATGGTAGAATTTATGCATGGATTTTCCTTTCCTATAAGAAGACCAATAATACTGACTGTGCTCAGGAAAGATTAAAGTACCAATAAATAACATCGCAATCAGGTAAAGACTGATTTTCCCATTTCCAAATAAGAGATATTGCATTGCAATCTCATCAGAAATGTCAGTTCCAGTTTCTGTCAATAGGTGAAATACATCATGATTTTCTAGCTTTGGCATTACGTCAAAGCCCTTTTCTTGATAAAACATTCCCATTGCGTAGCCCAAACTTCCTTGCGGATAGTTTAGAAAATCTTGTTTTGAAATGCCCCATGCCGCTTTATATCCTTTAAAAAGCTCAGCATACAACCTTGATGACCAGTTGTATAAAAATAACATGAATTTTAATCGTAGTCCTCTCATTTTTTTTCTTTTCAAAAAGTACTTTGACTTTCAAAGTAGGTGGTTAAAAAAAATTTTATTTATACTGTTGTTTAATTAAACTCTCAAGTGCAATCAAATGATTTTCAAATGCTTTTTGTCCTTTATCTGTTTTACTATAGCTGGTATTTGGCTTACGATCAATAAAGGTTTTACTAACCAAAATATATCCCTCCTTTTCCAAACTTTTTAAGTTGGATGCAAGGTTCCCATCTGTCACCTCCAGCAATTCTTTCAAAGAATTGAAATCATAGGAATCATTTGCCATCAATACACTCATGATTTGCAGGCGGACCCTATTTTCAAATACCTTGTCATATAATGTTAAATCCAGACTCACTTTCTTTCGTACTTTTTATGGACAATTAACCCGTAAACGATATGTAATACTCCAAATCCCAAGGCCCAAAACACGACTCCATATCCAGGGAAGGCCAAAGCTAATAAGCCTAAGATGATTTCCAAAATTCCAAGTACTCTTACTTCACGGAACGTGAATACACTTGCGGCAGCTAACGAAAGACCATAAAATATCAACAGACTGGATGCAACCAACCCAAATACACCTTGACTGATAAGGATAATTGAGAATAGACCTCCTGTAATCAATGGAATAGCCATCGCCTTTAATAATGCTTTACTGGTTGGATTCCAAATACTCTGTCCTGCTTTTTTTGCTTTTGCCTTAGCCATGATCACCCCTACGATAACTGAAACTGCCAATACAATAAAAGCTATGATAATAAGTTTCCACAATACTTGTTCATCCAGAACATAATAATCCCTATATCCAAAAAGGCTTCTGGATCCATATACTACAAAATATGCTGCAGTTGCGCCTAACAATGCAAAACAACCAATCAAAACTCCCGATAGTCCACTGATGGACATAAATTTCGACGACTTCTCCATCATGGAGCGGATCTGGCCTATTTCTTTTAAGATATCTCTCTGGTCCATAAAAGTACTTTGTGTTTCAAAGTAAGTGCAAATATTTCATACTCCCAAATAATTTTTATTTTTTTTTCACAACAACACCGGAATTGGTAAAATTAGGAGGGAATCCAGATACTATTTTAGCTATATAAAATTTGATTCTGGATTGAATTTAGGGCATTATATGATTCTTAGCGTCTTACGAAACCATAAAACGGCGTCAATTGAAAAATTAGGTCGTTAACATACAAACAGTTATGAGTAGATATCCAAAAAATAGTAAAAAAAGCTTGACATATATAGGTTTGGTTTCTATCTTTGTGGCTCAATAAAATCCTAACTGCGGAAGTGGCGTAATTGGTAGCCGCACCAGACTTAGGATCTGGCGCCGCAAGGCGTGGGGGTTCGAGTCCCTTCTTCCGCACTTGATGTCCTCCCGAAAATTAAACGTCGGGAGGATTTTTTTTATTAATTGCGAAAAGCTAAAACAAGAGTATGAATATTTCACACCAGAACATTGATGACATCAACGCTAATATCCAAGTGGAAATAGCACCTGAGGACTATAATCCACAGGTTGATAAAGCAATTAAAGACCAAGCAAAACAAGCTAAACTACCAGGCTTCCGCCCAGGGATGGTTCCTACTGGACACATCAAACGTATGTACGGTAAAGCGATCTTATTCGATGAGATCAATAAAATTATCAATGATAAAATTGCTGAATATATCAGTGAACAAAAACTAGAAGTATTAGGACAACCTCTTCCGAAAGAAGAAGATAAAGACGGACAATACAACTGGGATTTCAAAGATACTTTTAACTTCGACTACGAAATCGGTTTGGCTCCTCAATTCGATATTCCGTTCTCTAACGAGACTGAATTTACTGAATACGACATCAAAGCTGATGAGGAAACTCTTGCTGAACGTATCAAAAACTTACGTCGTAGCTATGGTAAAATGACTAACCCAGAAGTTTCTGAAGAAGGTGATGTTCTTTATGCTACTTTGAAACAAGATAAAGAAGAAGGTATCGAAAAAACAACTTCGATCCGCACCGATATTATCGAAGATGCTAAAGTGAAAAAATCACTTGTAGGATTGAAAAAAGACGATACTGTAAAAGTAGACGTTAAAAAAGCTTTCAAAGTTGCTGACTTAGCTCGTATCCTTGGCGTAACTGAAGATGAAGCTGAAAACTTAGACGTTACTAAATTCGAATTGACAGTTAAAAACATCAATAGATTAGAAGAGTCTGACTTGAACCAAGAGTTTTTCGATAAATTGTTCCCTGCTGGTGAAGTAACTACAGAAGAACAATTCAACGAAAAAGTAAAAGAAGAAGTTGAGAACTTGTTCAAACAAAACTCAGCTCAGAAATTACGCAACGATATGTATACTTTCGGAATGGAGAAAGTTGATGCGAAATTCCCTGAAGAATTCTTGAAAAAATGGTTGAAAGCAACTAACCCGAACTTAGAAGCTACTGAAATCGAAGAAGGATTCGAAGATTTCTTGAACAACTTGAAATGGACAATCATCGAAAACCGCATCGTAACAGCTAATAACTTAGAGGTTAAATATGATGAAGTTGTAGATCTAGCGAAAGAACGTATCTATGCTCAGATCAAAATGTACAACATCAATGAAGAACCTACTGATGAGCAATTACAACAATTTGCAATGCAATTGTTAGGCGACAGAGAGCAAGCTAACCGTTTGTTCGAAGAAGTGAAAGCTTTGAAAGTGTTCGATCAATTAAAAGAAACTGTTAAAATCAAATCTAAAAAGATTGATTTTGACAAATTCGAAAAGCTTGACAAATAAGAAAAGCACGAATTAGTTATAAAATAGAAAAAGGCCTGAAATTTATATTTCAGGCCTTTTTATTTATACAGTTATTTCACTAAAAAGATTTTGAGAAACCTACATTTATCCAAGCCCCATATCCAACTTCCTCATTAATCACCAATGATGGACCTAACTCCAAATTAAAATTGAATTTATTGCCCATGTGTCGGTTAATACCCCAAACTGGGGCAATGACAACCGCACCGTCAGTACTAAACTCTGATGCTTTGCTCTCAATTCCATTTACAACACTTTTCTGATTATGCCAACCTAACAATATCCCCACAACACGGCTTCCAAAATAATTTGCGCTATTGTTCTGAATATTCTTGCCACGTTCCTGGCGCTTTGCAAAATTATAAAAGTGTTTGACACCAAAAGTAAGAATTGGGGAAAAAGCATATTCATTGGACTTGTCAGAAAATTCGTCATTATCATTTAAGGAAATTGTTGATTTACTAGAACTAAATGACAAGGCCATTCCTGCATTGAAGTCTAACACCGTTTTTGGGCCAATTGGGTGCTCGTATTGAAACGTTAGAATCGGTGCTAGAACGGATAACTTTACTCCTTTAGTGGAAGTTACATAGTATTCTGAATTTTCATTTGAATCAGCCTCTTGCGCAAATGAAGCGTAATGAACGCTACTGAAAATCAATAGAAGCCCTAAAGATTTCTTTAGTCTAGTTAATGTAATATTGGTCATGGTTTTGAATAATTTTGGCGTAAATATATCAATTGAAATCCACCAACCAATAACTAAATGAAAATATATTTCTACAAAATAAAATTTTTAAAAGAAAATGTTATATCCTACTGAAAGTCGTCCATATGGATATTCCCTGTTGAAATCAGGATATTGTTGGTCTCTGAAATGACCTTGTAAATTGAAATATCCAGAACTTAGATTAATCGACCACCTCTTGTATAACCTGAGGCTAGCCTCAACATTCAAACCATGTAAAACATAATATGAATCAGTTCCAGATATAGTAAAGAAAACACCACCATTATAATCAGCACTCAACATAAATCGGTTGAGGATCATCAAATCCCCTCTAAATCTATAGGATGCCCCCGGTCCATAATTATAATTTCGACTTGCACCGTATAAAAGATATGGATCTGGTACCGCAGCCAAAACAACTGCACCTGTACCAACACTTAGATTCAGTCGATTCCCTTTCTTGTACCTGAATTCAGATAGCCAATTATAATTCAAACTCTGTGCCCCATAGAAGAAAGCATCGTTGTTATAGAAGTCATAATGCGCATTTAGGGTGCCATAATGATCTCCTTTTTGGGACTTGAAAAACTTGGCCCCGTAAAGTAGAGCATGAACATTCACAGCATTGATAAATGAACTATCCCCATTCCCTAATTCAAGGTTGACCGAGAATTGATCAAATGGTCTTTTATAATTATGATCTCCATTGCTATAACGGAATCTCAACCTTCCATAAAAAGCATTCTTACCCTCATTAAGAAAGTCTCCTTCTTTAGCGTCAAATCTTCGAATTCCCAAATCCACTTCTGCCGTGATTACGGATGAATCCGCACCATAATAATCATCGATCTTCTTGCCCCATTTTCCATCCAAAAACCTGTTTAAACCATTTATTGGGTTTACTATGGTTGCTACGATCTCATTTCCCAATCGGTTGTGATCGGTTCTGTTCCTTGCCAAGATATTGCGGGATACTCGATGCATCATCTCCCCCATCAGGATACCGCCAAATGTTGTATTGACCAAATCATTGATGGAAGGATGTTGGGTCTCTCCAGCAGTCTCCCAAATATAACTCCCAGCAACAGTAGCGAGACTAGACTGGTAAAAATTATAACCATTACTTCGAAAAGCATTAAAATATATCTGACCATGAAAAGGATGGTCAATCTGATTGGTCGTAAACTGGTTGTCATCCCAATCCCAAGCACTAAAACGCTGATGGTCTAAAAAGTTCTGAAAAGAGATGTATGAATATGGATCTTTTGTTATAAAGCGGTTAAAGGATGCCGGCAATGCCTGTGCAAGGAACCATTGAGCCCCTGCTCGCCAAAAATTCTTTTTACGCTTTGGATTTAAATCCCATTCAAGGGTATCATTTAAGAATTTGGGTTGGGTACTTAATGTGGAAAGACTATCCTCTCGAAATCTCAGGCTGTCACCAATAGACTTTGGCAAAGAATCCACCTGACCAAATGAGGTAGAAATCGATAAAATAAATAACCAAAAAAAACTAACTAATAGTATACTGTGAGATTTCTGCAAGGCTGCCAGTTTTAAAATTTGCGTAAAAATAACCCTTTGATATGAAGAATCAAACAGTTTGTGTTTTAAATGGTTTTAATTATATTTAAGAGATAACCAACAGAATAACAACATGAAAAGAATATTTTTAAGTTTGACGATTCTGCTGATGAGCTTTGCAGTCATGGCTCAGAGTAAGCAGTCCCCTACAGGAGCATACCTAGCTAAGGATGGCAATGTAAACCATTTATGGCTATTCGTGGATGGATACAGTTCTTATATCCAATATGAAGACAATAAGTATCTCTCAACATGGGGCGGACCATTTTCAGAAGGCACCAATGGAATTCAAGTCCAAGTAGAGTATAACGATGCTAAACCGGATGAAATTGGAAAAGCAAAGGAAACAAATGCCAAAGCAAATGCAGATGGAATTACAATGGGAAACCTAAATTTCAAAAAACAAGTTGCCAATAAGCAAGATTTGGATGGGCTATGGAGAATAACAGGTCGCAAGCAAGATAATAAAATGTCCGAAATCCCTCGGGGTGACCGCAAGACCATAAAAATACTGGTTGACGGGTATTTCCAATGGATTGCAATTAATCCTGCTGAGAAAGGATTTTATGGAACTGGAGGCGGAACATATACCTTTACCAACAAAAAATACACCGAAAAGATTCTTTTCTTTTCGAGAGATAATAGTCGCGTAGGTGCTGAACTTTCTTTTGATGGAGAAATTAAAGATGCTCAATGGCATCATAGTGGTTTGAGCTCCAAAGGAGATCCAATCTATGAAATATGGTCTCGTGACAACAAATAAAAATATACCATAAAAAGAATCGGGCTGATAAATTTTTATCAGCCCGATTCTTTTTATGATTAACCGAATAAATCGGAACTAAGGTATCGGTCGCCTCTATCACAAACAATAAATACAATAACACCTTCGTCTATTTCATTGGCTACTTTGAGAGCGGCATGTAAAGCTCCTCCAGAACTCATTCCAGCAAATACACCTTCCTTTCGAGCTAATTCTCTAGCCCTTTCTGTCGCATCCTTCTGGTCAATATCAATAACACGGTCCACTCGGGAGGGATCGAAAATCTTAGGAAGATATTCTTTTGGCCAACGCCTTATTCCCGGAATAGAAGATTCCTCGGTAGGTTGACAACCCACAATCTGAACATCAGGATTTTGCCCTTTCAAATAAATCGAACAGCCCATAATTGTTCCGGTTGTACCCATAGCACTTACAAAATGTGTTATTTTACCTTCCGTATCTCGCCATATCTCAGGACCTGTGGTCTTTACATGAGCTTCATAATTATCAGGGTTCGAAAATTGATTTAAAATAAAATACTCTCCGGTTGCTGCCTTTTCTTCAGCATAATCGCGGCTGACCTCCATATTATCCAACAAAGTTACTTTACCGCCAAATGCCTCCATAGTCAACGTCCTTTCTCTGGTAGAAGTAGAAGGCATCACCAATTCGATCTCCAATCCATACATACTGGCAATCATAGCCAGTGCAATCCCTGTATTACCACTCGTAGCTTCAATCAATTTCGTATCCTTAGTAATTTCACCTCGTTCCATAGCCGAGCGAATCATATTTAAGGCTGCCCTATCCTTTACGGATCCACCAGGATTATTGCCTTCTAATTTTGCAAATATTTTCACCTTTGGATTATCATGAAACCCTTTGATTTCAACCATTGGGGTATTGCCAATTAAGTCTATTATATTTCCCATTACATGATAGGTTTTGAGTCTATAAATTTAGAATTCGGTTGGTGATAAACTGTTGTATAAGGATCAACACTACTTGTCAGCCATACATTCCCGCCAATTACCGAATGGTGACCTACAACAGTTTCGCCACCAAGAATGGTAGCACCAGCATAGATGATAACATGATCTTCAATGATTGGATGTCTTTGCGTATTGGCCATGTTCTTCTCAACACTCAATGCTCCTAAGGTTACACCTTGATAAAGTTTAACATGCTTGCCAATTCTTGTGGTTTCTCCAATCACTATACCAGTACCATGATCGATGTGAAGGTACTCATCAATAAAAGCTCCCGGATGAATATCTATCCCGGTTTTAGAATGCGCATATTCAGTCAATATTCTAGGAATTAAAGGTATTCCTTGAGTCCAGAGTTCATTTGCCAATCGATAGATACTAATCGCCAAAAAACCTGGATAGGTTCTAATAACTTCATTTAAACTTTGAGCTGCTGGATCGCCGTCCATTATCGCCTGTGCATCCGTTAGCATTCTCTCGTAAATAGATGGAAGATTGGTGAAAAACTGCTCCGAGATTTTCTTGATATTACAACTTGAACATGCTTTGGTTTTAAACAACAATAAGTATAAATCAGCCTCAGATTGTTTAAATGCGTCCTCTATTTCCTGGACAGTATGAAAAGTCTTGGAGTTTCGCTCCGGAAACAAAAGGTGCAGCAATCCTACTGCCCATTGCGCAATTGCTTTGTTGCTGGGCATATCTTGAACAGCTTGTTGCTTTTGATAGATATGTTGATAAAAATCCTCCATTATTAATAGGTAAACGGTTTAAAGTTGAATTTAATTATAGCACTAATTTCTTGAATAACTCCTGATGGGTTTCTTTGGCATCGACACATAAGCCCGGATGTACTGATGAACACTGGATTAAAGTGCTTCGTTTCGCGGTTAACCATCGGAACCTTTCAGTTTGATCTAATGTAGCCAGGGCTCCGCCGGCCTTAGTGCCCAAGCATACTTGTTTCATCGAATCCAGATGACCTAGAATCTGTTCAAAATCAATCTCAGGACTCAATAAGGAACATCGTTCTTGATCTATATGGTACAATATATCAGCATAACGCTGCTTTCTACAGTAAAGTAAAACCCCAATATTCACAAATTCCTCCCGTTCTACACGTGGAACTAACCTTACAACAGCATATTCATATAAAGTTCTATCGTGCATTTTGAATCTGATTTACAAAGACCTCAGAATTTTCAGCCCTTTTTCCAATAAACTCTACATAAACTTCTCTTACCTGTTCAGCGTCAAGCCCTCTCACCTCATCTATCAACCATTCATCAGGAATGGCATCCAATACTTTTCTGATGTTTTGGCGGCTGAACATACTCTTGTAGTCTGCATCAATTTTATCGACAACACTAGCCTTCGATAATAAAACATGGTCCTTAATCTGAACAAAAGGTTTTAAGACCGTATCTTCCCAATTATCCCAATTATGGTGGAAGTATAGAGCTGCACCATGATCAATAAGCCATAATTCCTTATGCCAAATCAACATATTGGTGTTTTTAACGGTCCTATCAACATTCATCAATAAACCATCCAACCATACAATTTTTGATGCCTCCTCTGCAGATATGTCATCCACATTCGCATCAAAGGTTATTGCTCCATTCAGGAAACTAACCCCAAGGTTCTTGCCTACGGAAAATTTCAATAAATCTTGGATTTCTTCATCGGGCTCAGTTCTTCCAAACCCCTCATCCAAATTGGCATAAACCATCTCGGGAACTCGCAATCCTAAAAATCTAGCCAATTCTCCACCAATAAATTCGGCAACCAATGCCTTTTTGCCTTGACCTGCCCCTCTGAATTTTATGACATAACTAAATCCATCATCGGCATCCACCAAACCAGGTAAAGATCCACCCTCCCGAAAAGGTTGAATATAGCGGGTAATCTCAACTTCCCGTATCTCAGGACTTTTTATCTCCAGCATCTGTTAAATTATTAAAAGTCAATAAGCTTTCATACGGGTCTCCTTCTAGATTTAGCAAATGGGCAAATGCAGCTTCAGTCTTAATTCCTTGCGCTTTAAGCCTCAGAATTTCTGTTTTGAACACTTGGCCAAATTGAATAAGCAAATGATGTTCTTTCACCATATGCTTATATCCATATTGCTCAGTTACGAAAGCGCCTTCTGCATATAACTCAACCCGCATATCAGCAATTTTAAAGTTAACAATTCCAACTTCTTTTCCACGTAGAGTTTTGATTTTAAAGTTATATTCTTTGTGAATTCCGAAGTGTTTTAGACAATTCTTTTCAAATTCTTTCAAATCATAAACCTCACATGCAATATCTAGATCGCTCTCCTCAAGTGCAATATCAATCGGAATTGTTCCAATTAAAATGGGATTATACTCAGACAGATGTTCAAAAACCATATACTCCTTCAATAGATTGAAAGATTTTCTTTGAATTTCGCTTCCGTTTTTCAGATAGTCCAAGGTATGGAACATTGGATATTGCATAGTTCAAAGTTAATTGAATGACTCAATAAATATTGAATTTCGAAGAAATTGTACATCAATGTGACTGAAAGGTTAATGATATTCTAGCTATATTTGTGAGAGTCATACAATAATGCAAAATCAATTTATGGATACAAACACTGAATACAATCGTATTATAAGCATCTGTCAAGAATTATTTATCAAAAAAACCAAAGACTATGGTACTGCTTGGCGAATTTTACGATTAAGTTCTTTAACTGACCAGATCTATATTAAAGCCGCTCGTATCCGTTCTCTGGAAGAAAAAAAAGAATCTAAAGTTGGCGAAGGTGTCGTTGATGAATTTATAGGAATCATCAATTATTGTGTCATCGCACTCATGCAATTGGACTTCGGAAATACTGAAAACGAAAACCTAGACCCTAAAATTGTTGAAGAGAAATATTCCGAAAAAGTAAATCAGACTAGAGATCTTATGTTTGCCAAAAACCACGATTATGGCGAAGCTTGGCGTGATATGCGCGTCTCTTCTATGACAGATTTGATCCTGATGAAGTTGCACAGGGTTAAACAGATTGAGGACAACAACGGTCAAACACTAGTATCAGAAGGATTGCAAGCAAATTATCAAGACATGCTAAATTATGCGGTTTTTGCATTAATCAAATTAGGCTTAGCAAAATAATTTATAACCATGACGTATACACAAAGCTATATCCAAACACAACAACCCAAACCTAATGCTTTATTATGGATTGCTAGAATTCTAGTTGGTCTGCTGTTTATCTTCTCCGGATTGATAAAGGCAAATGACCCCATGGGTTTTGGATATAAGCTCCAAGAGTATTTCCATGTTTTGAACCTAGGATTTTTAAATGACTATGCCACTTGGATCGCAATTTTCCTATGTGCTCTTGAAATTATTCTGGGAGCATTATTGATCCTCGGTATTGCAGGTAAAAAAGTAGCATGGGGATTATTGATCCTTATCGTGTTTTTTACCTTCCTCACATTTTATTCAGCATTCTTCGAGGTCGTTAAATCTTGTGGATGCTTTGGTGATGCAATACCATTGACTCCATGGCAGTCCTTTATAAAAGATTTAGTCCTATTGATTTTGATCGTATATATATTTATCAAAAGAGATCAAATCAAACCATTCATTAGAAGTCTTTTCACTAGAAATCTATTAGCAGCATTTATTATTCTTGCATCATTTGGTGCTGGTATATATACTTACTATTTCTTGCCTATAATTGATTTTCTACCCTACAAAGAAGGAAACAACATCCCTGCATTGATGAAAGTGCCAGAAGGGGCAGAACCCGATGTATTTGAGCACATTTATGAATTGAAAAATAAAACTACATCTGAAACAAAAAAAGTTACAGATAAGGAGTATATGGGACAAAAACTTTGGGAAGACGAAAACTGGGAAGTTGTAGGCGAACCTCAAACCAGATTGGTAAAAAAAGGATATGAACTAAAGATCCCAGATCTTATCATTTCGGATATGGATGGCAATAATGTTACTGAAGAAATCATCAATAATCCATATTATAATTTTATCGTTGTAAGTACAGATCTTAAAAAAATGTCACCATTTGATTTGGCTGCTCTCGACAGAATCAATACTACAATTAGAGATCTTTCTGCCGATTATAATATTAGGGCAATCCTAGCAACTGCCTCCTCAGCAGATGAAGTAAATTACCTCAATGATCAGATGGAATTAGTATTGGAAACCTTCTCTGTGGATGCAGTTCCATTAAAAAGCATGGTTCGCGCAAATCCAGGCGTAATGTTGATGTTAAATGGAAATGTTGTGAAAAAATGGTCTCCACATAATTTTCCTAGCAAACATGAGTTAATAACTAAATATCTAGATAAGATAGAATGATTCAAAGACCAGTTTTTTTGATTGGATTTATGGGAAGTGGGAAGACCACTTGGGGAAAGAAATTGGCAAATGCTCTAGAACTTCCATTTGTGGATCTGGACCATGAGATTGTGGACAGCATAGGAATGAGTATTCCTGAATATTTTGCCAAACATGGTGAAGAAAAATTCAGGGAAATCGAACGTGAAGTACTTCAAAAACAACATGGAAAAGCCAGTATCATATCCACAGGAGGAGGTACTCCATGTTATTTTGACAATATGGAGTGGTTGTTGAATAATGGAACAGTTCTCTATTTAAAACATAGCCCAAAATCTTTATGGAATAGACTCAGTCAATCTGACGTTAATAAAAGACCAGCGTTAAAAGGATTCACAGGAGAAGAATTACTTCAATTTATCGAAAGCAAACTTGAGGAAAGAAGCCCTTTTTATGATAAGGCTCATATCTTGGTGGATCAGATCAACACTCCCTTAGAAGATTTAGTTTCTTTAGTAAAAGCAAATATTCAAATTCATGAACAATAGAGTTTCCATCCAGACAATTTTTAGTCTTATTATTCTTATTGCTTTTTCTTCATGTTTTAGAACAAATAGTTCTTCGAATGTCAACAATATGCCTGCGGTTGATCAAGTCTTCAACTTGAAGACGGCGGACGACTTGTATCAATTCTTGACTTATAATGAAAATTCTTACCCGCTGATCAGTGCACATAGAGGTGGTCCGAGTGATGGATTTCCTGAAAATGCTATCCCAACATTTGCGGAAGTAGCTCGTAAAATGCCTGCCATAATTGAATGCGATATTGCAATGACCAAAGATTCAGTCCTGGTCTTAATGCATGACGAAACATTGGACAGGACAACCACCGGCAAAGGAAAATTATCCAAGAAAACATATGCCGAATTACAGGAACTTTATTTAAAAGACAATAATGGTCAAGTAACTCCATATAAAATCCCTACGCTCGAAGAAGCCTTGAAATGGGGCATTGGAAGAGTAATCTATACTTTGGATGTAAAGAGGTCGGTTCCATACGAAAAAGTCATCGAATCGATCAGAAATAACAAAGCAGAATCTAACAGCATAATTATTACCTACTCTGCAAACCAAGCCGAAGTTGTAAACAGATTGGCACCTGATATAATGATATCAGCAACCATAAAAAAAGCAGATGACTTAACGCGATTAAGCGAACTGGGTATCCCTGATACGAGGTTGATCGCATTTGTAGGAACCAGCGAACCTGATTCTACCGTGTATTCCGTATTGAGACAACATGGTATAAAATCAATTTTAGGAACGATTGGTAACTTGGACCGTTCTGCAGAAAGAGCCGGATATCAGCTTTATGCAGATTTTATCGTCAGAGGTGCTGACGTGCTTTCTACCGACAGACCTTTCGAAGCATGGAAAGCTTTGGATTTTTATATCAAGAAAAGAAATTTAGAATCTCCATTCATCAATTAGACGGGAATTTCTTTTAAAATATAAGCCCTGTTTTATTCAATTAAGACAGGGTTATTTTTTTGTAAGTCATTTACTACAATTGTTATTTTTATTCCAAAACGAAAACAATTTTAGCCATATCTTGTTCATTAATTAAATGAATAAATATAAGAGCATTATGAAAAATTTACTACTAACATTAGCCTTATCGATTGGCTTTATTACTTATAGCTCTGCCCAAGTAGAGGTAAAAACTGTTCCACAATCATCTGCGGATGTTGGAATGGCTCCAATTAGACAAGGAAACTGGATGATCGGTGGATCTGTAGGAAGTTTGGGATATAGCTTTGAGTCAGAATCTTTCAACATTCAAGTGAATCCAAGAGCGGGTTATTTTGTTTCTGATGGTGTAGCTATCGGTGCACAAGCTAACTTAAGCTTCAGAACTTCTGATGGAGAAACAGGTTCAAGTAATGAATGGGGTTATGGTATTGCGCCATTTGTGCGTTACTACTTCCCAGGAGGTGCAAGCGCAACTGGACGTTTCTTTGGTCAAGGTGATATTGGTATCGGTGGTAGTTCTGCCGGTGATAACGTATCATTGAACCTAGGATTGAATGCTGGTTATGCCCACTTTATTACTCAGACAGTAGCTCTTGAAGTAATGGCTGGATACAACTACTCTAAAGCAAACATCAGTTCTGATTTGGGTAAACAATCTGGTCTAGGTGTAGCTGTAGGTTTCCAAATCTACCTACCTGGAAGAAACAGATAAGGTAAAAAGTATTGACGTTCCATGAATTAATCCATTTACATTGTTACGTTAATTTAAAAAGGTTGTACCTGAAAATTTGGGTACAACCTTTCTTTTTTTTATTTCTTCATACTGCCCGTCTCATTAAATCGGATATGCCAACTAAAGGCTTCTTCCAATAAATGAGGGGTATGCCCGCCACGCTCGCAAGCACGGTCAAAGTAAGATTGTAATTCCTCTTTGTAATCAGGGTGAACACAGTTGTCAATAATCTTCTGTGCTCTCTCTCGAGGTGCCAAGCCGCGCAAATCTGCTAAACCAATATCCGTAACCAATATGTCAACATCATGTTCCGTATGGTCGGTATGTGAAACCATAGGAAGAATATGAGATATTTTATTATCCTTGGATGCTGCTTGTGTTACGAAAATACTTAGGTAAGCATTTCTCGCAAAATCCCCAGAACCTCCGATTCCATTCATGATCTTAGTTCCTCCGATATGAGTCGAATTTACATTGCCATAAATATCAAATTCTATCGCAGTATTGATGGCAATAATACCTAATCTGCGAATCAAACCTGGTGTATTAGATATGTTCTGTGGACGAAGGACAAACTTGTCGCGATATTTCTGAAGGTTATCGAATACTCGATCATAACATTCCTTGGATACAGTAACTGAAGAAGCAGAAGCAAAACTTAATTTACCAGCATCCATTAAATCAAATGCTGAATCTTGCAACACTTCTGAGAACATCGTTAGATCATAAAAATTACTGTGCAGGAACCCTGTCAAAACAGCATTGGCAACTTTGCCGATACCTGCCTGTATAGGTAGCAATCGATCTGTCAAGTGCCCTAGATTAACCTCCTCTTCAAAGAACTCAAGGATATGCTCTGCTATCTTGGTTGTTTTCTCATCTGGTGGAGCAATATCAGCTGGACTGTCATGCTGATTAGTAAATACGATCGCGGCAACCTTATCCGGATTTAAAGGAATTGATTTTCTTCCAATCTTATTCCAAGGTGCAACAATAGGTATTACATTTCGATGAGGATAGTCCTCAGCTTGATAAATATCATGGATTCCATACACATTTTCGTGAACTGAGGTGTTGATTTCCAAAATTACTTTCTTTGCTAAAGATGCAAAGGTTACTGAATTACCAACAGAAGTAGTAGGTACTATGCTTCCATCTCGATCAATATAAGCGACTTCTAAAACAGCAATATCAACATCTGGAAGATTTTTATTGTGCAACAGCTCTGCGCTCTCGCTTAAATGCTGATCGATAAAAAGTACTTCGCCGTTGTTGATCTTATTTCTTAAAACCGGATCTACTTGAAAAGGCATCCTTTTCTTTAAAGCACCAGCTTCTGCTAATTTCCCGTCAGTACCATGACCTAAGGAAGCACCCGTCATAAGGGTAATTTTAATATCTTCTTTCTTGGCACGTTCGGCTAAGGCAGGTAATATTACCTTACTATCTCCAGCTTTGGTAAATCCGCTGGAACCTACAACCATACCATCTTCTATTAATTTGACAGCCTCCTCGGCAGTAGTTACTTTGTCTTTAAGTCTTTCAAGACGAATTCTGTCCATCATATCAGTGAGTTTCTATTTTCTCTAAAAGAGTGTGGCAATATTAATCAATATTTTATTTATAAAATTATCCATTATAGCCAGTTACTTTCAAATCAAAAATTAAAAGTAACCGGTTACTTACTACATCCAAATCTCAACAATTGTATAAAACATAGGTGTGTGCAGCTCTAGGTGATTTTATGCTGCCATGAAATTAGATGAAATGCAATAAAATCCAAAAGATGGATTGTACTTTTTTTTATTTAATTGTAAAAATGGTATGCAATCACTCACAAATATGCCAGGCTAGACTTGTCGCTTTTGCTTTTATCAAATAAAAACAGGAAATTTATGCCACATTAACGCCTTATTTTGAATGCAAAAGGAATATATTGATAAATACTATTTGACAGAAGTTGATACATACGACAACAGTATCTACTGTCATCATGCAGTAATGGGCGAATCCGTTACTGAACATAGCCATAAAAAAGGGCAATTCCTTTACACTGAGGGCGGTGTAGTTTTCTTGAAAACTGCTGAAAAATCTTATTTCCTCCCAGCTAGACATTATATCTGGATTCCACCTTATGTAAAACACAGTATACATCCGAGCAGTCCAGAAGTTGTCATGAGAAATCTGTATTTTCCGAAATATGAAACTGATACAGAATTCTTCGACAAGGTCAACATCTACCCTGTCAACGATTTGCTGATCGAATTGATCATGTTTACAAATCGATGGAATGGAAACATCTTCCCAGAAGAGGAACCAAGATATTCAATCGCGAAAGCATTCAAACTAATATTACCAGAACTTTCACAGACTGAATTACCACTTGCACTTCCCTATCCAAAGAATGAAAAGTTAAAACAGATCATTACTTACCTAGAGCAAAATATTGCGGAAAATATAAGCTTCAAAAGTCTAGCTGAGCATTTCGATATATCTGAAAGAACTTTGGCAAGACTGTTTCAGAAGGAACTCGCGATGTCCTATATCCAATATTTCACCATATTAAGAATGCTGACATCCTTAAAGCTCCTTTTAGATGACAAGTTGAGTGTCAACGAAGTAGCTCTGAGGGTTGGATACAATAGTCTCCCAACGTTTAGCAACACCTTTAATAAGGTTATCGGAGTCCGCCCAAGTGAATACGTTAAAAACCGAAATTTACTATTATAATCCCTTATTCATGAACTTTAAGACCATTATCGCCGGCTTGCTGTTGGGAACCCTGTTCTCTTGTTCAGCAACTTCTCAAGTCAACCAAAAAACAACCGTTAAAACCCCTAAACCTATTCAATTGTTTAATGGAAATGATATCAAAGATTGGACTCCTAAAATTAGATTGCATGAAGTAGGCGACAATTACGCTAATACATTTAGAGTCGAAGATGGACTCCTAAAAGTACGTTATGATGGATATGTCGATTTTAACCAACAATATGGACACCTTGCATACAACAATCCTTACGGTTACTATGTGCTAAGATTGGAGTATAGGTTTGTTGATGAACAAACCAAAGGTGGTGAAGGTTGGGCCTGGGCCAACAGCGGAGCAATGCTACATGGTCAAGATCCCAAAACAATGCTGAAAGACCAAGATTTCCCTATATCCATTGAAGGTCAGCTATTGGGAGGAAACGGAAAAGATGAAAGAACAACTTCAAATCTGTGTACACCAGGAACAAACGTGGTCATTGATGACAAATTGTTTACTCCGCATTGTTTAAGTTCAAAATCAAAAACTTACCATGGAGACCAATGGGTAACTGCAGAATTTGTTGTCCTAGGAGATTCATTAATACAACATGTATTGGATGGTCAAGTAGTTCTTCAATACAATAAACCGCAAATTGGAGGCGGAAATGTAGACCCTGTTGATCCAAAAGTTAAACAAGATGGCAAATTATTGGATAAAGGATTTATTTATTTGCAAAGCGAGAGCCATCCTATAGATTTCAGAAAAGTTGAGCTTTATGATTTGGAATCCTATAAAGGAGATAAACAAAAATTAGATCAGGTCGTTAAATCAATCCTGAATAAATAAGAAATGTTTAATATAATATAAAAAGGCTAAGAATTTCTTCTTAGCCTTTTTTATTTTTGTTTGAAAACTATAAAACTCAAAAGTCCACAAACAAGAAAAGGGATGTCGTTAAAACACCCCTAAAATATTTTTTAAAAAAGCTTAAATTACGCTAATTTATTAACGAATTTAGTCAATTTAGACTTGTTATTAGAAGCTTTTTTCTTGTGAATAACGTTTTTCTTAGCAAGACGATCAAGCATAGATACCACGCGTGGCAATAATTCTTTAGCTTCTTCTGCTGTAGTAGTGTTACGTAATTTCTTGATTGCGTTACGTGTAGTTTTCGCTTGGTAACGGTTTCTTAGACGCTTCGCAGCGTTTGCTCTAATTCTTTTGATCGACGATTTATGATTTGCCATTTCTCTTAGCTATATAATATTTTAAATCTTTTATACTTTATTTCGGACTGCAAAAATAACACAGAAAATCTAATATTCAAAATCATTTTTAATTTTTCGAATTCCTTATCTTTGCAAGATGCAGAAATTATCCATGGATCAGCTCAATCGAGTTGATGTAGACACATTCAAATCACAGGAAAAAACACCCCTTGTCATTGTTCTTGACAATGTTAGAAGTATGCACAATGTGGGTTCGGCATTTCGAACTGCAGATGCCTTTGCTATAGACAAAATTGTCCTTTGTGGAATTACAGCAACTCCACCGCACCGAGAAATAGAAAAAACAGCGTTAGGGGCTACACAATCTGTTACTTGGGCATATGTCAAAGAAAGTGTTGAGGCTGTAAAACAATTGAAAGAACAAGGTTATGAAGTTTATGCCATCGAACAAACCAACAACAGCATTTCCCTGGAAAAATTTCAACCATTGACCAACAAAAAGTATGCAGTTGTCTTTGGAAATGAAGTTCATGGCGTAGATGAGGAGATTATTGCATTAGCAGATGGCACCTTGGAAATACCTCAATTTGGAACAAAACATTCGTTCAATGTTTCTGTTACTATAGGTATCGTCCTGTGGGATTTAATTAATAAAACTAAGTTTATTAAAAAATAACAAAATACCTACCACTCTGATTTTTAGAAGTCAGTTCAAAATAGTAGATTTGCGTTGCAAAAAATAAGACAAAATGAGTGTATTAGTTAATAAAGATTCCAAAGTAATCGTTCAAGGTTTTACCGGAAACGAAGGTACTTATCATGCGTCTCAGATGATTGAGTACGGTACAAACGTAGTAGGTGGTGTTACTCCAGGTAAAGGTGGTCAAACACACTTAGACCGCCCAGTATTCAATACAGTTCAAGATGCTGTAGATGCTACAGGCGCAAATGTTTCTATTATTTTTGTTCCACCTGCATTCGCTGCTGACGCAATCATGGAAGCTGCTGCCGCTGGTATCGCTTTGATTGTTTGTATTACTGAAGGTATACCTACTAAAGATATGATTCAAGTAAAATCTTACTTGAGCGACAAAAATTCACGCTTAATCGGACCTAACTGTCCTGGTATCATCACGGCAGAAGAAGCTAAAATCGGTATTATGCCAGGTTTCATCTTCAAAAAAGGATCTGTGGGTGTAGTTTCTAAATCAGGCACCCTGACTTATGAAGCAGTTGACCAAACTGTAAAAGCTGGATTAGGTATTACAACAGCTATCGGTATTGGTGGTGACCCGATCATCGGAACTACAACTAAAGAAGCTGTGGAATTGTTGATGAACGACCCAGAAACTAAAGGTATCATCATGATCGGTGAAATCGGTGGTGGAATGGAAGCTGAAGCTGCTCGTTGGATCAAAGAAAACGGAACTAAACCTGTAGTAGGATTCATCGCTGGCCAAACAGCGCCTCCAGGACGCCGTATGGGACACGCTGGTGCTATCGTAGGTGGTGCTGACGATACTGCTGCCGCTAAAATGAAAATCATGGAAGAATGTGGTATCCGCGTAGTAGAATCTCCTGCTGAAATCGGAAAAGCAATCGCTGAAGAATTAGCTAAATAATTCTTTCAACATTATTATATAAAGAAAGCCTGACTCAAAATGAGTCAGGCTTTTTCTATATTAACTAAACAACAAACGTTTACGATTTTTCTACAACCTCAGTCTTCTTGTCTTTTTCGGACTGGGTTTGCTCATAATGCTCAATCAATTCATTTAACTCATTCAGATTTAAATCTGATTTCAAGTCCACAAATACATGATCATCCTCATCTGTAATTCCTAACATTACATTTTTTATCCTATCTCCTTTGGTCCTTGTATTGATCGAAATCTTTGAACCGTCACTGTAGATACTCATCAATTCTTCAAAATCGTTCTTTGCCAAGTAATTGCTGAACTTATCATATAATTGAGTCTGTCCATTTCCCGACACTGCCATCAATTTAATTTTTTTGATCTTTTTCAATGCCATTGCCAATACTGGATCATCCTCCTTCAATTCTTTGATCTCTCCGCGCAGGAAAGCTTTCATGAGTATACCAGGAACTCTGATGGATACGATCTCAGCATCCTTAGGAAGATCAGCTCCTTTCGCAAAGTCCATGTTCGCCCCTCTTTTCACCATGCAACTTTGCATGTTTATCAATAATATTGCTGCACAAATAATTCCGATTATACGTTTCATAATTTTATAGGTTTAATTCTTTGAATACTTAGTTATTATTTACTAAAGTGTTGATGTCATCATATTTCAATGCTCCATCCAAGATCATAAAAACAGTCTCTTCTTCTGAGTTTATACTCAACAACAAGTTGCTTAAAAAGTCACCGTCAGTATTTTCCGCCAAGAACCTGATTTTGTTTCCATCAGAATTTACAACCAACAGCTCCTCATAATTCAAATTCCCAATAGCGGAACTTACTTGATTCTGAATATCTGACCCTGCATCTTCAAAAACTAGCATCTTGATAGAATTGATCTTGCTCAAAAGTGGCTTGATGGTCTCCACATCAGCATCGTTGATTTTCATTTTGTTCAACATTTTAAACATGGGCTTACCGATCTTAATAGAGGTGACACCTTTCTGTTCTTTATATTGTTCAAATATTTGGTCCAATTTGGAAATTTGTGCTTGTGCCATGCTCGCCACAAACAGGCTGATTATTAACATGAACGTTTTCATAGCTTTCATTTGTTTAAATTTCAATTTTTAGGTACTTAATGTTTTCAACTCCTTCCATTCCTTTTTTCAGATTTGATGTCGCCAGATGCAATGCTGTTTCAGTAACTTCTAATGCTTTCTCTTCATCATAGATTCTGACTCCATTGATCTCAACATACAATTCATCTTCCAAGGCATGGGTAACTTTAACAGGCTCCTCCTTGTTGACTGTACGATCACTCATAGAAGCCATTTGAACCGTTTTCCGAGCATCTTTTTTCGGAACGTATTTAGACACCTCTTTCTCTACAACAACCGCTTGTGGCTCCTCTTTTGGTCTTTCAACATTTAACGCCTGCGCACCAACTTCTTGGTGTGCAATCATAGGCGCAACTTCATGCCCTACTTCTTTGCTCAATAAATCTGAATTCGAAACTCTGTTCTCAACCATTTGACGAATCACAAAGAATCCCATTAATACTGCTGCAGCAATACTGGTAATCATAATGATCCTTCGAGAAATCGGAACAATCTTCTTTTTAGGAGATTCTTCTTCGGCTTGTTCCAAAAAGGATTCAAAACTCCAGTCCATCTTCTCCTCCGGTTCATTCAATGCACTGAAGAATTCATCTTCTTCTAGTGACTTCAACCGGCGTTCCTCTTCAATTGAAGTTTGACCTTCTAGGTACTTCATCCTCAGCTTATCCAATTCTTCTCTTTTCATAGTCAAAAACCTTTGTTAAGTTTACTCTAACTGTCGTTCTGGCCCTTGATAAATTAACCCGAACTGCATTTTCCTCCAATCCTGCCATCTCAGCAATGTCTCCAATCTCGTACTCTTCGACGTCCCGTAAATACATCACCAATCTCTGCTTTTCTGGAAGTTCATCGATCATCTTCAAGATTAACTCTTTAGTCAAGGAAGGGTACTTTTCAGCTTGAATATCGGGAGGCAATTGCTGAATGTACTTCGCTTGCCTGCCCATTTTATCAATCCTATTGTACGCCATGTTCCTAACCATTTGCATGGAAAAAGCTTCTATGTTTTTCAACTGTTCCAATTGACCCCGCTGCTCCCACAGTTTCAACATAACTTCTTGTACCAGATCGTAAGCGTCTTCCTGATGTTCCAAAAACCTATTTGCAAATCGGTAAAGCTTATCCTTAAGGATAAATACCGTATTTTTAAAGGTCTCTTGGTTCATCATATAATCGCTTATTTAATAACAAGACAGATTGCACTGCCAATCTATTACATGGAAATTTAAAAAAAATTGAAATATTTTGTAAACACCTAAAAATCAACAAATAAAAATAGCCAGATTTTAAAAACCTGGCTATATAAATAATAGAATTTTTATTTATTTCTTCTCATCAGCTGATGGACCGTACATGCCTGGTACCGGGATATCCAACAAACGTAAATACACCGTCAATTGACCGCGGTGATGGATCAAATGGTTATTAATAACGAAACGTAATGCACCTAATTTCGGCATTTCTGCTATTACATAATTATCTACTCGCATTGTCCAACTCGTAAACCATTCTTCTTCAGGAAAAGTGTCTATCGTCTTTTCGTTTCTTTTGTATCCTTCATCCAATGCTTCTTTAAGTTCAGAAACACGGGTAGGTTTAAGTGGTTTAAAATCTGTGGCAAGATTGAAATCATTTTTTGTCAATGCGTCCGAAATCCAATTGTGCAAATCCACAATGTGACCCGCCAAACTTCCCAAGGACATAGATTTCTCATGCGGCCTGAAGGACAAATCCTCATCCTTCAAACGATCCAATATTCTTCTTGTATTATTAGTTTCACGCTCTAATTCAACTAAAAACCCTTCTTTAATGCTCATATCATTCATGTTTTTTGTTAATCGAAGTTATCAAAAAAAGCATAACTTTATCATGATTAATCTAAAATAAAAACCATATCCAAATGAAAAGACTATTCATACTTTGTATCCTATTCATTTTTTTTGCAGCACATAGTAATGGTCAAGATGCTAATGCTGATTATGTAAAGCAAAACTATGACAAAGTAGAACAATACATAACCATGCGCGATGGCACTCGCTTGTTCACCTCAATTTACACCCCTAAAGATAAATCCAAAAAATATCCCATCTTGTTAAACCGCACACCTTATACCGTAGCTCCTTATGGTCAAGACAAATTCAAAGCAAGTTTGGGCAACTTCCCTGAAATGATGAAAAAAGGCTACATCTTTGTTTATCAGGATGTCCGTGGCAAATGGATGAGCGAAGGAACATTTGAGGATATCAGACCTACTAAAACTAAAGAGAACAAACAATCAATCGATGAAAGTACCGATACGTATGACACTATTGATTGGCTGGTCAAAAACTTGAAAGGTAATAATGGTAAGGTTGGGATGTATGGTATCTCCTATCCGGGTTTTTATTCAACTGCAGGTTTGATAGGAAGTCACCCTGCACTTAAAGCTGTTTCCCCACAAGCGCCAGTAACTGATTGGTTTATCGGAGATGATTTTCACCATGGAGGTGCACTTTTCTTGATGGATGCGTTCCGTTTCATGTATACATTTGATGCGCCAAGACCAAATCCTATAACCAATGAGAAAGGACCCAAAGGTTTTGACCTTCCTTCCAAAGATTATGCAAAATTTTTTATGGACAACCCTACCCTTTCTGGGTTAAAAGATAAATACCTGAACCATACCGTCAAGTTTTGGGACAATTTAGCAAAACACAGCACCTTGGATACCTTTTGGACAGCAAGAACGATTACCAATCATTTGAATGATGTCAAACCAGCTGTAATGGTTGTCGGAGGATTATTTGATGCCGAGGACACCTATGGTGCATTTGAAACCTACAAACAGATTGAAAAAAGAAATAAAAAGAACAATTCAATCCTTGTTATGGGCCCTTGGTTCCATGGTGGATGGGTTCGCTCGGAAGGAGATTCCTTTGGTGACATCAGATTCGGACAGAAAACAAGCTTGGATTACCAAAAGAAATTTGAAGAACCTTTCTTTGATTATTACCTAAAAGGGGAAGGCTCTTTTAATCCAGCTGAAGCAAATGTTTTCTTCTCAGGATTTAATGAGTGGCATTCGTTTGATCAATGGCCACCCAAAAACGCGGAAGAGGTTGATTTATTTTTAAATGAGAATGGGCAAATTTCCATGTCCCCAATATCAGAAACTGAATCTTTCACAGAATATACGAGTGATCCCAATAAACCAGTTCCTTTTCAAGAAGGGATAATCGAAAATAGAACTAGAGAATACATGGTTGCTGACCAGCGATTTGTCGCTAACAGACCTGATGTATTGGTGTTTGAAACAGAACCTCTAGAAGATGACCTCATGTTATCAGGACCAATAACAGCAGAATTAAATGTTTCCATGACTGGAACTGATGCAGATTTTATTGTAAAAATAATTGATGTATATCCAGATACGTCCGCTGCCACCTCCCCAATTGATGAAAAGATTGTAATGGCCAATTATCAAATGTTGGTCAGAGGAGAAATTCTACGTGGCAAATTCAGAAATAGCTTTAGTAATCCAGAACCCTTTAAACCAAATGAAATCACTCCAGTTAAAATTACCCTACCGGATGTCGCCCATGTTTTTAAAAAAGGTCACAAATTTATGGTTCAAATACAACATACTTGGTTCCCTCTAGCTGATAGAAATCCTAATCAGTTTATGGACATCTATCAAGCTAAAAAAGAAGACTTTATTAAGAATACCCACAGATTGTATTTTGACAAAAACCATCCAAGTAGGATAAAAGTAACGGTCCCTGAAATTGTCATCAACAAAAGGTAAATTAAAATAATTGCATATTTTTTGTAACGATTTCAATCGAGCATATACTTACTATGTGATTAAAAACTATTAATATGAAAAAATACATTCTATCTGTAGTTGCTATTTTAATGGCTATTGCAGTATTCGCACAAGACACCAATACTTTTTTATGGAAAGTTTCAGGAAATGGTTTAAAGAAAGATTCTTATGTTTTGGGAACATTACATATGGCATGTGGTCCTGATTTTAGAATTGATGATAAAATAAAGGAAGCTATCAAAGGGACTGATAGGATTGCCTTGGAATTAAACGCCAATAATCCTGAAACTGTGAAGGCGCTTCAGGCTAACATCGGCCCTGTCCCTGGTTTTTTTGATGGTCTAGCACCAGAAAAAAAGAAATTGATTGATAGCGTTTTGACAGCTAAAAACTTAAACCCAGCTATGTTAGATCAAGTCGGCCCTGCTGTACTAGTTTCGTTGCTATCTATGCAGGCTTTCGAATGCCAGGATCCCGCAGCTATGAAATCTATGGAATTGGAATTATTAAAATTAGAGGGTGCTGAAGGTAAACCTGTAGATGAACTGGAAACAGCGGAATACCAAATTAACTTAATGAACGAATTCTTTAAAGCTGAAGATTTATATACTTACTTGAGAGATATGGATATCATGAAAGCGGAAACTAAAAAATTAGTCGCTGCTTACTTCAACAACCAACCTAAAGAGTTAGAAGACTTAATGGCTAAAACTTCAACCATGAGTCCGGAAAAAGAAGAATTGATGCTGACTAAAAGAAACAAAGAATGGTTGAATAAAATGCCTGAAATGATGAATAATAACTCCGTATTCTTTGCGGTAGGTGCTGCTCACTTATTGGGTAAAAATGGAGTTATACAATTATTGAAAGATAAAGGTTATACCGTAACTCCTGTGATATAATTAAAATAACTTATAAAGAAATAGCCGCTAAAAAATTAGCGGCTATTTTTTATGACTTCACAATTTTTGCGACTTCATCAAATTCATCTTGTACTTCCTTAGATACCGGTTTCAATAGCAATGAAACAATCACGATCGTTAAGAAACCCAATATAAAACCCGGAATCATTTCATAAACATCTTTGTGGTCATGCGGAAGATAAACCCACAATAAAACGGTTGCACCCCCTACTATCATGCCTAATAGCCCTCCCATCGCAGTTGTCCTCTTCCAAAGTAAAGACAATAAGATCAATGGACCAAAGGCTGCTCCAAATCCTGCCCAAGCATTTCCAACTAAATTCAAGATGCTATCCTTTGGAGTCAAGGAAAGTAATAAAGCAATGACAGCAACGATAAGAACGGACACTCTGCTAACCATTAACATCGT
The DNA here is from genome assembly GCF_002734235.1 of Sphingobacterium sp. 1.A.5. NCBI lineage: Bacteria > Pseudomonadati > Bacteroidota > Sphingobacteriia > Sphingobacteriales > Sphingobacteriaceae > Sphingobacterium > Sphingobacterium sp. 1.A.5. Next base: position 294,756 of record NZ_PEBA01000034.1, read on the forward strand.
CTTTGCTGAAGCTTGTCTATTAAAAAATGCACGATAAATATCTTCAGTCATAGAACTTGATGTAACCAATAATTGAGATGAAATGGTACTCATAACAGCGGCTAATATTGCTGACAATAAAAACCCACCAATTAATGGATGAAACAAAACTCTCGAAACATAGATAAAAATCGTCTCTGCTAAAGCTTTTGAACCATCAAATTTTGTCATTGTCTCTGCATCAAATTTTGCAAGATATGCAATACCAAATAGACCAACCAACATAGCACCACCCACAGTAAAAATCATCCAGCTGATACCAATATTCCTTGCCTTTGAAATATCTTTAACGCTGTCAATGGCCATAAAACGAACTAGAATATGTGGCTGACCAAAGTATCCCAAGCCCCAAGCTAATAAAGATATGATGGAAATGGTGGTAGTACCTGTAAACAAGTTAAGATATGTTGGATTTTTATTTTCGATGATTTCCATAGTTTCTCCTAAACTTCCAATTTGAAAAACCATAACGATCGGTAAAATTACCAAGGCTGTAACCATAATGGTTCCTTGGACAAAATCCGTCAAGCTAACAGCTAGAAATCCACCTAAAAACGTGTATAGAACTACGACAAACGTTGTTACATAAAGTCCGGTGTAATAATCCATATTAAAGGCAGATTCAAATAATCTTCCTCCAGAGACCATGCCTGCAGATGTATAAAGAGTGAAGAACACTAAAATAAAAATCGATGACACAATCTTCAACAGTTGTGTTTTGTCATGAAATCTATTCTCAAAGAATACTGGCAAAGTAATGGAGTTTTTGGCTACCTCTGTATAGACCCTCAAGCGTGGAGCTACCAATACGTAATTCAAAAAGGCCCCTATCGTCAATCCAATGGCAATCCATGAACTAGATAATCCAGCTGCATACATTGCACCAGGCAATCCCATCAGCAACCACCCACTCATGTCAGCAGCGCCTGCCGACAAAGCGGTGACTGCAGCACCCATCTTGCGCCCTCCAATTAAAAATTCCTCCGAATTACTCGTCGATTTGCGCCAAGAATAAAATCCTATAAGCACCATCAACAACATATAAAGACCAATTGAGATTAATTCGTATGTATTCATGTATTTAGTTTAATATGCAAATATGCTATAAAATTGGAGAAATCTCCATCTCTTTTAAATGCTGGGTTAAAATTTTATCTGCAGTTTTATCGATCTTAGATAAATCCTTCAATAATCTTAAGCCATCAATTTGATATGGGTAAATTTTCAAGGCATTATCTAATAGTTTGATAGCCTCCAAATTTTCTCCTGCTTTTATGTTTATCAAAGCTTTACTGACCAATTCTGAAGACTTATAAAATATTGAATTCTCAGGATTTAGCTTCTTAAGGAATGTTTTAGCTTCCTCTATTCTATCATTTGCAACCAACAACCTTATTAATCGCTGATTATTTAGTGGATCCAATCTTGCTGGATCTCCGCCTCTAACCATCAATTTCTCTAAATAGATAGCCAAATCACTGGTCATACCTAATTTGGAATAAACTTCAGCAAACAACAGTTCAAACTCAGGACGGTTGACTTGGGAAGCTTGTAAGGTTCGATTAATCTGTTGAAGATTCTTCAATGCTTCCTCATATTCATTATTTGCAATTAATGCTTCAATGTGCTGCGTACGAATGCTATAGTTTTGTGGTTTTTGAGAGGCCAAATAACTCAAAACTGCCACTTGATCTTTATTTCCCAATAAAGCTTTTTGCCAAGCGCTGAATGCCTTCGATTCATCTTTTCGATCCCTCAAATAAGTAGAAATCTCGGATCCATTCTTCATATATTCCTCTGCCACATCCAAGGCATCCTTAAGCTTACCCCTTCTGAAGTAAGAATTCCTATATTTAAATGAATTCTGTGCCTTTTCCATATAATCCTTTTCATAATCATAGGCTTTTTTAAGCAATTCTGCTTGAGCTTGATAATTCTCTGGATCCTTCGCTATGATTAAGTCTGCTTCCGTACTGTAAATAGGTGCATATTCCGAATCTATTTTCTTTGCAGCCTCAAGACGTATCTCGGCATCCTCATATTTTCCCTCTTCCACTAAATTTTCAACATACGCAATATGGGCTGGCAAATAATCGCTATCATATTGTAAGGCCGTATCTAAATATTTATAAGCTTCATTTAGATCATTCTTCGCAGCGTTAGTCGCTAGATTTACATAAACCTGGGACCAATTGGAGGCCATAGCACTATTATCCCCTGCCAAATAAGCCTTTTCATTCGTAATCAGTTCATCCAAAAAACGATACATTTCAGGATCCTTACTTTTTAGATCATTCAAGGTGTTCATTGATTTAAAATCTAATGGATGAACTTTCACCTTTTCGAAATAAGCAGGATAAGTTTGGGCAAAATATTCTGATTCATTGTTCTGTGAGTAATAATCCAATGTCAGGCCTTTTTCCATAGCATTGTAATACAGCTCCCGAATCTTACGATTTTGTCCATCTGTCAAAACCTGTCCATGAAATAAATGAACATATTCATGCAATAGTACATTTCGTTCCTCAAATGCTCCGCGCTCCACATATTCTATCGCTGCAGCACCAGAACCTACCCCTCTAATATCCATCCATTGTCTATTGTCGAAGGTAGAATTGAATCTAAAATAAGGTGCTTTCATAGCTAAGGCCAAATCAACATGCAGCGGCGGAATAACAAATAATCGGTGCTGCTTTACTAAGAATGGAAAATAAACAGTCGATGTATACAATTGATTCCATGCCATGCCTTTAGCTACATTCCCCGGATAGTAGGCAACATCTGGGAATATTTCCAAAAAATCATCCATATTGTTGATCTTTGGATTTCTTAGAGATGACATGATATTATCGTATGTCTTCAGATATGGAATTCGTTTTGATTTGATAACAGCAGCTAATCCATTGTGAGCAGGGCCATAATGCTTTTTCCGGTTTAAAATGTCTAAGAATATCTTTTCAGATCTCGTTAACCTGGCTAATCTATCTGAAGCATCAAAATCACTGTACAGCAAAGATGCTTTGTGCATAGCAGGTAATATAGATTTTGAATGGGAAGCTTCAATTTCTTCTACTTTTCTTAATGCGGCATCAATTTGATTGCTTGTAAACAATTGATCTGCAGCTTCCAATTCTTGACGAATTTGCTTTTCATTTTCATCTACATAATCCGCAAAGGTCAAATTCGTATGGCCATTCCCCAAATGCCAATGTGATTGAAAATGCAATGGGTTTAGAGCCAAAGCGATGTCCCACTGTGCAACCATGTCATTTAATTGGGTAGCATCGATTCTTCGCCATATGGCGTAACCATAATAAAATCGTGCATCAGCATTTAATGGATTTATCTTTAAACCCTCCTTTAAAACTTCTTCCGCCTCTTTTGGCTTTTGATCCCAAAAAAACACGTCAGCTTTTAAAAAATAACCCGAGGCATTCTTAGGATGTTCTTGAATTAAATTATTCGCTAGAGCTAACGCGTCAGCATACTTTTTCTGAAGCATTAGAGAACGCCCAAGTATCAAGCTTATGTCAATGTCCTTAGGCTTTTTCGCTAATAACTCCCGACTCAGTTTTTCTGCCTTGTCCAATTCCCAAGCTTCAATTTCCAACAGCGCAAATGAAGCCTGAACTTTTAAATTTTCTCTTTCTTTAGCTTTAAGACCGTTCAAAATATTTTCTGCAGCTTGAAAATCATTGTTCAACCAAGTTATTTTGAAGTTCAGCAAAGCACTTTCAACATTGCTTAAGGTTTTTGAATCTTTTATTGCATTTGCAACAAAATCCCACTCCCCTAAATCTAAGAGATGATTCAGAAGTTCATACTGATATTTGGTATCAGTCTTTAAAGATTGAATCGTTTTATTCTTTTCCTGTTTTAAATAATTGTGTACAGCTTCGGTGTCGTTAATGAGATCTTGAGCGTAGGTAGTTCCGAAACAAAAGATTATAGATAGGATGAAACTTTTTATTTCCATGTCATGAATTATATAAAAGCCAGTCCTATTGAACTGGCTCAAATGATTTTTCTAATATTTTGCTGCTTGATCTGCCGCAGGCGTTGACTTTTTAATAAAGGCTCGAATATCTTCATTGGCCTTAATTAAATCTTCCTTTCGTAGATACATCATGTGGCCACTACGATACCCTTCAAAACTCATCCTTGATGAAAGTTTTCCTGAAGGATCCATCTGCCACATATTATATTTTGCATTAAAATAATCACATGCCCCATCATAATACCCAGATTGGACCATGACATGTAAATAAGGGTTTGCTGCCATAGCTTGCCTTAAGCTAAGACCTGTATTATCATTGCTTCGGTCCCAAGGATGAACATTGCCAAACATATTGTATTTGACATCCGATTTATAATTCAATTCGTTGGCATAGTAATAATTAATAGCCGGTGTGAAAGAATGTAACCATGAGGTCAACTCAGCATTGTAATCCGGTCTCTCACCACCATCCCTGAAATCCAAGCCGATGTACCTTGAATCTAGTCGTCCAATAGTTTGACCCTTGTCCCGCATTAGTTCTTTCCAATATAGGGAAGTCGGAATATCTAAATTATTTTGAGCAATAACAGTTTCAGACAAGCCTGAATACTTGGCCATCTTTTTAATTACTGCAGCTTTTTCATCCTCAGAAATACTCGAACCTTTTGCTATCGCCGGTAGGAGTTCATTGAGAGTAAATTGTTCAACTTCAGGCAATAGGTCATTTAGGTCTCTATTCTGTAATTCAGGTGTTAATCTCTTGTGGTACCAAGCTGTTGCTGCATAATAAGGCCAAATATTTGCCTTGGCAACAGCGCCATCACGTTTAATCCCCAACTCAGTCGGTGAAACCAAAATAACACCATTTAAATACATCCACTGAGCATTTTGAAGTTCTAATGCTAAACCTGAAACGCGTGTTGTACCATAACTCTCTCCGATTAGGTATTTAGGTGATGTCCAACGATTATTTCTAGTTACAAAAGTGTTCAACCATTCTGCTAGATATTTGATATCGGCATTGGTTCCGAAAAATAATTTCCGGTCAGCCTTCTCATCTAGAATACGTGAATACCCTGTATTTACCGGATCGATATAAACGATGTCGGCAACATCCAAAATCGTGTATGGATTTTCTTTTACACCGTAAGGTTGCAAAGGATATCCTTCGTCGTCAATGTTCAACAATCTAGGACCTGTATAGGCCAAATGCATCCACACGGAGCCGGAACCTGGACCGCCATTGAAAGAGATAACCAAAGGGCGCTTCTCCCGATTGCTAATCCCATCACGGGTATAATAAGTAAAATGAACTGTCGCCAGGACCTTACCATTATCATCCCAAATGGGTTGTGTACCGGCAGCAGCTGTATAGCCAAACTTTTGGCCGTTCGCTGTTATATTGTGCTTTGTAACAATTGTGCTATCCGCAAAAGGAATACGCTGCCCTTGCACGGAAAAACCTAAGATAAGGCATGTAAACAGTAGAATATAACTTCTCATATTTAAAAATCCATTAATTTTTGATTAGAAACGGAAGTTATAATTATTGTCTTGGATACCAAAATCAAGACTTACAAAAATCATTAAAATTTAACCTGTGCTGTAAGTCCACTGATGTAAATATCCTTGCCTGCACTAACATCTTTTATATAGTCGCCAGCTTGGAACCATGTAAATTCACCACGAAAAGTTAAAAAACGATTAGGACTATATAAAAGAGCGCCTATTAATTGATTTCCTATATGTCTGTTCTGGCTTCCACCATCATCATAAATCTGAACCATATTCACACCATAAATCCCATCTGCTTTACTGTATCTCCAGAAAAAGTCATAATCTACAGAGAATTCTAAATCCTTTGCGAGCTGGAAGTTGATGGAAGGATGAAATTCAGCTAAGTTTGATGGACCAATCAATGCTGCCAATCCAAAATATGCGCCCTTGGGATACAACGCATTGAAAGACCCAACACGGTCCTTTTCACCTTGATCACCACTGATAAGCTCTGCTTTCAAACCAATTTCAGGCTTAAGAAAAACATCATCAAATGAATATGTAGTATTGATGGAAGCTGTCCAAGCCAGGATTTTCGAACTGCCCAGTTTTCCAAATTGCACAAGCCCTTCAATATCATAATTCCAAGAATCTAATCCTCCAAAAACTCGAGATCCAACAGAATGACGCAATTCTCTTCCTTTGACATCAGCAAATAATGCCGATTTCTTATAGAATCCAAGATAATAAGCATCGATACCACCTAAACCCGGGACGGATTTGAAAGTTGAATATGCACCCCATAGACGAGTGTCTTTATTAAAACCATCATCGAAAACACCTTTTTTTGCAAGAACGTAATGAGAATAAAACAAATCTAGATTTACATCTTTTGTCTTATACATGATTTTTGCAGCATCAAATGCTTGCCGATTATTTGGATTTTCCCTGACGGATATCAACCGCTGTGAACCATAAGATAATTCCTGTCTACCGACCCTAAAAGTCATGGAAGAATGGTCTGTGTCGAATGCTGATACGTCTACAAATGCTTGGTGCAGATCTAACGGATTTTCCTCCACCGGGGTGGTTATCGGTCTACTGCTCGCAAGACTGCTTTGAACTTGAACAAAGGCCCTCACATTTTTAGAAAAACGCCAATCTGTATGGAGCAGGAACCTCGACAACAAATAACCGTCTCCGTCATTTTCACTGTCGCCCCAATCTTCATTCTGAATATAGAAATATTGGCCTCTGGCCTCCCCTCCTACACTTAAATAACTATCGCTTTTCTGCTTTGAAAATGGGATATATTTCAACCCCTCATAAAATGTTCTTGAACTGTCTTTTGCCAAGTAACTATAATCTTCATTATAGCGCAAAGGCTTAAAAGAAGGTTGATCTTGGGCAAGAGCAATGCCATTGCTCAGCAATAATAAAATCCCAAATAGGCGCAAACGAACCATGTTTTTAAATCGTTTTTTTACTTTAAAAGATTTACAATGGCTATCTATTTTTGATTTTGGTAGCCACCATAATATTTCACGGGAGACCATTCCGGCAATACTGAAAGAGGCTTGGGAGCTACCTCCTGATAATCACTATCACCATATACTATTTTGCCATCTAAAATAGTCAATTTTGAGGTAATATTCTTTATCTTTTCAGCATCAATTTTAAAATAATCTTCGTCTAAAATGACTAAATCCGCATAGTATCCTTTTTCAAGCTTACCCTTCTTTTCATCCTTGATTAATTCATAGCCTTTATGAGTTGCTAATCGCAATGCAGTGGTCCGGTCAAGTATATTTTCTTCAGCCATTACTTGGTTTCCGCCGATGGTTTTTCCTGTTGTAATCCAGTAAAGAGCAACCCAAGGATTGTAGGATGCTACCCGAGTGCCATCTGTTCCCAATCCAACAGGAATACCCAGTTCAAGAATCCTTTTGATAGGAGGCGCAGCCAATGCTGGTTTTTTGCCGTATCTCTTAATAAACAATTCACCTTGGTAAGCCATTCTATGTTGAATAGCAACACCACCACCCAAACTTTTTATCCTCTGTAAATTCTCCTCACTGATCGTCTCGGCATGGTCTATAAACCACATATTATCCTTCAATGATACCTGAGCATCTACTTTTTCAATGATATCTAAAAATCTCGTAATACTCTCATCGTATGTAGCATGGATACGAAACGGCCATTTCTTTAATGCTAATAATCTAATTACTGCCTTCAGATTGGTTTCCAATGTCATTGGTAATTCTGGTCGTGGAAAAAGAAAATTCTCGAAATCTGCAGCATCTGCGACTAGGTTTTCACCACCACCACCAATGTAATAGTCTATTTGATTGAATTTATTGTTGGCATGATTACCAACATCTGCCATTCCTACCCATTTTGTAAAGTCTTCCAGTTCCTTCCCTTTTTTCTGTGCAAACAGGAAATATGGTAAGCGAATCGTAATTTTCCCTTCTTTGTTCAAAGAATCGGTTATTCCATAGTCATCCGGAAAATTTTGAAAACCTCCTCCGGCATCCATCACACCTGTTACACCGATTCTGTTTAATTCGGTCATATATTTTAATGTAGAATTCACTTTTTGTTCTGGAGTAAGCTCAGGAAGTTTTGCCAAGGTAGAATATAATATGAATGCGTTAGGTTCAGCCACTAACAATCCTGTCGGATTGCCTTGTTCATCCTTTTCTATAAGTCCTTCGGGAGGATTAGGTGTGTCACCAGTGATATTTAATTTTGCTATACCAGCTTTGTTCAACCATGCTTTACCATATAAATAGAGGATAAATGTTGGTACATCACCTGTGGCCGCATTAATTTCTTCAAGCGTTGGAAGTCGTTTTTCTTCAAATTGATATTCGTTCCAACCACCTACGACACGAATCCATTGGCCTTCAGGTGTCCTAGATGCCTGTTCTTTCAACATTTGAAGTGCAGTTTTTAAAGATGTTACCCCATCCCAACGCAATTCCGTATTATAGAAGCGTCCTCCGCGGATGACATGGCTATGGCTATCGAATAAACCAGGAATAACACGACGATTTCCAGCATCAATAACCTTTGTATTTTTGCCCTTCAATTTCAATATCTCACTGTTTGTTCCTGTTCTCAGAATTTTGTTCCCTGAGATAGCGATAGCCTCAGCCTCTGGGTTTTCATCTGATAAAGTAGTGACTTGAGCATTACGAATGATAATGTCTGCTCTCTGTCCAAATACTGGGGCGATCAATACGACCGTCACAAGAATACTAAATGCTTTTTTTAACATAATTGTATGGTTTTTTAAAGCGGACATGTTGCCATGCCCGCTTACTGTTGAATTAATAGTGTTAGTGCTTCAACATCTCTCTTGAGTATTGAATCCCAATACCGTAAGATCCAGCATATTTAACAACTAGGTCGTTAACTGCTTTATAGGTGTCTTGACGTGCCCAATCACGTTGTAGCTCTAATAAATATTGAATTGATGTCATCGGTTTGGCACCTGCTTGTACCATTCTTGTGATCGCTTGATCATGAGCTTCTTTGGTAACATCTCCAGAAGCATCTGTAATCACATAAACATCATAACCATCATTCAATGCTGACATTACAGGACCAACAACACAGACGCTAGTCCATAAACCTGCCATCACAATCTTTTTCTTTCCTTTTCCGGTAATTGCTTTGTAAGCATTTACATCTTCCCAAGTGTTCATCGTAGTTCTATCGATAAACTCCGCTGTATTTGGGTAAAACTCTAAAATCTCAGGAAATACGGGTCCACTGAATGACTTCTCCGCAACAGTAGTAACAACAGTAGGGATTTTGAAAATCTTGGAAGCACCAGCAACCAATCCAGTATTGTCTCTCAACTCGTTCATCGGAATACTGTGAGTAGCAAATGCCATTTGACCTTCGTGATCTATTAAGACTAAAGAATGATTCGTCGGATTTAAAAGCTCAGGACTTGGTTTTTGAGCGAATGTAATAAGTGAAGCTACACCTAATGCAATTGTTAAGATTACTTTTTTCATTTTGATTAATTATTAAACGTTTGTTATTTTATTTTGTTTATTGTATTGTATTTTTGCGAAATTTATTTTCCATCCGATAAATTATCCAAGGATCATTGGGACTTCCATTAATAGAATTTTGGTAGATGGTGAAGTGGATCTTATTTCTATAGAGCTGATATTCCATAACCCGAATCCATCCCTACTATTTAGATTTTGATTACCTACCAGCGCACTTCCCTCAATCAAGAAGACATATAGACCATTACCTGACTTCTTAATTTTATAATTACTGATAACACCAGCCTCAAACTCTCCTAAGTGAAACCAAGCATCTTGATGTATCCACACGCCATCATCATCATGGTTAGGGGACAGTATTTGTTGGAATCTATTTTTGAGTGAATTTTGATCTATAGATTGTTGATCATATCTTGGTGCTACATTCCGGCGATTTGGATAGATCCATATTTGAAGGAATTTGACAGGACGATCTTCATTATAATTGAATTCGCTGTGCATAACTCCTGTTCCTGCACTCATAACTTGGATATCACCATTCTTGATTACAGATACATTTCCTAAATTATCCTTGTGCTCCAGATCTCCGTCTAATGGAATACTGATGATTTCCATGTTGTCATGGGGATGGGTTCCAAACCCTTTTCCACCCTCAACAACATCATCATTCAAAACTCTCAATACACCAAAGTGCATACGCTCAGGGTTATGATAATTGGCAAAACTGAAGGTATGATGGCTCAGCAACCACCCATGATCCGCCTTGCCTCTGGTAGTTGAATAATGAATTACTGAATTGTCACTGAGATTAGAATCCGTATTTGGAATATGGTTGAAACCAATAAAATCTAATGGTGCTAGTTCTTCTATTTCGTTTTTTAGGATATTCCCTAAAGCTGCAGTAGCTGCGAACATCCCCGTTCCTACAAAACCTTTTTTTATGAAATTCTTTCTGTCCATTACTTTTGTTGTTTGATGAAACAAAATTAGGACGTCTAAAACCCCAATCCATTGAACTAGTTAAAGAAATGTTTAATTAGTAAAAAATAAAAAAGCCCGAACATATTGTCCGGGCTCAATTAAAAAAAATAATATGATCAGCCTTTTGCAAGTCTCTTTTTGATGATACTCACAAACTCAGCTGAAACTCCAAGGTATGAAGCAATATAATATTGAGGTACGCGTAAGGGGATACTCGGATAAAGCTTTAAGAAATCCAAATATCGCTCTGGTGCCTTTTGGGCAATGGTATTGATCAACCTATTCTGAAGGACTGAAAGATTGCGCTGAACCAATAGCCGGAAGAACAGCTCAAATTTCGGCAAGTCCATCAAGAGTTTTGCCTTGCTAGTTGGTGTCAACACCAACATTTCTGTTTCTTCTAAGGTCTCAATAAAAAATTTGGAAGGCTTTTGATCATGGAAAGACGCAATGTCACTTACCCACCAGTCTTCAATACCAAAGGAGATGGTTACTTCAAAACCATTCTCATTGACATAAAACGTCCTGACGCACCCTTTATAGATATAACCTTCAAACTGACAGATATCTCCCTCCCGTAATAGAATGGTCTTTGGAGGAATTTTCCGAATCTTCAGATGATCTATAAAGATCTGTTGCTGTTCAGCGGTCAACTGAATATACTTGCAAACATTATTTACTATTTGAATGTACATGAGACCAGGAAGGTTAAAATTCATAATTAGGGAAAAGACTATAAATTTCATTCTTAAGAAGCCCGCTGCCACCCCCGAAATGTTGGATGACCTTAATATGATCATCCACACATAGTGCATAAGCCTTAATGCCAATTTCGGTAAACTCTGGTAGGCCTGAACTTAAAATAATAACATCAACAGGATGGTTGTTCAGATAAGTTTTTAGTTCATTTTCATCATCCATCACATAAGCAGTCCACCCGGTGTTATTCTCAATCAACCTCTTCAAGGTATTGAGAATATCCACATTCTTTCCTATCACTACAAAATTAAGCAGTTTCATTAATAATATTATTATTTAACTAAAAAATGATTTTAAACCATGGTTAAAGTTATACTCGAAAATATATTTGTAACACAAATACAAAATTAACCTTGAAATAATAAAGAAACGTTTAACTAGTTTAATAAATGGGGAGATAGATGTGAGATGTGAGATATGAGATGTGAGATAGTAAGCGACAGGACCTAAATCTGTAGACAATAGACAATAGACATAAGACAACAGACAATCGACATAATAGCCATAGGGAACCAACTCCCTTTAAGGGTGGCACTATTCTAGAAAAATGTCATTATAACCCAACAAACCCCGCTAGGGGTGTAACTTTTATAGAAATGATTATACGATGCTAGACAACCCCGCTAGGGGTGTAACTATTATAGAAATGATTATGCGATGCCAGACAACCCCGCTAGGGGTGTAACTATTTTAGAAATGATCATGCGATGCCAGACAACCCCCCTAGGGGTGTTACTATTATAGAAAAAATAGCCATGCAGCCAAAAACCCCATCGGGGTTAAATGCCGGAGGCATGAAATGTATCTTAAATGCCGTAGGCATGAAATATCTATAGATCTGATTGTCACCCCAAACACCAGCTCCGTAGGTGTGGCATGTTTGCTAAATTTCCTGCTATAATAGTGACACCCCGATGCCATTCTGCTATTATAACCACAAAATAGTTTCCAGAGCTAAAGCTCTGGAATGACAGGGCTTTTTTTTTAAAAAAGGGTCGATTTTTGGGGAGATGGCTTGCGGCGAGCCGCAAGCCATCTCCCCAAAAATCGACCCTCTTCCTCTCGGCAATCTTGTCATTCCATCTCGAAAGAGATGGAAACTATTTCTGTGAAATAGACATTGAACATGTCAAGGTGATGATCCGTGGAGACGGTAACTACGTGGTTGAGCATTAATGATCATGCGACACTGATGAGGTTTCACCGCAGTGGCAGGTATCCCCGACGCCATGGTCGGTGTCCTCACCGGCCATCACCTGGAACGTGTGCGGCGCCTGCCCTTCGGCTCAGGGACCGAAGGCGGCCGCCGGTCCCGGTACATGGGCACCCTTTGGGAACGCCACAAAACAGGAAAGCCCGATGTCCTCCTGGACAACGGGCTTCCGTATAAAATTAGGCACCGACCTACTCTCCCACCTGTTACGGCAATACCATCGGCTCTGGCGGGCTTAACTTCTCTGTTCGGAATGGGAAGAGGTGGACACCGCCGATATAGGCACCTGAATACCTTTTTGACAGACTGATCTGTCATTGACATGTTATTGGAAGAAAGGATGTTAAAAAGAGAGAGGACAACAGACTATCCGCATTGGAAAGCTTCGGGCTATTAGTACCACTCGGCTTTGGTCTCTCAACCTTTACA
>NZ_PEBA01000024.1:0-29910 GCF_002734235.1 Sphingobacterium sp. 1.A.5
AAACCTTCCAGTTCGACAGAGAGGGTCCGCTTGCACATCTTGGCGATCAGCAGGACCAATCTCTCGAAATTGAGCTTCCGGTCCCGGGTGAAATGGGTTTTGGAATTCCTGAAAAGATTGAGCAGCAGAGGGTCTGTTAAACAGATAGAAATAAAATTTTTTAGGTCTGAGACGATTTTAAGTGCTATTTTTACATCGGCCATAAACGCGGTTGTTTAGATTTGTTTAGTAGTGAATTCAAAATTAAACATTTACGTGATTTATGGCCTTCTTTTTTTCTTAACTTAATGACATTGCCCCATGGGGTTTTCTCGCCGTGGCAGGTGTCCCCACCTGCCACTGAAAATATGCCAATTACCTTATTTTTCCTAAACTTAATGACATTGCCCCATGGGGTGTAACTATTATAGATACATAAAGAAAGATCTTCAACCCTGTAGGGGTGTAACTATTATAGTCTAGTGTCTAATGTCTATTGTCTACTGTCTATTCTAATTTTATCCTTCAAAAAAATCTTTCCCATCGTTTCTTTATCCAACGCCTTCATATCAATCAACTTCAAATCTTTCACCATTTTTAAGGTATTTGTCTTGTAATATTGAAAGTGTAGTGTTTTTAGATGATCCTCATATGCTTTCTGGTTCGCATATATTTCCAAAATCCTGATTTTATATTCATCATCTTTGATTTCCATCGGAAAAATAGAAACTACCCCTTCTTCTTTAAGAATAGACTCCCTTGCCTCATAAATTAATATCTTCTTATATTCCTCCCAATATTCGGGGTGAATTTCAAGTTCAGCCATCCTGACCAATTGGTGGTCGCCATGCCCTTTTCTATCAATTTCTTCAATTCCTTGAGAATAAGCCGTCAGGCTCAATAAAAAAAGCATAACCGCAGCTATAGGTTTTATCATAGACATAAGACACAAGACATAAGACATTAGACCTTAAACAATTCTCCTAACAAAATGTACATTAGACAATTTACCAATATATCCAGACATCATACCAATTCTTTTGTCTTATGTCTATTGTCAAATGTCTATTCTAGTTATTAATCTGTTGCGCTTGTTGCCCTACCGCACGTTCGCCAACAATCTTGATTTTATCCAATTCCGTTGTCAACTGTTTTAATTCGTCTGAATTGAATCGATAAGCCGCTGAATCAAAATTTTCTTGGAGATGAGCCCATTTTGTGGTACCTGGAATAGGAACAATAAATTGTTTTTGAGCGAGCAGCCATGCCAAGGCAACTTGTGCTACGGTCAAACCTCTATGGTCACCAAATTCCTTCAAGACATCAATCAATGGCCAATTGGCTATAATAGCATCTTTTTGATACCTAGGTAGAGCTGCTCTGTTATCATTCGATGGAATGTATTTGGTTCTTTCGTTTATATATCCGGTGATCAGTCCTCGGCTTAATGGACTGTATGGCACAAAACCTATTCCTAACTCCTCGCAAACAGGGATTACTGTTTTTTCTGGCTCTCGCGTAAATAATGAATATTCACTCTGCAAAGCAGTTACTTGCTGAACAGCATGTGCTTTTCTGATGTTGTCTACATTTGCCTCACTCAGACCAAAATTGCGAACTTTTCCGGCTTGAATCAGATCTTTTACCGTACCTGCTACCTCTTCCATTGGCACATTCGGGTCAACCCGGTGTTGATATAAAAGATCGATATAGTCTGTTCTCAACCTCTTTAAAGATTGTTCTACTACCCTTTTGATGGTATCTGGTCTGCTGTCTAATCCTTTAGAAGGCATTCCATCAACAAATCCAAACTTCGTTGCGATCAATATCTCTTTTCTGATCGGTTGCAAGGCCTCACCTACCAATTCTTCATTGATCATTGGACCATAGGCTTCTGCTGTATCAAATAGATTCAAACCCAATTCTGCGGCTTTTCTAATTAGATTGATACTCATCTGTCGATCTGGGACAAAGCTTCGATGGTAACTCATACCCATGCAACCAAGGCCAATAGGAGAAACTTCCAATTGATGTTTCCCTGACCCTAAAACTCTCTTTGAGCCCTGTATATAAAGATCCTGCCTAAAGGAATTTATACTTTTACTTTCGTCAGCCTTCACAATATTGCTGCTAATAAAACCTAATCCCGCCAATGCACCCATTTTCAGAAATTCTCTACGGTTATTGATATTAGTGTTTTTCATGTCTTTGATTTAGTTTATTCAAAGGTCTATACATAAGTTAACAATTTAGTTATACAGATTACGGATTTATCTACCATCATTACTGTTAAAGTACTGATTTCCTTTGAATTCATCTTTTCCCTTGATTTAGACGTCAGAAAACATCATTTTTATAGAAAAGGAAGGATTATGAAACTACATTCTATAGATACGGGATTCTTTAAATTGGATGGTGGCGCTATGTTTGGTGTTGTTCCAAAGAGTATTTGGCAACGGACCAATCCTGCTGATGAGCGTAATTTATGTACTTGGGCAACTCGCTTGATGCTGATTGAAGACGGCAAAAGACTTACATTGGTGGATACCGGAATCGGTGACAAACAAGATGAAAAGTTCTTTAGCCATTATTATATGCATGGGGATGACACCTTAGATAAATCCTTGAATAAATTAGGTTTTCATCGTGATGATATAACCGATGTCATCCTAACTCATCTACATTTTGACCATTGCGGTGGTGCGATCGTCCGTGAAGGTGAGAAGTTATTGCCTGCATTCAAAAATGCGAGATATTGGTCCAATAAAGATCATTGGGAATGGGCGGTTAATCCAAATCCACGAGAGAAAGCTTCATTTCTAAAAGAAAATATCCTTCCGATCCAAGAAAGCGGACAATTGAATTTTATTGATATCAACAGTCCACAATACGATTCTCAGATTGATATGCGTTTTGCATATGGACATACTGAAGCAATGATGTTGCCTCAAATACAATATAAAGGAAAAACAATTCTTTATATGGCGGATCTGCTGCCTTCGGTTGGTCATATCCCAATAGCTTATGTAATGGGTTATGATGTTAGGCCCTTGGTAACTATGCAAGAAAGACAAGATTATTGGAAAGAGATTGTAGACAACGAATACATTATGTTTTTAGAGCACGATTCTGTCCATGAATGTGCCACACTTCAATATACTGAAAAAGGAATTCGACTAAAGGATACCTTTAAATTAAGCGATATATAACTCTGTAAACTATGTCTATAGATATTAAGAAAAGATTTGACCGTATTGTCGAGATCCTGATTCAACTTCAATCTAAGCGTGTAGTTAAAGCTCAGGAATTAGCAGATCGGTTTGATGTCAGTCTCAGGACAATCTATAGAGATATCAAGAGTTTAGAGCAAGCCGGAGTTCCCCTTATTGGTGAAGCAGGAATGGGTTACAGCATTATGGATGGCTATAGGTTGCCGCCAGTAACCTTTAGTAAAGAGGAAGCGCTGTGTTTTGTGGCGACAGAGAAGCTGGCGGAGAAATATTTGGATCAAACGAGTGCTGCACAATATGCTTCAGCACTGATGAAAATAAAGGCAATCCTCAAAAGCCATGACCAAGATCTGGTGACCAATATGCAGGACCAGATCATCATGCGAAAACAGCACGTTCCTATTTTTCCAGAAAAAGTTCCCCATGTTTTAAGTACTGCCATCGAGGCAATAGCCAATAAAAAGCAAATTACAATTCTGTATCAAGGAATAAAAGACGACACGGCACAGCATAGAGTTATAGAACCGATAGGTATAGTCCATGAAATTGGATTTTGGTATATAGTGGCCTATTGCTTGCAAAGACATGATTTCAGACAGTTTAGAAGTGACAGGATCGATGATATTACTTCCTCGGAGATACCTTTTAGTAAAATACATATTCCGATGGATGAATATTTAAGTAGTCAAAAGCATCCAGAATTACCAAAGATAACCTCTAAAATAACAGTTACCCGTGAGTTTGCGCCCTATATACGCTGGCAAAGAAACAATTATGGTTATAAATCAGAGCGTAAATCTGGAGACAAAATAGAGATGACGTTTGAGTGCAGGGATATTGAGGAAGAATTCCCACGTTGGCTGATGATGTTTGGTGACAACATAAAAATAGAAGAGCCTGAAGAGCTTAAGCATAGCTTTAAAAAACTCTTTCAGGCCATTCAAAACAACATAAATAGTATTGTTTAAGCTCCTTGATAAGGATACGGGTGTTTCCACGGAGCTCTATAGTTTCTTTTTAATCTTGCCGTAGCTTCTTCATCGCCTACACAAATTTTCTTTTCAGGATCATATACCAATGGCCTACCCAACTCCATGGATATATTTGCCAAGATACAGGAAGCAGATGAGATATGCCCTTCCAACACATCAGCAACAGGCAAGTGATTATTGTCAATCGCTGAAAGTAGATTTTTCATTTGACCTCTCGTTGCTGGTGCAGCATTCAATTCTATTCTAGGTTCTTTTAAGTCTTCTGGAAATTGTTCCCTTTCGTATACTACGTCCCTTACGATCTTATCTCCTTTTGTAGGGATAAATTCCCATTTCATTGTACTGCCCTTTAATGTTCCCTTATCTCCATAGATCACAAATGCCCAAGGAAACTCTGGATCGGCAGCTGTCCCCCATGTTCGGTGGTTCCATACACATTCCAGTTCATCATATTCAAAGATCGCTGTTTGGGTATCAGCAATATTGGATTTTGCTTCTTTCTGCACATACGTCCCTCCTGTGGCAGATATTTTCTTTGGCCAGCCCAAATTCAGCATCCAGCGCACCGTATCAAACATATGTACGCACATATCCCCAGTAATTCCATTTCCATACTCCATAAATGCTCGCCACCAACCTCCATGTGGCAATCCATCGTATGGCCTAAGTGGGGCCGGTCCAGTCCACATTTCATAATCCAAAAATGCTGGAACAGGCTCCTCAGGTGGATTTGCATTACTTTTCATATGATAATAGCAGCACATCTCTACATGGGAAATCTTTCCCAACAATCCTTTGCCTATGATGTTATCCTTGGCATCTATCATATGTGGCGTACTTCTCCTTTGGGTTCCGATCTGAACTTTCCTGTCGTGTTTACGCGCAGCAGCCACTATTGCCTCTCCTTCCAATACATCCACGCTTATTGGTTTCTGCAGGTATACATGAGCACCGTTTTCAATCGCTGCAATTGCAATTAAAGCATGCCAGTGGTCAGGAGTCCCCACTAACACCACATCAGGCTTGTTTTCCTTCAGCAATTGTCTATAATCTGCATATTTCTTGGGTTCCTTTTTGGATTTCTGTTTTTGAGAAATCAAGGTCGCCGCTTCATCCAGATGTTTCTTGTCTACATCGCACACAGCAACTACCTCTACATCAGCTACCTGTAGCAGCCTGAACAAATCACTCTTTCCATACCAACCAGCACCTATCAGCGCAACTTTGCGAGCCTTTAATATTTCTTTAGCAAAGCCGGCATTTTGAAGAGCTGTTAATGACAACAAGGCTCCGGCTCCTATAATAAATTGCCTACGGTTAAGGTTTACGTCTTTCATGTAAGTAATTGGGTTTATTGAGGTTTAATATATTAAGATAGGGATTTTGGTGGAAACTGCAAAATAACATCTCTTATTCAAGGGTTCTCCATCTAAAACTATTTTCCTACATTTGGCACAATCAATCAAAACCCTTAAAACCAGCAATGAAATACTTTTTGTCGTTTATTTTCATTATTTCTTTTATTTCTTCCTATTCCCAAGACGAGCGAAAACCTGTAGTTTCATTCGAAGATGCTTATAAACGCGATTATAAAGCCACCAAAATATCATCCGACCAACCTAGAATCGATGGTAAATTGGATGAAGACATCTGGAAAAATCAGGGCGAATGGTCCGAAAAATTCTCGCAGGTTATTCCATTTGAAAGAGCATATACGGGGTCGTGGACAAAAATGAAAATCTTTTTCGATGACAAGAACATCTATGTCGGAGTCTATTGTAAGGATATTCACCCCGAAACCATGAATGCCTTTATTGGTAATCGGGATGATAATAGCAATGGTGATTTAATTTCCATAGCATTTGACCCCTACCATGATTATCGGGCTGCTGTTGAGTTTAACATCAACCTAGGCGGCAACAAGACTGATCTTACAGTAACGGATAAATTGTCTGTTAACCTCAGCTGGAATGCCGTTTGGGAAGGTAGAACTCATCAGGATTTGGCAGATTCGAGCTGGACTGCAGAATTGAGAATCCCATTCAATCAAATCCGATATAATCAAAAGAATGATGACGGAATCTGGGGCTTGCACGTGCGAAGGATTATTCGCAAAAATAATGAAGTACAGAATTGGAGTATGATTCCGATCAAAAATAATGGTCATGTATTTTCATTCGGTACCATGCAGGGTATGCAAGATTTACCGAAACCCAAAGGCATCGAATTTCTGCCCTATGTCATGACAAAATTGATCCGAGAACCAAAGATTGCCAATAGCCCATATCAAGACGGAAACCGTTGGAAACCAAATGCCGGACTGGATGCAAAATTTGCCATCTCAGATTATACCATGGATCTTTCCATCAATCCCGATTATGGGCAAGTTGAATTGGACCCTTCCGTAATGAACCTAACTGCCTATGAGGTATTCTATGAAGAAAAGCGGCCATTCTTCCTCGAAGGTAAACATATCTTGGAATTTGACAATAACGAAGGCGGAATGATGTTCTATTCCCGTAGAATAGGATCAAGGCCTCGCTATCAGGTCCCAAATGTTGACAATGAGCATGTTTTTGCCAGTACAACCGATTTTGTTCCTATCCTTGGCGCCATGAAACTTACCGGAACGAACCGAAAAGGACTTACAATAGGTATTCTTGAAAGTATTACCGCCAGAACATCCCAAAAGGTAACCAATCTAGGAACAGGAGAAGAAAAAATTCAGACTGAACCTTTGACGAATTATACCGTAGCCAGAGTTCAGAAAAATTGGGACGGAAATACTCTCCTTGGCGGGATGATCACCTCTGTTAACCGAAACCTGAGCGAACCACACTTAGAGAATTTCCTTGTCAAAGATGCACTTTCCGCTGGAGTAGACTTTACCAAATACTTTTCCAACAGATTATATTATGTGGAAACCAAGGCTATGTTCAGTACCCTCTCCGGCTCTTCGGATGCCATTATGGCTATCAAAAACAATGCTACTCATTTTTATCAAAGGAAGTCAGGAGCTGAATATTTAAAAATGAATCCGGATGCCAGATCCTTAAGTGGAACTGGCGGTTATATCAAAGCTGGTAAAAAAGGTAATGCGCAGTGGACGTATGCTGAAACCTTTAGTTGGTCATCGCCAGGATTTGATCTCAATGAGGTCGGGTACCTTAAACAAACGGACTATAAACTCAATGAAACAGAACTAGCATTTCGCAAAACAGATCCTTGGGGACCATTTAGAGCTGCTGGAATAACGCTGACCCAAAGAAATGTATGGAACTATGGCGGAAAATCCATGGATAACAATCTGGGGGTGAGATTTCGCAGCCTAACGATCAAAAGACGTATAGAAATGGATCTTAAAGAGGCATTCAGTTGGAATACTGTGGATAGCCGTATGCTAAGAGGTGGTTATGACTTAAGGTATAACCCTAACTTCACCCATACCTTTTCCATGAATTCTGACCGTGCGAAGCGTGTATTTCTAAAAGTCGATTACGATGGAAAGCATTTCTTGGATGGTGAAACCAGATATAATCAAATCAGACCATCCTTGACGTTTAGGATTGGCAACCATATCCATTTGGTAACTCAATTCAATTATGCTTGGAACAAGGATAATCTTCAATATGTTGCCACCGTTTCGGATGCTCAGCAAGCCGACGTACCTGAATCTTATATAATGGGTAGAATGCGCCAGGAAACTTATGGATTTACCTTTAGGCTTCAAGGGAATATTACCCCTGACCTTTCCATTCAATATTACGGATCCCCATTTACTTCTGTTGCACAGTATGATCGATTTAAATTCGCTACAAATACATTAGCAAGCAAATATTCAGACCGTTTCCAAGAGTTTACACCTGATGAAATCAGTTCGACAGATGGTATATATAGTATCAGCAATCCGAATGCTTCAGGAACTTTCAAAGATCCCAATTTTAGTTTCAATGAATTCAGGTCAAATTTAGTTGCCCGTTGGGAATATTTGCCAGGTTCTACGGTTTATCTTGTTTGGGAGCACAATCGTTCGGGCAGAATGCCGATCTATCAACCGGGTTGGGGCTCTAACATCGACCAGATCTGGGGGATTGCTCCAACGAATACGTTTATGCTGAAAGTGAATTATTGGCTGGGTTGGTAGCCCTTCGGTCCGGTGGCTGCCCTTCGACTACGCTCAGGGACCGAGTCGAAGCCCAAGGACCGGACCAGGCTACGGATAAAGATGTTTCACAAAGAAATCTCTCCGTTTCTTTTCGCCGTATTCGCCACCTGATGAATGTCCCATTCCGGGAATTACAACCAATTCATGGTCCTTATTGGCTTTGATCAATGCATTCGAAAATTGATAGGTCGAAGCAGGATCTACATTATCGTCAAGCTCTCCTACTATCAGCATCAGCTTTCCTTTTAACCTATTGGCATTTACAACATTAGAACATTCTTCATAATGTTTTCCTATAGGCCATCCCATCCATTGTTCGTTCCACCATATCTTGTCCATTCTATTGTCATGGCATCCACAAGATGCTACCCCAACCTTATAAAATTCAGGATGAAACAATAACGCCCCTGCTGCACTTTGTCCTCCTGCTGAGGTGCCGTATATGCCTACTCGGTCCAAGTCCAAGTATGGGTATTTAGCAGCTGCTGCCTTCATCCACAGAATGCGATCAGGGAAACCAGCATCTTTTAGATTTTTCCATGCCACATCATGGAAAGCCTTTGAACGATTAGAAGTGCCCATTCCATCAATCTGCACCACAATAAAACCAAGTTCGGCCAAATCCTGCATTCCTGAAGGATTCGCATAAAAAGATTTTGGGACAAATGAACTATGGGGTCCCGCATAAATATATTCAATTACCGGATATTTCTTGTTAGGATCAAAGTTAGTAGGTCTAATAATAATCCCCCAGATATCCGTCTTTCCATCTCTTCCTTTGGAATTAAAAACTTCAGCAGGTTTCCAGCCTATATCATTGAACTTATTTAAATTAGATCTTTCTATATCCATGACTACTTCGCCTGCAGAGTTTCTTAAAACAGTGACAGGAGCCTGATCGATTTTGGAATACCTGTCAACAAAATAACTATAATCTCTACTGAAAGTCCCTTCATGATTTGCCAACTCAGGACTCAGATCTTTTAGATTAGATCCATCCAAATTCATGGAATAATAATGGATGAAATAAGGGTCTTCGTCTTTATTCATTCCAGATGCAGTAAAGAAAATCTTCTTTTGTTTCTCATCCACCTTCAGAACTCGACGGACTACCCAGTCCCCTTTGGTAAGTTGTTTTTTAACTTCACCATTATTGCCATCAATCAGATATAAATGGTTCCAGCCGTCCCTTTCCGATGCCCAAATTATTTCTTTGCCATCATTTAGGTCATAGCGGAATTTTTTGCCAGAATAATCTATAAAGGTTTTACTGGTTTCATTTAATACAGTTCTTGTTTTTCCCGTGTTTGCATCCATCTCCATAATTGAATACTGTTGATGTCCGCGCTTGTTGTATTCAAAGGAAACACCATGGCTATCCTGTCTCCAATCTAATGCATACAATGCAAATTGATTATCAACCATCGCTTTATCTACCGTCCATAACTTTTTAGTTTCCAAATTATAAACAATTGGAAAATATTGGCTCAGGGTGTCTCCTGGCTTTATATAATCTTTTGTATGAACCTTCAGCTGCAACTGATCTATCGGCGATGATTCTATCAAAGTGAGCTTTCGAACTTTAGCCTTTTGTACCTTTGAACTAGAGATTTTCTTTCCATCAGGCGACCATAAAATCATCGAAGAATAAAAGAAATCTTCAGTACCATCTTTGGTGATTTGTTGTTCTGAATCTTCCTTACCCTTATCTGCAATATAGATATTAAAATCCTTTAAGTAAGCGATTTTGCACTTGTCAGGAGATTCAACAGGATTGCCTTTGCTTTCATCAATTCGATGTCCCCAATAACCCATAGGTTTTTGATCTACTGAATCAAGTTTAGTAAGGACCTTGTTTGAGCGGTCCCATTTCCAATGGAAACCATCATACTGAAATTTCACTGTATCCCGGTCTACTAACTTAGGAAGACCTTTCTGGAAAAAATAAGGGTCAATGTTGGATTTTAGTTCTACAAACAAGGCATTCTGCAGGTCATTTAATGGGAATAAATCACCCTTTGTCTTGGCGACAGGATCAACGATGACTAACTCTCGACGGCCTTGACCATTTTTCTCGTACCAAAAAACATCCCCTTTCTCGCTCCAATTTATTTGAATTACATCATTATCCAGACCTTGAGCCAAACGTCTTTTTACAAATTCTGAACGCTTATAATCCTCTGGAGTACCTTGTGAAAAGGCAGAAAATGAAATAACAGATATGATGAAATATAGGAAAAGATGTTTTAGCATGATATAAGATAAGTATTTATGTGATTTTATTCACATATTTCCTTTTCACAATTTTACTTACGCTATACATCATTACAATGGTCAGGATACTGATTACAACGACAATATATCCCATAGTTGTATAATGTTCCAATGGGCTTTCTGGTGTTTGTTGAACGATAATCATTCCCGCGATAATTGCTCCAATCCCTCCTGACATCTGCTGTAAGGAAGCACTTACGCTCATAAAAGCTCCGCGATCCTCTTTGTCTGGAACCGCAGACACCAATGCTGAGGATGGTGTTACCCGACTTAATATACCCATCATCATCAATATATTAAGCACTACTACCAGAACAAAAGGTGTAGGACCTAAAGCGGTATAGATTAAGACCATAATCATCATCCATGTGGTTGCTATCGCAAAGATCTTAAACTTGTCAAACCTATCACTGAGCCATCCTACCAAGGGCATGATGACCAGGGAAGCAATACCCGAAATCATAAATAACTGTGGTAGTTGTTCATGTGTAATATGGAGGTTGTTTACGGCAAAGACACTTCCAAAAGGCATCATCATAAATCCACCGATGGACAGCAATGCAGTTGCCAAAAAACCTATTCTATAATCTCTACGGGTAAATGTGTTCCATAAATGCTGAAGAGCTGATTTATTTTTTTGTAGTCCTATGTGTTCGGTGATGGATCTAAGTTTCAACGCAATCAAGATGGCGATAAACACAGCTAATATGGCGATCATCAAAAAGGCACTCTGCCAACCCCAAGCATTGCCGATGTATAAGCCAATTGGAATTCCCAAAACTTGACTGGCTCCAAATCCCATCTGCACAAAACCCATTACCCTTCCTCTTTGATCCAGGGTAAATACGTCCGTAATAATGGCCATGGAAATAGACCCGATTACTCCTCCAAACAAGCCGGTTACCACCCTTGCAGCCACCAACATGGTATAGTTAGTAGAAAATCCGCAGAGAAATGTACCGATGATAAATCCGGTGTAGAAGAAAAGAAGTAATTTTTTACGGTCAAAGCGATCTGCAAATCCCGCTGTTAGCAATCCTGAAACTCCGGCACTGAAAGCATAGGCAGAGACCGCAACACCAAACTGTGCAGGCTTTAAATCAATGGCTTTCATCAACATGTCCCCCATGGGCGACATAATCATAAAGTCCAGTACGACTGTAAACTGTGTAAATGCAAGAATAAAGATAACAAGCTTCTGATAGCCGGTAAGTGGAGATTTAGCGATTGATTCCATAGACGGAGATAAAGGTAAGCATTGTGATTAGTATTTAGTAGTAAGTATTTAGCAGTTAGATTGAGTGTATTATCTTTATTGTTGTTAATGGTAATTATGTATGTAATTTTTATTTGAATATGCTCAAATCTGTAATAATCCGACAGGAAAACCCTGCTGACTATCCAATTGTTTTTGATTTGATCAAAGAATCTTTCAAGAACGAAGAACATACTGACCATCAGGAGCATTTTTTGGTGGAGAGATTGAGGAGTTCAGATGATTTTGTTCCAGAACTATCTTTAGTAGCAGAGATTGACGGTAAGATTGTTGGATATATCTTGTTGACTAAGATCAAGATTATAGGAAAGGAAGTTGTTGGGAGTTTGGCGATGGCGCCAGTAGCAGTATTGCCAGAATATCAAAATCAAGGTATCGGTGGGAAATTGATTGTTGCGGCTCATAACATGGCGAAAGAGCTCGGCTTTGAATCGGTTATTGTTCTAGGACATGAGGGGTATTACCCAAAATTTGGTTATAAACCAGCTGAAAGTTTTGGGATAAAGCCGCCATTTGATGTTCCAAGCAAGAATTTTATGGCGATAGAATTGGTTGAAGAGGCTTTGGAAGGTGTTGAAGGTGTGGTGAGATATGCCGAAGAATTTGGATAGGCGAATTTTTTATAATAGTTACATCCCTACAGGGTTGAGTGGCGAATTAGCCATGGTTGGTGTCCCCACCAACCATGAATTCCGGTAACCATTTAAAAATATTCATTTCTGATTTAAAGAAACATGCCACACCTATGCCGTTGGTGTTTGAGGTGAATTCCATTTCTATAGATATTGCATGCCGATGGCATTTAAGAGATATATCATACCTCCGGCATTTAACCCCAATGGGGTTTCTCGCCGTGGCAAGTGTCCCCACCTGCCTATAATAGTTACACCCTACAGGGTTGAATGGTGTCTACGCTAGTTCTCCATAAAAGCATAGGCTATCATGTGGCAGATATGCATATGGCAATCTTCTACGCGGCCGTAATGATCTGAATCGACTTTGAGTACAAGGTCTGCCATGTCGGCTATCTTGCCTCCTGCTTTGCCGGTTAGGGCTATCGATAATATTTTATTGTTTTTGCAGTATTCAACGGCTTTGATCAAGTTTGGCGAATTGCCGCTGACGCTCATCATCATGACCAGATCGCCTTCTTTTGCGTAATTTTCCAATTGCCGGTAAAATATATCATCGTAGGAATAATCATTGCCTATCGCCGTGATCCAAGCTGTATTATCATTCAATGACATACATCGGAACCTACGAAAGGTTTTATCTGAAGCTCCTTTTCCTAGATCGGTTATAAAATGTGAGGCATTGGCGGCACTACCTCCGTTGCCAAACACAAAAATCTGACGGTCGGTCTTCAATGCTTCGGTAAATTTCAATATTATTTCCTCAACTACAACTAAAGGAATGGAGTCAATTGCTGCTTTATGTTCGGTTAGATAATGATCTAAATAGTTTTTCATAATTAAAATGTGTTTAGGTATTCCTCAGCTATTAGATTAGCTAATGATTATTTTAAAGTTGATTTTGCCAATTCAAGTGCTCCAATGGGCACCACATCTTCCGCCAATTGTGCGATTTTAATTTCAGGTGCCGGTAAAAATGCTTTCAACAGATAATTGTCCAGCTGTTTAGCAATCGGTATGGCGAGAGCATCACCCAGCAATGACAGCCCTCCTCCTATTACCAGGACGTCGGGATGGAAAAGATGAACGATATGCGAAAGTGCAAAAGCAAAGTCATCGGCCACTTCATCA
Source organism: Sphingobacterium sp. 1.A.5 (assembly GCF_002734235.1). Classification (NCBI taxonomy): domain Bacteria; kingdom Pseudomonadati; phylum Bacteroidota; class Sphingobacteriia; order Sphingobacteriales; family Sphingobacteriaceae; genus Sphingobacterium; species Sphingobacterium sp. 1.A.5. The sequence goes on from NZ_PEBA01000024.1 coordinate 13,680, forward strand.
ACGATTTGTTTTGCATCCAGATCTCCGGCTTCCAAAGCCGGTTTTAAAAGTGTTGCTTCTGGTCCATGATCTGCCTTTGACAGACTAGATAATATGCTTTCAGGATTTTGATCAATGTACTGCCTTACGCGTTTGTTGACTGCCCAACCTGAACATTTTGACTCCAACGTTGCACCAAATTTATCCATTCTGATATGACCAACCTCTACCTCTCCAGGTACTTTCCCATGATAGATCGATTTTTGAATCACAATTCCTCCACCGATTCCACTTCCAATGGTCATATAGAAAACTATATCGCTCCCCTTTCCATGACCGTAAATCGCTTCACCCAAAGCTGCTAGATTTGCATCATTGTCTATGCCGACTGGTTTTCCTGTCAGATTCTCCAACCAAGACCTTAAATTGAAATTCTCCCAACCATCGATCTGATGAGATACCTGAATCGTACCATCCTTCCAATTTACCGGCCCCCCAAATCCAATTCCAATTGCTGATATAGTTTCCATCTGTGGTTCCCAAGACTCCAAACATTCTTTGATATGATCTTGTATGCCCTGAGCGGCTTTAGCAGGATCAATGGTATACCGTTTTCTTTCTGCTATATTCCCTTCTTTATCACCTACGACCAACTGAAGCTTGGTTCCTCCAATTTCAATTCCAATAAATCTTTCTTCCATGATGTATTAATTCTCTAAGGTTGTCAGTTCCTATGTTATTGTAGATTTATCTGTTCCAATTGGTTTTTATAGATTTCCATTATCTGTTTCAAGGCTGCAGGATTTTCCTTGAAATCTCCTTCATATTCGATTGACAATACTCCCGAGAAGTTGTTTTCTTTCAACAGCTGCATCAAGTCCAAGGTTGGGATATTTCCGCTTCCCCAGACAACGTCCAAGCCATCTGCAGATTCCATCGAAACATCCTTGAAATGCAGTGCCATTAATCTGCTCTCGACTTTTTTCAAACTTTCCAAGGGATCCAAGCCAGAACGAAGCCAATGACCAACATCCGCACATACTCCAATCAAAGGACTTTTATCAGCCAGCTGAATCATCAATGAATCGGGATTCCAATACATCGAAGGTTTCGCATGGTTATGGATGGCAAGCTTAATTTGATATTTCTCGCAGAGGTCTTCTATCTGATCCATAAACTTAGGGTCAGGCTCTGAAACGATAAGCGGGATTTCCATAGACGTGGCAAATTGAAAAAGTTTTTCCCAATCTGCATTGCTTGTTGGACTGATTACTCCAATATCTGCCAACTTAACCTGTTTTTCTTTCAACAGTTCTTTTACCTTTAGTTGGGTGGCTTGGTCCATGTTGAAATCTATCTTACCATCTAACCCAGCCCCTATCTGTTGTCCAGGAAAAATTCCTATTTCATCAATTCCTAATTCTTTTGCCTTATCGACAGCTTCAAAAAATGTTCCCTCTCTAAAGGTATAAGCCAAAATTGCGAGATGCCAATTGGCGGGTTTAGACAAATCCGAATTTTTCGTGGAGTCAGACTTTTGGATATTGGATTGATTTGTTGAAGATGTTGGATTACAGGCCAGCAGTAAAGCCAAAGCAGCTATTTGTAGAAAATAACAAAACTTGATTCTCATAGGGTCTAGAATTGAATCCTAATAACAGCATAAGATTGATAATAAAACGGTAGAGGTTCGATGATCACTTAGAATGTTATTGAGGATGGTTAGGTTTATTATTACATAAATAACAATAATATTCAAATAATCAAAACAAGAGGGTTTATAACGATATATAGAATAGTTACCTATAAACAGGTAATTTTTAAATTACCTTAAAATTAATGCCTCCTATCTCCTATTTTTAATTATGAGAAAAATAAAATTCACACTACCTACAATTGGCTTAATTGCCATTTTTTTTCTTACAACATCATTATTTACTGCTTGCAGCAAAGATGAAAATGGCAATCCCAACGGCCACAATGTAAGATATGAGGTTACAGGAAACATTACTGTTCCGGTTACTATTCAGTATACTCCTACGGTTGACGAAAACGGAGATTTTGACGATGATTATGAAGTTACCACCAACCTGCCATGGGAAAAAGATGTGGTTATAGCTTATAATGCTTCAGGTGTAGGCTGTAATGTTTCCGCAGACGACGCAAGCCCTGGACAACAAGTAACTGTCAAGATTTTCGAAGACGGCAAAGAAGTAATCAACCATAAAGGTGTCGTTGATGCAGACGGAAATCTGCAGATCAGCTTGAACCATGTTTTTAAGAGGTAAAAATTAATTTTTAGCATCAAGGGCAAAGGGTCGAATTAGTTACTACTAAATACTATTGTTATCTTTGCCCTTATGTCTACAGGGTTAATTTCACAAGATACTATTATTGCATTAGCGACCTCTCCAGGTGCTAATGGTGCTATTGCTGTTATTCGTCTTTCGGGATCTAAAGCGATTGCTTTGGTCAATGAAGTCTTTAAAGGTAAAGACTTGACAAAGCAGGCCTCTCATACTGTTCATTTCGGAACGATTAGGGATGGCGAAAGCATTATCGATGAGGTTCTGGCAACTATATTTGTCGGACCCAATTCGTATACGAAAGAAGATACTGTAGAAATATCGACTCATAATTCGGCTTATATTATTGAGCGAATTATTACCCTATTAATCAAAAAAGGTGCTCGAGCGGCACGTGCTGGGGAGTTTACATTACGCGCGTTCCTAAACGGCGGTATGGACCTTTCTCAAGCTGAAGCTGTAGCCGACCTGATTGCCTCCAACTCAGCAGCTTCCCATCAAATCGCAATGCAGCAGATGCGCGGCGGCTTCTCAAACCAACTGAAGAAACTCCGTGAAGACTTGGTCCACTTTGCCTCATTGATCGAACTGGAACTGGATTTCTCTGAAGAAGATGTGGAGTTTGCCAACCGTGATCAATTAAAAGCCTTGATTCAGCAGATTCATGCTGTAATCGCTAAACTAATCCGTTCGTTTGAACAAGGGAATGTGTTGAAGAATGGGGTACCGGTTGTTATTGCCGGAAAGCCAAATGTCGGCAAGTCTACCCTACTCAATGCTTTATTGAACGAGGAACGTGCTATTGTTTCTGATATCGCGGGTACGACACGTGACACGATTGAAGATGAAATCAATATCAATGGTGTAACTTTCCGTTTTATCGATACTGCAGGTATCCGTCATACAGAGGATGTTGTTGAAGCCATCGGCGTGGAAAGAACTCGCGAAAAAATGAAACAGGCAAGATTGATTATCTACCTCTTCGACCCTACCCAAGACCAGATCTCAGGTGTGCAAGAACAAATTGAATACGTGGAAGGACTGAATATTCCATTTGTCACTATTATTAATAAGTCTGATCTGATCACGGATGATCAAAAAGAAGAATATTCCGTGCTGAATCCGATCTATATTTCTGCTAAACACCAAATCGGAATTGAAGAACTGAAAGAAGAACTCCTAAATCAAGTTAACCTTTCGAATATCAACACCGATGATGTCATGGTAACCAATATCCGCCATGTGGAAGCTCTGCAAAATACACAGGAAGCTTTAGAAAAGGTGTTGTATGGAATTGATAACCCGATTACTTCGGATTTCCTGGCAATGGATATTCGACAGGCGTTACATCACTTAGGGGAAATCACCGGGACAGTTACTACGGATGATTTGTTGGAGAATATTTTTAGTAAGTTTTGTATCGGGAAGTAACTAACTTCCCAATTAACAATTATCTCCAATCCTATTATCTATAGTCCAAATATGCGGAAAAACCCTACCAGTGAGTTAGGTATAAAACAATTTAAATTTTAATTATTCTTTAACGATTTGTAAATAGTAACCACTAACACTAAAAAACTTATGAACAGAGCTATCCAATTACTTGTCGAAAATAAAAAAATAGTTATAGCGGTTTTGTTGATTTTATCTGCCATAGCTATTTATCAATTTGGTAAAAGAGTAGGTGAATTTACATACTTAATTACTCATTAAGCCGAACCATGTAAGAATTGTTTATTCTTAAGAATAATATTTTAAACAATTTGACATGGGATTATTGTTGGTATTTAAGTATTGATATAGGTTTGTCCTTAATAATTTTCATTAATTCTAATAAAGGCCATTTTAGTTGAGAATATTGGGATTTGGATGTTATTTCTTTTTCTCAGCATTAGAAATTAGTCCTTTATAAAATAGAAAAAGCAGGTCATTTCTTGATCTGCTCTGCAATTAGTTCCCTACCCTCCAATAGCCTCCTTTTGTTTCCCTTATCGACTATTATTTGTTTTTTAAATAACTTCCAGGTCATCTTATTTTTGCGTGATTGAATTCTCAGAATACTTACGCACGGGTGATATTAGCAAATAGATATAACGAATAGTATCTTATTATAACACGCATTAAATTTAAAGCTAGATTAAGGGCATTTTTTTGTGATTATTATTCAGAATGGTGTGTTTTTATAATATCTTTTAAATAAATAGTTGTGTTTGGTGAAGAATTTATTTTTTCACATTACGGAAATTATTATTTTTATATTTAATATCACACTATTTTATACCAAATTAAACAATAAACTATGAGAAACTTAAAAGTAATTTTGCCCTTGCTATTTATATTGGCAGGGTGTAGCAGAAATGATTTAGACCAACCGAATGAAACTCTAAATGACAAAGAACTCAGTAAAAAATCACGTGTAAATGTCCAAGCTTTCGAACAATACGGTATTTGGACAACAAATGTACCAGCAGGTCAAAGATTAACAAAAACTTTCAATGGCGATCTTTCATTTAATTCTACACCAAATGGAAATCCAATAATAGAGGTAGACTCTAGAGCTGGAAATAGAAGTCAATATATTGATGGATTTGGGTATACGCTTACCGGGGGTAGCGCTGAATTAATTGATAATATGTCTGAAGGACCCAAAAGTGCATTGTTAAATAATCTATTTGGATTTACACAAGCAGGTCAAAATAAAATTAATGTTATACGCATAGCTATAGGATCTGAAGACTTATCTAGAAATGCGTACACCTTAAATGATAATCCTCCTGGAGGTATAGATCTTGCTCAAAATAATTTCAGTTTATCGAAAGATGATAGAAAAATTCGAGTATTGAAAAGAATATTACAAATTAATCCAAATATCAAAATAATTGCAACTCCATGGTCTGCACCTGCATGGATGAAGGACAATAATAACCTACAAGGTGGCCGTCTTAAAACAGACTCAAATAATGGTAACCAAATTTATTATGAATCCTATGCAATCTATTTCAGGAAATATGTTGAAGCCATGAAAAATCAACATGGGATCCAAATTTGGGCTGTCACACCCCAAAATGAACCGCAGAGCGGCAATCATTTACCTAGTATGATCATGTATGATTTTGAACACATCAACTTTATTCAATACCATTTATACAACAAGTTAAGTTCGCTATCTAACAGACCTCTTATCATAGCATATGATCACAACCCAGGATTTGAGTCTGCTACAGGAATGACCGGTGTAAATTATGTTCGTAACTTATTAAATAATAACGATTTATTCAATAAAATTGAAGGGATTGGATGGCATTTGTATTCCGGCAGTATAAATGATTTATCCACGATTCATAATGAATTCAAAGATAAAAGAAACCCTCCTATCGGCACTTTCTTTACGGAACAGTGGTTACAGAGAAAAAGTTATTTTGATAATGGAGATTTCATGTGGCATATAAATAATATAACGATTGATGCACTCAATAATTTCAGTAGAACTGTTCTGGAGTGGAATCTCGCAAGTAATCCTAATACAGATATCCGTACATCGAATACTCCAGGTGTTGCTTGTCAAGACTGTATGGGGGCTGTTACCATAGACGGTTCATCAAATTATTCATTTAATGTTTCTTATTACAGTATTGCGCACGTATCAAGATTTCTTGGTGATGGTGCCCAAAGATTATTTCCCAAACCGCATTCAGTAGGAAATATCAAATATGCAGCCTTTGTCAATGATAAATCTCCATATGCTCGAATTATGTTGATAGCTAATGATAATGATCAAGCAAAGAATTTAAATTTAAAATATATTGATTACGACGGTAATGTAAAGTATGCGGCTATAACAGTTCCAGCAAAATCAGCACAAACTTACGTTTGGAAACAAAATTAAAATAAATAGAATAAGATAATATCCCAGTGTAAATTGGGATATTATTTTATGATGATTTTCAAGGAATATCAGCCGTTATCTTATCGCTCTTATTAAATTCTTTTAAGGATAGGTATCAAGTTGCTCGACTGCCTCACAATATCTTTAATAGGAGAAATTAATGAAAATGCATTTTTTGTTTTTAAAGCTCTGGCAAGATAGCTCATCAATATTGAAGGAAATGAGATACTGCGTTCTAATAATTTATCCAGATTCATTGATGTACCGAAGGATAAGTGGAGCGCTTGTCTGGGTTTTCAATTTTCTTGATGGGGTCCTTTGCATTCATTAATGACTTGTCGCATTAATCTATGATTGGTTGCATGGAGTAAAGTTAGAAAGAAGAATGATAGTGGTTAGGCTTTTCTATTTTATTTCATTAAGGAGGTTATTAACCTTATTTAATAATAAGGTGAAAATAATTAAAGAAACCATAAGAATATACCCATATCTTTCATTTGCTTCATTCCTATCAAATAACATAAAGTAAAATGACCCAATAAAACATATTAAGGCAATTGTTATAAGTATTTTCCGAACAAAAATTAAATTCATACTCAAAAATACTTATTATAATTAAAAAATTAAATCTCCCCTTTCAATAACTATCCCCGAATCTTTTGTCCAATAATGTTTACAAATAATCAGGCTTTTAAAATTAAGTTTTAAACATAATTATGGTTTTCCGTATTGTTAATATTCTTTTTTAGGTATATTCATAACATTATTATTAATTCTAAAACATAGAATTAAAATTATTTTAATTATTATATGATAAACCAATACCATGCTAAGTAATACGCTTACGAATTATCACGAAAAGCAAGTTAGGATAGTTCCTAAAAATTCGGTGCAACGTTATTTTAGATACTAAAGTAGAATTGAATCCGCATCAAGTGGAAGCCGGTTTATTTGCTTTTAAATCACCTTATTCTAAGGGAGCAATTTTGCTGATGAGGTATGTTTAGTAAAAATTATTGCAGCTAGATTTTTATCCATTAAAGATAATTTTCTCTATAAAAATGATGATATTGCCGGTGATCCTCTATTCCAACTGTATAAATCTGAAAGTATTTTAAGTGTTGAAGAAAATCGTAGATTAAAAAATATTGAGCAGACTATTACTTATCGACGATGACTTTGATTTAGACCATGGATTGAAGATTAGCAATTGTATAGACTTCTTTGATAAAACCAATAACCTTAGTCGCCATTTTTCCGACAAATGTCGTATGCGCAAGTAGATCGTGAATTTTAATGAGGCTGTTGCAATTCCGCAGTTTGAGAAATAAATAAAAGATTATGAATTTTGACCAAATTATAGATCAATTAAAGAAAACAAGACCTATATTTCATTCTGAAGATGATTTGAAATTAGCGATGTCTTGGTTGATAAAGGAGCTTTACCCATCCTATGAGATTAGGCTCGAAAGACCTATTGGTATAGGTATGAAAACTAAAGGTTCAGATGATATCATTGCTAGAGCCCCTATAGATATTGTTGTCATAGATAGAGGTTCTAGCGTCATTTATCCTATTGAAATTAAGTATAAAACAAAAACTGCCAAAATAAAATCGAATGGCGAAAACTATTCATTAGCTAATCATGGAGCTAATGATGTAGGGCGCTATAGTTTTAGAAAGGATATCTATCGTATAGAAATTGTCGAACTTGAACAGATGGGGTTTAAAGATTTTACTAAAAGAGGCTTTGTATTTATCTTGACAAATGATCGAAAATATTATGTGAATGATGTAAGTACCAAGAATTCTTTGGATGCGCACTTTTCATTCCATCATGGAGCGGTTTTGTCAAAAGATTATATAGGTTGGAATTTAGACAAAATATCAAAGGATAAATACGATTTCGGTTTACAGGTGCCTGTAGGTGCTAATAAGAAGAAACATTGGACAGAGGGTAAAGAGTATGTTTATCATTTAGGATTGAAAAGAGATTACTTAATACAATGGAGAGATTTTTCAACTTTTGCCATGGACAAAGGAAAAGTGGAAGAATTTAAATTTTGCTTGATAGCGATTGAAGGATAATTCTATTTATGTAAATTTTTATCAAACTAAAAAAAAACTATTTACTAAAAGATTTAAAATTAGCAGAATATCAATATTAAATGATTATATAATTCATGTGACTTGTGAGGTGATTCGCGAGGGAGAACGTTTATTTGATTTGTCAACGATCGGAGAAAATGAAGCTTCCATTGAAGTGGGAGTTTCCAGGATGAAAGTTTGAAGAGGGAGAAAGGCTGGAAGATTGTCTGATTCGTGAAATTCAGGAGGAATTAATTATTTTAATTCGAATTGATGGAGCACTAGAGAAGGTAGTACATCATTACTACAACTTCTGCATTACTTTATATCCTTTTTTATGTACGATAAAGGAGGGAACTATAAACCTAGAAGAGCACGAACAGTATAAATGGATTCTACAAGAAAAATTCTCCCAGTATGATTTAAAAGCTGCTGATTTAACGATATTAAACCAATTATAGAATTTCAGAATGGAACTAGGGATATATGAGTCTTTGATTACGACTTCTTTGAAACAGAAGTTGAGAGGTTTGGAAACTAATAAATATTTTATTGCTGACGATAAAAAATTGGATGCGGAGGAAGCTAGTCAGTACCTTGGTCGGCATTTAAGTGAGGTTATTCTATCAGCCCTGAATCTTATTAAAGGAGATAAGAATGGGCTTTCTTTAGTGGAAAAACAGATCGAAATCACGAATAAAATCATGTTGTTTCTTGCAAAAGAAATTGAAGCCTATGATTTTAATGAAGATTTGTTAGATGCTCAAGGACATATTTTGGAAGGCATTTTTGATAAGTTAAATAGTGATTATGTTGACTTGAAATTACATTTGTCGGAGATTATGCCTAGTACGCGCTTGACACAAAGTGAGTTATTCACTGGTGGGAATGTAGGTATTTCACTTGAATCCGAGCTAAAAAAGGAAATTCGTTCAGCAGATCGTGTTGATTTGCTGGTTTCATTCATTAAATGGAAGGCTATTGTCATCCTTAAAGAAGCTTTAGAAGAATTCACAAATCGAGGAGGTAAACTTCGCGTAATTACCACAACCTATATGGGTGCAACTGATGCAAAGGCCATAGAAGATTTGAGTAAATTGCCTAATACTGAAATTAAAATTTCCTACAATACTTCTAATGAGCGTTTACATGCTAAAGCTTATCTGTTTTACAGGAATACAGGGTATCATACGGGCTATATTGGCTCTTCTAATTTCTCTAGATCAGCTTTAACTGATGGCCTGGAATGGAATGTAAAAGTAACCACCAAGGAAATTCCTCATATTATTGATAAGTTCAAGAAGACTTTTGAATCTTATTGGGCTACTTCAGAGTTTGAGTGTTATCATACCGGAGATTATCCTAAGTTATCTAAAGCTTTAAAAGATAATAATCTTGGTAAAAAGTCTACGGAAATAACAACTTTTTTTAACTTAAAACCCTATCACTATCAGTTAGAGATTTTAGAAAAATTAAAAGTTGAGCGTCAAGTGCATGGGTCAAATCGCAATTTGGTAGTAGCGGCTACTGGTACCGGTAAAACTATGTTAGCAGCATTTGATTTTAAGGATTTTAAATCAACACAACCTAATGCAAAGATTCTATTTTTAGCACATAGAATTGAGATTTTGCAACAGGCAATGAAGACTTTTAGTCAAGTTTTGTTGAATCATAACTTTGGCGAATTAATGGGGAATGGTCATGTGCCAGGACAAAAAAATGCTGTTTTCGCTACGATACAGACCTTTAATAATTTGGATTTAGCATCATTTTGTAGTCGTACCTATTACGATTATATTGTGATAGATGAGGTGCACCATGTACAAGCAGATTCTTATCAAAAAGTCATTAAATATTTTCAGCCTCAGTTATTATTAGGTTTAACCGCTACTCCAGAGCGTATGGATGGAGAGGATATTTTAATAGACTTCAATGATAGAATTGCTGCTGAAATCAGGTTGCCAGATGCTTTGAATAATAAATTACTATGTCCTTTTCAATATTTTGGAGTAACAGATTCTATAGATTATTCAAGAATTAAATGGGACAAGGGGCGTTATAACAATGAAGAATTAACGAATATTCTAACCGCTAGCGATATACGTGTACGAGATATCATTGAAAACTTAAATAAGTATACAAAAGATCCTCTCTCGGTATCCTGTATAGGTTTCTGTGCAAGTAAGGGTCATGCCGTATATATGGCTGAAAAATTCAATCTAGCAGGTTATAAGTCTGCTTGGTTAAATGCTGATAATTCAAGTAGTAGACATGATGTTTTGGATGCTTTTAAAAAGAAAGAACTTCAGTATTTATTCGTAGTCGATATGTTTAATGAGGGAGTTGATATTCCTCTAATTGATACGGTGTTATTCTTGAGACCCACTGAGAGTTTGACTATTTTTCTTCAGCAACTGGGACGTGGACTGCGATTACACGAGGGAAAAGATGTATTAACAGTATTAGATTTTGTAGGTCAGGCTAGAGAAGAGTATGACTTTGAAAATAAGTTCAGGGCATTAATTGGCAAGACGAATACAACAGTAGCGCATGAGATAGAACGCGATTTTCCTAATCTTCCATTAGGTTCATCCATCGTTTTAGAAAGAAAAGCTAAAGAATATATTTTAGAGAATATACGTAGAGCTACTAAGCTCGATAAACGACAGTTGATTAAAAGGCTAATCAATTATAAAAATCATACAGAATCTCCTCTGACATTAAAGAATTTTTTAAAGATATATAATCTAACTCTAGCGGATATCTATAAAAATAATAGCTTCTATGAGTTGAAAGCGGAGGCTTTTAAAAGTTCGATTAATACTTATAATGCTGAAAAATACAAAAGCATGTTATCAAAGAAGTGGATAGTAACGGAATCTTTGACATACTTTAAGTTTATTTTAAAATTAGCTGAGAACCAATTCAATATCACTAGATTGAGGCTGACAGGGCAAGAGCAGATTTTTGTCTTAATGTTTTATTACGATTTTTATCAAACGCAAAATTTAGGTGGATCTTTGGAAGAGGCAATTCGTGAGATTGGAAAGAATAAAGTTTTGGTAGCGGAAATACTTGAATTTATTGAGGTTAAAATAGATCAATTGTTCTTTGAAGAAATACCTTGTTTAATGCCTGCCAATTTTCCGTTGGCTATTCATGCAAGATACACGCGTGAGCAAATATTAGTTGCCTTAGACTTATCAACTTACGAAAAGCAAAGTTCCAATCGTGAAGGAGTCGCCTTAAATAAGGATACGAATACCGAAGCGCTTTTTATAAACTTAAAGAAAAGCGAAGAAGATTTTTCACCTACAACGATGTATGACGATTATGCTATAAATGAAACCTTATTTCATTGGCAATCACAGAATCAAACCTCAGCAAACTCTGAAAAAGGAAGGTCTTATATTGAACAAGTAGAAAGAGGTAAGAACATTTTACTTTTTGTTCGTGAATCAAAGCAAGATGCCAATAAATTTACACAAGGTTATGTATTTCTAGGACCAGCAAATTTTGTTGAGCATGAAGGTTCAAAACCTATGTCTATCAAGTGGGCGCTAAGAGAACCCATCCCTAACTATATTTGGAAAGAAAGTGCAAAGATGTTGGTGGGGTAAGAGTTATTAGAAACAATTAAAGACATTATATTTAGAATGACAGAGTACAATACATCATTAAATGGTTATGTATATTTTATACGACGACTTATTAGAAAATAAAATGCTGCAAAATTGAATTTTATTTGTCTTTAAGTTAAATAAAGACCTGAAGATATATATTGAATACTTTTTTTTATCGAAAGTATCAATAGAAAAACTCACTGTTTAAATATAAAAAATATCAACATTATTAATTTTAAACCTCTTATTTACATCTTCGCCAAATTACTAAACATAAAATACCCAATAATAGCGGCCATAATAAAAACTATTACCAATCCAATTACAACTATTTTATCATCTTTATCCATATTCTATTCTATCAATCCAAAATCAAATTATATCCTTGATCTTTTAACTTATTTAATCCATCTCTCATAATTTTTATTTCCTCTTCGGAATGTGGCTGCCACTGCCCTACATCAGCAATAATTCTGAATGGTTCTGTTGATCTGTATGACATGGTTGGGTTTCCGGGGAACTTCTTATCGGTGACATTTGGGTCGTCTTCGATATCAGCGGTTGCTTCGACGAGGTAGATTCGTTGTTTCCCCTCTCCTAACGCCAATTCTGCTGCCCATATTGCTGCTGTTAATGTGGATGACACATAAACATGTTTTAATATTCTGTTTTCCATGTAATTGCAGTCATGGCCTGGGAAAATATAATCTCCAATTTTGAGGTCTGCTTTTGTTCCATGGAAGAAGGTTTGGGCGAATGGATTATGCTTAGGTTTTTCTGATGATGGCTGATTTGTTTCCATATTTTATTTGACAGTTGACTGAGTGCGGTTACTTCACTAAATTTAAACTCTTGATTTAATATACTTTATGTATATTAGTATAACAATTTTAAAAGCTGATTATTATGAATAAAGTTATCCAGTTTTTTATCGAGAAGAAATCTATAATCATAATTATAGTTGTTTTTTGGATTCTGAAAAGTTTGCAGCCGGGAACGAAATTAATGGAGCTATTTAAATAGCATAGATATTCTACCAATAAATCAAACAAACTTATCTACTGCGAATAAGCATAAATATGATTGTTTAGGTATAATAATTTTCAGAATTATCCCTTCTTCTTAACAAAGAGGTATAGATCAAAAAGGCCATTCCGATCATAATGGACACATCTGCCATATTGAAAATTCCGGTTTGAAAACTGCCTATCTTTAAATGCAGAAAATCGGTTACCGAACCATGTAATATTCTATCGATCATATTCCCTATTCCACCTCCGATAACAAAACTCGCTCCTATCAAAATCCATTTATTTATTTTTCTGGATTTAAAGATGAATATCAGTCCGGACAATAGAATAATTGATGGCAAAATAATCAGAAAAAAATTCCTTGCAATATCATTCCATTCCTGTCCAATACTTAAAAATGCTCCTGAATTTTCTACTTTGGTAAGCGTCAGATGCTTTCCTATCAAGCTTATTCTTTCATTTTCTGACACTGATTTTCTTACCAAATCCTTTGTTATCTGATCACAGCTGATATTCAGCATCAGAAGCAACAAACATATCACAATACTCAACCAGCGTTTCATCATAATTTCGTTTATAATAATATTAAACCATTAAGAATGAATATACTCAAATAAATTACTAACATACATATTAAATCAAAACTTTACTCAGATAATGAGTTTGTTATAATCTACAATTATGATAAAATATATTATTTCATTATTCTTTCTGCTGTATTTAACAATTACGACCTTAGCTCAAGAAAATTCCAAAACAACTATTCTTGAAGTTGCTTCCTCGCATCAGGATTCGATATTTGATCGCACATTGAACCATCTTATTTTAAGTAATTTTTTTGTTGTTTCGGCAAATAAGGATTCTGGGTTTATTCAATGCAAACTAGTTATTGAAGACAAAAGATGGTTAAGACTGAAAAAGGGTGATATTATTCTTTATAATCTCTTGTTTTCAAATGAAAACACAAAAGGCACAAAGATATTTATTCAAACTAATCTAACGACGAAGAGCATTCAAGGTACTTATGATAATAGCAGTTATTTTAATAATGACCTTGGACTCACACCTGAACCAAAATATATCAATCCATTGGTTGATAAATTAAAAATTTGGTTAGACAGGAATTAGGTTATGAAATAAGCATCATTTTCATCTATTCTACTCCAATGTCGCCAATATTTCTTCCATCTTGTCGAGATTAAATCCGGCGCGAATTACTTTTCCGGACTTGCTTTCAATGATCATATACGTTGGGAAACTATTTAATCCCAAGGAATCCCTAAGTGTATTGGAAGTATCATCTCCAAACCAAAAGTTATCATACTTCAAAGGATGATTATTCAAGTGCGCAGACCAAGTGTCCACCAGTTTATCTACAGATATTCCAATAAACTTAATATTCTTTTTACTTCCAAGGGCTATTCTTTCATATTCAGGATGTTGAGCCAAACAAGGCTTACACCAAGTTGCCCAAAAGTCTACTACTATATAATCAGCTTGATTCAATACATCTTTTATATTGATTTCTTTGTTCTTTAAAGTGCTCATCCTAATATCTGGAAACGGAATTCCATCCTTAAGTTGATACCTGTTATTTACCAATTCTTGATTTTTGAGCAATTCTTCTAGACTTCCATCTGGCAGTTGATGAGTTTTTATTTCTGCTATCAGGTTATTGATGGTATCTAAGCTTCCATGAGTTAGTTGTTTTAGACCAGCTCCCATAAAGGGATCTTTTAATACATTGTTCAAGTAATTTACAGTAAGCAAGGAACTAGGGTATTTCTGCGCAATTTTCAGGTTTTCTGCCAATCCCCATTTGGCAACTTCTTCCTGAGGGAGGATTTTTTGTTCATAGATTTTGCGTTTCTCTCGAGATAACTTTTGCATTTCGGAGTTTTGTTTATTGATTTGGCTTCCTTTCACCAGGGCAACCTTTTCTTTAGCATCTATTTCTAATTCCAAATGATTGGAGTCGATTAATATTGCTATTGGATCCTTTTCCCATGAGACCTCACTCCTATCAAATAATGCATCTTGCAAATTCTGTAAGGAAGGGAATTCAGATTTAGTGAGAACAAAATAGGCATGATATAATTTATCTTTCCCAGATCCAGCATGGACCTTAAACTCAAATTTCCCATTGTTGATCTTCATATAATGATAGCCTTCCTTGGTAGAAAAATTTATATATTCAACACTGTCCGGTAAATTTTTGACGATTCCTTTAACAGTAACTTCTTGTGCTAGAACCTGACTGGTAATTAAAATAATTAGAAAAAAGAGAATAACATTTAACTTCATAATTAGCTCATTTATTGCTATTTAATAAACGATAAAAATGAAGAAATGTTTTGTGAACATGTTAAACTGAATAAGAATATGGTCAAACAAATATTTTTAATTTTTCAAGAACTATTTGCTGAAATCTTTGTCCTTAGGGTATAAATTAAATCATTAATTACTATGGCTACAACAACAAAAGAGACAAAAGTAAAAGCAAAATCGGATGCAGCAAAAGATCTGCAGGATTTATTTGAAGATGGTTTAAAGGACATCTACTGGGCAGAGAAAGAACTTGTAAAGGCATTGCCTAAAATGGAGAAAAATGCTACTTCTCCAAAATTGAAGGCTGCCATACAGGGACATCTTGAGGAAACCAAGGAACATGTCAGCAGATTGGAAGTTGTTTTTAAATCTATTGGCGTAAAAGCAAAGGCTGAAAAATGCGATGCTATGGCAGGATTGTTAGAGGAAGGAAAGGGCATAATGGAAGAAACAGAGCCAGGAGCAGTACGTGATGCTGGTATTATCGCAGCAGCTCAAAAAGTAGAACATTACGAAATAGCTACTTATGGTACACTTGCAGCATTTGCAAAAGTATTGGAGCATAAAGATGCACTAAAAACTCTATTAAAAACCTTGGATGAGGAGAAAGCATGTGATGAAAAATTAACATCCATTGCTGATACAAACTTAAATTCCAAAGCGGAATAATTTATATTATCTCTGAGAAAAGAAGAAGGTGTCTAAAAAGGCACCTTCTTCTGTTTTATAGCTTTCTGGAGCTCCATTATAATTTCATGAGCAATATTAGGCTGCAAGTCGATGTTTTGTACTTTTCAGCATGTTGATGGCTTGATTTATCGCAAACAGGGAGTTTTTGCCACCTGGTTTACCGATAAAAGCTTTGTCTTTCCACTTTTTTGCCCATTTTCTGAGGTTATGGGCAATGGCCATCAAACCGAATTCCACAGCGACCTTCTCCAGACCTTTCATTGTGAACCGGGTAAACCTGTTGTTGCTTTTCATCTGACC
>NZ_PEBA01000025.1:0-29373 GCF_002734235.1 Sphingobacterium sp. 1.A.5
GTTCATGTTGCCAGTAGTGCTGCGGAGTCCATTAGAAATGTCACGAACCGAATCTGCCGAAGAGAGATGGCAGAATAGCATGCTCACAAAATGCGTCCAACTGTTGATGCCCTTGTGATGTTTGTCAGATTGATGTTCGTGAACCAATTTTTTGAAAATGTTCCGATCTACGAGTCCCAAAATCTGAGAGAATACGTTTATATTTACCATGGCGATGGATCAATTTTGGCGAATTAAATATAGCATTCCCTGCTGTATAAATCCACCGCCATTTTTTCCCTCGTTTAGGACGCTACTGGGTATAAATACCTGTTTTCGGGTAATTATTTGTTACGAAAACCATTTCGTTAGTTACGCAATCGTTTGTTAGAATTTTGACCAAATGCTTTTACTTATCTTCGGATTTATTATATACCTATCACATGAACAAATTCTTATTTAAACAAAGTTTATACATTTCAATTGGTCTTTTGATTAGTCAAGTTTCACTTGGGCAGTCGAGGATTCAGAAATCGTTTAATGAGGGTTGGAAATTTTACAAAGCAAACAATTCCACATTTTTCACTGATTTCGAAAATGGCCAAAAATATTTTGATAATCAGGGCCAATGGACGAAGCTTGAAGTCTGGGAAGACATTCAACTTCCACATACTTATAACAAAACCGATATGCAGCTTGACCGTAATTTTTTTGAAGGCAAGGCTGTTTATCAAAAATCATATACTGCATCTCCAGAGGATAAAAACAGGAGAACATTTCTGAAGTTTGAAGGAGTTGGGGCTGTAGCTCAGCTTTTTGTTAATGGTAATTATATTGGTGAGCATAAGGGTGGTTATTCTATGTTTGCTTTTGAAATTACGAATTCAATAGATTATGAGAAGGAGAATACGATTACGGTTGTTGCAGATAATAAGTCGAGGAAAGACATTATTCCTATCAATCATTTTTTGTTTCCAGTATACGGAGGAATTTATAGACCTGTACATATCATAACGACTAATAAGACAAATTTTGTTGTCACAGACCAGGCGGCTCCGGGTATTTTCATTAAACAAAAAAATGTATCCGGTAAGTCTGCTGAAATCCATGTAGAAGCTAAAATAGAAACCAAGGAAAAGCACACCCAAAACGCAGACCTTGTCATTGAGATTAAAGATATGGCTGGTAAAACCATATTAACTGAAAAACAGGCTATCTCAGTTTCTCCACAAGGTGTAACTTATGTAAATGAAATTATAAACATGAAATCGCCGCATTTGTGGGATGGGATTAAGGATCCATATTTATATTCTTTAACAGCGAAGTTAGTTTCCAATGGTAAGGAGCTTGATGTTGTAAAACAACCTTTGGGTGTAAGGCATGTTGAATTAATTGCAGGCAATGGCGTTTTTTTAAATGGCAAAAAATATCCAATGTATGGCGTGACGAGACATCAGGATCGTGAAGGTTTTGGCTCTGCACTGAGCTTTGAGCAGCATAAGGAAGATTTCATGTTGATTAAAGAAATGGGAGCTACCACAATTCGTCTGGCACATTATCAGCAATCTCCTGAAGTTTATTCTTTAGCTGATTCCATAGGGTTTTTGACATGGGCTGAAATTCCATTTGTAAACCGTGTGTCTTACTATGAAAATGATAATGCTAAACAGCAGATGTCAGAATTGGTAAAACAGAATTTCAACCACCCTTCAATTTATATTTGGGGTGTTCACAATGAAGTTTATTCAAAGACTGCTGATGAACAAGTTCCTGTATTATCTAGAGAGTTGAATGACATTGCAAAAACGTTAGACCCAGATCGATATACTGTTGCTGTGACCGGTTATAATGTTATTGACAGGCAGGAAAATTTAAGCACTGATGTTCAAGGAATCAACCATTATTTTGGCTGGTATGGTGGAAAAATCGAAGATTTAGGTCCTTGGGCTCAGAAAGTACAACAGGATTTTCCTGATTACAAAATCATGTTGTCAGAATATGGTGCTGATGGAAATATAGATATCAGTAAAGAAACGGTGGAACCTCCAACTGATGTTATTTCCGGAAAGGCATTTCCTGAAAATTATCAGACTGAAACCCATATTCAGCAATGGGCAGCGATCGAAAAGAATCCTATTATTTTGGCCTCTTATTTATGGAATGCTTTTGAATTTGCAGTTCCAGCCTGGAATCGGGGTGGTGTGAACGCCAGAAATCTAAAAGGGTTGATCACCTTTGACCGCAAGCGGAAAAAAGATTCTTTTTATTGGTACAAAGCAAACTGGAATCCAGAACCCATGATTTATTTGGCAAATAGAAGGGATAGCCTACGATCTAATAACGTGGCAAAAATTCAACTTTTTTCAAATCTTCCCAATGTTAAGGTAACGGTAAATGGAAAAGCTTATAGTGCCAAACAAGGTGTTAATTCGAAGCATTGGGTGATTGATAATGTACAACTTCAAAAAGGAGAAAATAAAATCCAAGCTTCAGGTAAAAATGGAAATACTGAGCTTACTGATGATATGATTTGGACACTACAATAGAGAATTTATAATGAAAAAGATATTTAAATACTCCGTGCTTTCTGCTCTTACGGTGCTATCATGTCAATTAGCAAATGCACAATGGACAGGTCCTAAAATAAAACCGACAGAAAGAAAAGAAGTAAAGTATGGAACGCTGACACCAAAGCACCGAACAGACCCAGCTATGGAAAAATTCAGGGATTATGGTCTTGGTCAGTTTATTCATTGGGGACTGTATGCTATACCTGGAAATGAATGGGAGGGCGTTAGTGCAAGAAAAGGTGCTGCTGCTTCAGAATGGATTCGTACATGGAGCGGTGAAACAGCGCCAAAGGATTGGAAGAAGACATATGACAACCTATATAAGAAATTTGATCCAAAAGATTTTGATGCCAATGCCTGGGCTAAACAAGCCAAAGACATGGGAGCCAAATATATGATCTTTACCACTAAACATCATGACGGTTTCGCATTGTGGCCAACAAAATATTCGGACTACAATATCACTAAATCTCCCTATAAAAAAGATATTGTAAAAGAAGTGGTTGATGCCTATACTGCACAAGGAATCGATGTGTATTTATATTTTTCTGTTTTGGAGTGGAATAATCCTGATTATCTGACGAAAGAACCACAAACCGAGGAGGAAAAGAAAAAATACAATAAGTTTTTACAGTATACAAAAAATCAATTGATGGAGCTGCTTGACCTGTATCCTGAAATCAAAGGTTTTTGGTTTGATGGAACATGGGATCAGTCTTGGGTGAAGGCATATGATTTTACCTATAATTTGGAGAAGGAGTTGCGTGCAAAACATCCAGGTTTGATTATTGGTTCTCGATTTAGGAATGATGAATTCGGCAAACGACATTTTGATAGCAACGGTGAGATCTTGGGAGACTATGAACAAGGGTGGGAGAGAAAACTTCCTCAAGAATATGAATGGTTAGATGGGAATGATTGGGATGCAGTTATGACTATTCCACCAAACGGATGGGGATATATGAAGGATTGGTCTGGACTCTATACCAAAACCACCGATGACCTCTTGGATATGCTCATGCAAACGGTCTCCATGAATGGGAATTTTGTTTTAAACTTTGGTCCTGATGGCAACGGATTAATGCATCCGGAAGAAGATATAATCGCTAAAGAATTAGGCGATTGGATGAAAGTGAATGCTGAGGCAGTATATGGCGTCAGACATGTTGACCTTCCTAAAACCAAGCTAGGATATTATACTCAAAAAGATAAAAATCTATACCTAACGGTATTCAATAGACCAGTACATAATATTGCACGAATTGCAGTACCTAAGAAATCTACAGAGGTTCCAATAAAGGCAGTTTTATTGGCAAACGGGCAAGAATTGAAGGTTTCGCAATCAGATATTGGTTTGGATTTGGATAAAAACACTTATTACGATGTGATTATTCCTAATGATTTTCAATCCAACCGTGCTTTTGTCATTAAAATGGAATTAGGTCAGCCCTCAAAGTCTTCTGAGAAGCTGATGGATGCAAAAATGTAATAAATAGAGTTTGTTAAGTTTTGTTGAAAGGAGGTCGTGAGATCTCCTTTTTTTTTCTCTTTTGCCGTATTTGATAAGGATGATATTGAATCGAGTCAGTGGAGGTATGCTACTAAATTGAACCGATAGTAAATAAAATTCCATAAAATCATCAGCGGAATATAAAATTTAACTGTCTGAAGTTTATTTACGAAAACGTTTTCTTGAATTGTGCAATCGATTTCGTTGAGAGAAATATTGGTATAGATTGAATTTATAAGGTTATTTGAACACTTTATAAATCTAGCTTATTCAACTCTATTATTTTTAATAATCTAATATAAAAACCAAATAATGAACTATTTAAGGTCAAATTCACCGATTAAATCTAATTGGTTTAATTGGAAGGTTGTATTGTTTTCCTCCGGTCTTTTTTTATGCCATGGAAATCTAGATGCGAAGAATATTTTATCAACCCATTACCTTGCTGTTTTAAATGTTGAAGACCAACAAACGCTGAATGGTATCGTAAAGGACGATAAAGGATTGCCGATGGCGGGTGTGACAGTTTCAGTTAAGGGTACTACTACTTCCACTAGCACAGATGAGGATGGAGCATTCAGCGTGGAGGTAAATTCGAACAGCGATATTTTGGTGTTCAGTTATCAAGGATTTCAAACCCGAGAGATTCCTGCCAATGCTGCCTCCAATGTGACATTAATGCCTTCAGAGGATGTTTTGGAAGAGGTGGTGGTAGTGGGTTTCGGTACACAAAAGAAAAAAGATCTTACTGGCGCCATAACACAAGTCAATGCTGATCAAATTAATAACCGACCAGTCGCGAACTTAGGTCAAGCATTGAAAGGATTGATTCCGAACTTAAATGTTTCTGTAAACAATGGGTCACCCAATGCGTCAACTAATTTAAATGTTCGTGGTACTACTTCCTTGGAATATAACGATGATGAAAAACGTTATGTCTCCAGCAATGGCTCACCATTAATTTTAGTAGATGGAATCCAAATGGACTTCAACAACCTTAATCCAGAGGATATTGAATCCGTTACGACCTTAAAAGATGCGTCAGCTAGTGCTATTTATGGTTCGAGGGCTGCCTTTGGGGTTGTGTTGATAACGACCAAAAGCGGAAAAAGTGGACGGTCAAATGTTGATTACTCTAATTCATTTCAATGGAGCATGGCATCAGCTATTCCGGATGTCATGAATGCTTATGATTTGCAGGATGCCTATATCAAAGGTTTTACCTTGCAAGGAGGCAGAACAGCTGGACCTAATGAAGAATTGAAGTTACAGAAGATTAAAGAATATATGGATAATCCTTCAACGACAAGTCCATATTATTTAGATTCCAAAGGCAACCCGGTTTGGATTGCCAATCAAAACCCTTATGAGGACGCCTTAGCTACATCATCTCCATTACAGAAACATAATCTTTCGTTCTCAGGAGGTAATGACAAGGTGACTTATTATACCTCATTAGGCTATCAAAAGCAAAATGGTATCTATAAACTTAATACTGATAAACTACATCGCTACAATATGGTTGCGAATATCGGTGTCAAGATAAACGATTGGTTTAAGATTGACACTAGGAACAATTATTCCTACAAGAGATAAAAGGAGCCATACAATCCAAGTGGAAAAGGTGGATGGTGGTTAGCGCTAGCTCAAGAGCCAGGAAGAAATGTGAACATGCCACTATTTACCCCTGAAGACTCACCGGTAGGTAGAATGTATACGGATAATATATTGTCCTTCATGGATTATGGTTCATCCAACCTGAACAATAATGAAAACATGACCATTATGGTAAACCCAACTATTACACCTTTGCCAGGATGGAACATCAAAGCAGATTTAGCCTATAAAACTGTTAACAACCAAAATAAAAGTATCATTCCAACTTTGAATAGAATAGAGCCAGGAGGATGGAAGCCTGCAAATTCGCACACCTCACCTTCAAGGATTTATGATTTCAGATCCAGATCAAATCAGTATACCATTAACATCTATACAGATTATTCTAAATCTTTCGAATCAGGGCACAATATTTCTGGAGTTTTGGGATACAACCAAGAATGGTATAATTATAATTCATTGTGGGCTCAGAAAACAGATATAGCTGAGGGAGTAGATTTTATCAAAGGCGCAAGTGGACGTTTGACGGGTGACGACGACTTTTTGGATTGGGCAGTACGGGGTATATTTTATCGTCTATCTTATGATTATAAAGGCAAGTATTTATTACAATCGAATGGAAGATACGATGGATCTTCACGATTTGAAAAATCGGGTAGATTTAAATTCTTCCCTTCCTTTTCTGCGGGATGGGTTGTTTCGGAGGAAGAATTTGCCAAAGACTGGGACAGTGTTGTTTCATTCCTAAAACTTAGAGGCTCATATGGTAGTATTGGTAACCAAGATGTAGGGTATTATGATTACATCCCAATTTTAATACAAGAACAAGACCTGCCTTATGAATTTGACGGAGTTAGACCAAGTTTCATCTCGGTTCCCGAATTAGTAGATGCAAATTATACATGGGAAACTGCGACTACCTTGAACATTGGTGCTGACATCAATTTATTCCAGAATTTTGAGATAAATTTTGATTGGTTCCGAAGAAATACTGTTGATATCTTAACGGATGGTGCTAGTTACCCTGCAATAATTGGTGCTGAGGCACCTGTCAGTAATTCTGGTGAAATCCAATCTCAAGGATGGGAACTGATTGCTAAATATAAAAATGAGACCGCAGGGGGCTTAGGATATGATGTGGCTTTGACTTTAGGAGATTATAAATCCAAAGTGATAACGTACCAAGGAAATGACAGTTACTTGTTGAACAAATTATATTCTGGGTTTAATATCGGAGATATTTGGGGTTATGAAACTTATGGTTTATTTCAGAACCAAGCTGAAATTGACGCTGTAAATCCAGCAGAAACTCAAAAGAACCTGGATAAATTATGGTTTCCTGGTGATGTAAGATATACTGATCTAAATGGAGACGGAGTTATTACAAATGGAACCAACACTTTGGACAATCCCGGTGACCGTCATATTATTGGAAATAGTACTCCTAGATACTCTTATGGTTTAAATGGAAACTTGAGATATAAAGATTTTGATTTCAATATTTTCTTACAGGGTGTTGGAAAAAGGGATGTTTGGATTAACAACAATCTATATTGGGGAGCTGGCGCAATCGGAACTTACAATATTTATAATGATTCTTGGACACCAGAGAATACGGGTGCTAAATTTCCGGGATACTATCCAGCAGAAAAAAACAAACACGTTCAAACGAGATTTCTTCAGAATGGTGCTTATTTAAGAATAAAGAATATCTCATTAGGGTATACAGTTCCTACACAATGGGCAGAGGCAGTTAAATTCAAACGCATCAAAGTGAATGTTTCTGCATTCAATTTATTAGAATTTAAGAAAGTTCCGAAACAATTTGACCCTGAATTGTTGAGTTTGAACTATCCTATTATGAAATCTTATGCTTTTGGTATTCAAGCAACCTTTTAATCATGAAAAATATTATGAAATCATATAAATTATTGATAACAAGCATTCTGTCTGTGGTATTGTTGGCAGGATGTAATGATGACTATTTAGAGCGTTCTCCTGAGGCTGACAGACCAGAGAACAATTTTTGGAATTCTAAAAAAGACTTTGAACTCTATGTAAACACGTTGTATCCTGAATATTTGGCGGGATTTGGAACTGGTTTTCAAGCTAATAACGTCGATCCAAAAGGGATCAATGAAGCAACATTAGTGTATGGAGATATCATTACGGATAATGCTGTTACCAGCAATTATTCGAAGGTCACAAATAATGACTATATCGCTTATTTGACTGTAAAGTCCAATGAAGGGGGATGGAATTGGGAGAACCTAAGACAAATAAATTACTTTCTGAATCATTATAAGAAAACCAGCTTATCCGAAGATGAGTATGCGGTGTATCTCGGAGAGATTAATTTTTTCAAGGCATTGGAATATTTTGAAAAGGTAAAACTTTTTGGTGATGTTCCTTGGTTAACCAAGGATTTGCAGACAGACTCTGAAGAGCTTTTTGCCAAGAGAAATCCTAGAGAAGAGGTTATGGATTCTGTGCTCATGGTGTTGGATAAAGCTATTGACCTATTGCCAGATAACTCAAATAATTCTGGAAGGGTCAACAAAGACATGGCATATTTCCTAAAATCTAGGATTGGACTTTTTGAAGGTACTTTCAGGAAATATCACAAGAAAAACAATGCTGATAAATATTTGAAATTATCTGTTGAAGCCTCTGAAAAATTGATTAATTCTAATAAGTATTCGATTGTATCAGGCGATAAAAATAAGGTGTACAATGAGATGTTTGCGAAGCTGTCATATGCAGGAAATAAGGAAATTATTTATTGGAGAGGTTATAATGCATCGCTTACCTTGGGGTCTGCATTCAGTAGATATTTTACGCAAAACAACAGAAATGGTGGATCTAGTGCTACAAGAAGTTTGGTAGATGATTACCTGTGTGTGGACGGTCAATCAATCAGTACGAGCCCATTGTACAAGGGTAAAAACTCCTTAGTACTTGAATTTGAAAACAGAGATCCGAGGTTAAGACAAACGATTTGTTTACCTGGTGAATATACTTTGAGGACTGGAATCGGAATGACAGGTACTACCGCCAATCCACTACCAGGGATCAAAGGATCAAATACAGCCAATGGTAATTTGGCAGTTACAGGGTATAGATGGGCAAAGTGGTTCATAAACGACCCAGATGATTGGGCAAGAACAGCGAATGGGCTACAAGCGGCTCCAATTATGAGATATGCTGAGATTCTGCTGAATTACGCTGAAGCTAAGGCAGAACTAGGACAACTGCCTCAAGCAGTTATTGATCAAACCATTAATATGCTGAGGGCACGGGTTGGAATGCCAAACCTTATTATAGGACAAGAACCAAGTGATCCAAGATTAGATCAGATTTATAATACGTATGTTGGATATTCTGTAAACCCAATATTGAGAGAAATCAGAAGAGAAAGAAGGATTGAATTGGCTTTTGAAAATGCTCGTTGGGACGATCTTATTCGTTGGAAAGCTTTGAAGTTACTATCGATGCCAGTAGAAGGCATGAAATTTAATCAAAGTGATTACCCGTCAATTAAAGTAGGGACAGATATTATCTTAAACAAAGAAGGCTTAATTCTTCCTTATGCCCAAACTCTTCCAAATGGACGTGCATTCAACGAAAGAATGTATTTCTTTCCGATTCCAATTGAAGATTTGGTATTGAATAAAAATCTAGAACAAAATCCAGGTTGGGAAACCGGTAAGTAGGATTTAAAATAGAAAGGCCACCATTATTGGTGGCCTTTTTCATAGTATGATATTTTATTTTACAATAAAGTTCCAACCAAATGGATCTTCGATTTTACCGTATCTTAAATCATTTAAGTACGCTAAAACCTTGTTTGAGAATTCGCGTCCTTCTACTGGAGGTAGAGTATAGTCTTGTCCTTCGAATCCGATTCTGTCGATATGTGTTATTGTTGCGGCTGTTCCTGCGGCAAATGCTTCTGATACTTCACCAGCTTTGATACCATCGATAAGTTCTTTGACAGATACTTTTCTTTGTTCAGCTTTGTAGCCCCATTTTTCGGCAAGTTCCATGATCGTTCTTCTGGTAACACCATGTAGGATGGTATCGCCATGTGGGGTGATTATGGTATCTCCGATTCTGAATATTAAGTTTGCTGTACCAGCTTCTTCGATGTATTTGTGTTCTAGAGCATCTGTCCACATAATTTGGTCATAGCCTTCATTATTTGCCAATTGTGTAGGGTGTAATGATAATGCATAGTTTCCTGCATTTTTTGAAAATCCTACTCCACCTTCTGCAGCACGTGTGTAGTGCGTTTCCACTTTTAAGCTGATTGGTTTGCTATAATACGCACCTACTGGGCAAGTGATGATTATGAATTGGTAAGATTTTGAAGGGTGTACACCCAACGCTGCCTCAGTACCAAACATGAAGGGTCTGATATACAATGCTGTTCCTTGTTTTGAAGGGATCCAGTTTCGGTCTACATCCAATAGTTTTTTCAATCCGTCCATAAAGATTTCTTCAGGAACCTCAGGCATCTCTAAACGAGCTGCTGATTTATTGAATCTTTCCCAGTTTTTGTCGGGGCGGAAAATACTAACCGTACCGTCTTCAAATTTATATCCTTTAATACCTTCAAAGATTGCTTGTCCATAATGCAGTGCAGACATGGATGGGCTCACGCTGAGATTTCCGTAAGGAACAATCTTTACTTCTTCCCATTGTCCGTTGTCATAATTTGCGACCAACATATGGTCAGACATAATTTGACCAAATTTTAAGTTGTCAAAGTCTACTTGCGAAATTCTAGATTGTTGCGTAGGCTCTACTTGAATAGTGATATTTTCTATGGCACTCATGTCAAAAAGAATGTTTATTGCTGTGCAATTTAGGGAAAAAAAATAAAAGCTGAGGTGATTTGTCGTTTTAAAAATGTTCTGTCTGTTTTCCTATGCAATGATGTGTATACTTTGCTATACTCGATTTTGGAAATTAAAGATAGATTGCGAGTTTAAACTACAATTTGATTATCGGTACAGTATTTGGAATAAGGCATATGCTTTTGACAACATATTGAAAGATTTCTAACCATTATCAATAGTAAAGTGCAGGACGGTAGCCGGGAAATTTGATAGCTAGTATTTAGAGACAATTTGTAAAAGTATTGAAGGCATATAATTAAAGGTTTTAACTAACAAATCCAAAATGGAAAGAGAATCGACTGATTTAAATGCTCAAGCCACACCTACAGTAGGTGGATGGAAATTTATCCTTGGCTTTTTTGTCTATCTATATAAAACTGCAATTCGCCCCTAATAGATTGTTTACCTGTGAAGGTGTTTTTATTAGTACTTGAACCTACTCGGTTTAAGAATAGTTTTAAAGGCTTTGAATTAACTTTAAAAGTGGATCTAAATATTCCCTGCTGTTAGCTAAGCGAGGAACTTTATTCTGTCCACCCAACTTGCCTCGGCTTTTCATCCAAGCATAAAATGTTCCTTTCGGGACATTGTGAATTATCGGGAATGAAAGTGCCATGTCTTTATAGCGCTTCGCGTCATAATCAGAATTTATTTCCCTTAATGTCGCATCCAATATTTCACTGAATCTTACTAAGTCATTTGGCTCCTTTTCAAATTCAATAATCCATTCGTGTGCCCCAGCGGTTTTGTCATTAAAATAAACAGGGCCTGCCGTATAGTCTTGGATGTTTGCATCAGTTGCTTTGCATGCTACTTGTAATGCATGTTCAGCATTATCTACTATAATTTCCTCCCCGAACGTATTGATATATTGTTTTGTTCTACCAGAGATTTGGAATCGGTATGGAGATAGTGAGGTGAACTTGATGGTATCACCAATTTTATATCGCCACAAACCAGCATTTGTTGAAATAATCAAAGCATAATTTTTTCCAAGTTCAACTTCATGCAGACAAAGCGTTTTCGGCCATTCGTCGTTGATGTTTTCCATTGGGAGAAATTCGTAATAAATACCATAATCCAACATCAATAGCAAATCATCTGAATCAGATCGATCTTGCAAGCCGAAATATCCCTCAGAAGCATTATAGTTTTCAAGGTAATACATGTTTTCTGAAGGGATCAATTTTTTAAATTGATCTCTATATGGTTTGAAGCTTACGCCTCCATGGCTGTAAAACTCAAGGTTAGGCCATACTTCGAGGAGATTTTCTTTTCCAGTTATTTCCAAGATTCTGTTTGCCATAACCATATTCCATGTTGGTACTCCGGCCAAGCTCGTAACATTTTCTTTGATGGTTATTTGAGCTATCTGTTCGATTTTCTCTTCAAAATTCGGATTCAGCGTTACTTCTAAAGTTGGGGTTCGCTTAAATTCTGCCCAAAATGGTAGGTTTCTTATGAGGATGGAAGATAAATCTCCATAATAAGAATCGGGGCTAAAATTGTTGATTTGGGATGACCCTCCGATTACCACCGATTTGCCCATAAAAATTTTGTTTTCCGGTTTATTATGGCAGTAAATAGAAAGCATGTCTTTACCCCCTTGATAATGACATTCTTCCAAAGCTTCAATACTAACTGGTATAAACTTGCTGCGGTCTGAGGTTGTACCTGATGACTTTGCAAACCATTTGATATCTGATGGCCAAAGGATATTTTGCTCTCCTTTGATCATTCGGTCAACATATACCTTTATATCATCGTAATCCTGGATAGGGACTCTATTTTTATATTCCTCAGGCGTATAGATGCTGTTATAGCCATATTTCTTGCCCCATTCAGTTGCTTCAGCGGCTGAAATAAGACTTTGAAACCACTCTTCTTGGACATCATGGGGATACTTCATGAACAGATCAATCTGATGCATCCGCTTTTTCATTATCCAAGTAAAAAGAGAGTTCAATAAGGCCATGGTTATGCGTAATCTTTAATTTTAGAATTTTTTACGTCTTAATTCAAAATGTCGTCCTAGGTAAAATTTGCGGGCTAGTTCATTGTCTGCAATTTCTTCAGGTGTTCCGGTCAACATTATTTTTCCTTCTGTTAAGAGGTATGCTCTATCCGTTATTGATAATGTTTCTTGCACATTGTGGTCTGTGATTAGAATACCAATATTTCGGGTTTTTAATTTAGCCACGATGGTCTGGATTTCCTCAACTGCGATCGGGTCTACCCCTGCAAATGGTTCATCAAGAAGAATAAAATTGGGGTTTGCCGCTAGTGCGCGTGCGATTTCTGTTCTTCGGCGTTCACCTCCGGAAAGTAAATCACCTCTATTTTTTCTAACACGGTGTAAGCTGAATTCCGTAAGCAATTCTTCAAGTTTCGCTTTTCTTTCTTCTTTATTGGGATAATGGATTTCTAGAACTGCGAGGATATTATTTTCAACAGAAAGTTTTCTGAAGACGGATGCTTCTTGGGCAAGGTACCCAATTCCGCGTTGAGCACGCTTGTACATTGGGTCTTGGGTAATTTCTAAATCATCTAAGTAAACGTGGCCTTCGTTTGGTTTAATCAATCCTACGATCATGTAGAAAGAAGTTGTCTTTCCGGCACCATTAGGGCCCAATAGACCAACAATTTCTCCTTGCTCAACATGAAAGGATACATCATTTACTACGGTACGCTGTTTATATTTTTTAATTAAATGTTCTGCTCTTAGAATCATGTGTTTAAAACCCTTATATGCAAATATATTTTTTAAAATCGAATTGCTTTAACAATTAATTGCAAATTCTTTTTGCCGCGCCAAGTATTTTCTCCAATACTAAAGCAAATATCGAATGGTTTGCCAGTATTGATAGCTTCACAATATTCACCTAGACCGAACCCGATACAATCGAATTTGGGAGAATCAGATTGTTTAACAGAAAATTTGAGATGGGTTCCTCCAACGACGTTGGCATTATAACCCATGGTGACTTGCTTAGCAAGGAAAGTAGGTGATTCATTCTCTGGTCCATGAGGTTGAAATTGACGTAGTAATTTGTAGAAATCAGAATTTATTTCTAATAATCTGATTTCTTTTTCGATAGCTACCTCTTGTTGCAACATCTCTGGTTTTATGCTTCTACTGACTACCTCTTCAAAACGCATTTGGAATAAGTTAATATTCTCTAATTGCATGGTTAATCCTGCTGCATATTTGTGGCCGCCATATTGGTCTAACAGATCACTGCATTCACTCAAAGCTTCATACAGGTCAAAACCAACTACTGAACGCGCAGAACCTGCGATATGCCCATTCGTATTCGTCAGGATAATGGTTGGTCTATAGTATCTTTCGGTAAGTCTTGAGGCAACGATTCCAATGACTCCTTTATGCCAGTCTTTTTTATAAAGGACTGTTGTTTTTTGTTTCTGCAATTGCACATTATTGTCCAAGAGTTCCAATGCCTCTTGGGTGATTTTGAGGTCAAAATCCTTGCGCTCATTGTTTTGAACATCTACACTTTCTGAATATTCTGTTGCTTCAGGAAGCGATTTTGAAATCAAGAGTTTGACGGCATCTTTAGCATGTTTAATCCTTCCTGCAGCATTGATTCGAGGGCCAATTTGAAAAACAATGTCATTAATTGTGAATTGTTCTGCTTTATGGGTTGATAGATTAATTAATGCTTTTAATCCCCAGCATGGATTGCTATTTAATTTTTTAAGGCCAAAATAAGTTAGCGTTCTGTTTTCTCCCGTAATAGGGACTATATCCGATGCTATGCTTACTGCTACCAAATCCAAATATTGGTAAGCCAGTTCCATTTGCATTTGATTTTGTTTGATAAAAGCTTGGATTATTTTAAAACCAATTCCGCAACCAGACAATTCCTTGTAAGGGTAAGGACAGTCGGTGCGTTTTGGATCCAAGACAGCAATTGCATTAGGCAATTCTGGTCCTGGTAAATGATGATCTCCAATAATAAAGTCGATCCCTTTTGTATTGGCATATTCAATTTTATCAGTGGCTTTGATTCCGCAGTCTAATGCAATTATCAATGAGAATCCATTTTCTGCGGCATAATCAATTCCTTGATTAGAAATTCCATATCCTTCGCTATACCGATCAGGGATGTAAAATTCTAAACCGGAGTTGAAATCCCTGAAAAAACTGTAAACTACCGATACTGCTGTAGTGCCATCTACATCATAATCACCATAAATCAATATTTTTTCTTTATTGCCGATTGCTTTTTCAATACGGTTTATAGCTTTATCCATATCTTTCATCAGAAATGGATCATGGAGATGTTCTAAGGAAGGTCTAAAGAATTCTTTTGCTGCTTCGTAAGTTTCTATTTTTCTGTTAATTAAAAGTTCGATGATGATCGGGTTTACACGCAGTTCCTGTTGGAGCTTGTTTATTTTGTCTACGTTCTTTTTAGGTTTCAGCACCCACCTTTTTTGCATATCTTTGCCTTCTAATTAACGTGTAAAGATACATTATATCAAGCGACTTACCTAATGAGGTCAAGGATGTATCCTGATATACACACATAACTGTCAAGATAACAAACAAATACAAATGGCTCGAGCGCACTCACTGTTTGAAGGTTCTTATTCTGTTGATAAAAGCAAGCAATTTATTCCCTTCGATCCAAAGAAAGATGATCCAAAAGATAGACCTGGATCCTTGTTTATTCATGTACATCCATTTTTAATAGAGACCAAAGACGGGCTTATCGTTTTAGATACTGGTTTAGGCCTCCGCAATGAAGCTGGGGAGTTGGTCATCCATGAGAACATTAAGAAATTAGGTTTTTCGGTGAATGATGTTCGTTATGTATTGATGTCACATCTTCACAAAGACCATGCAAGTGGTATGGTGGATGTGAAAGATGGGGTGAAACGATTGGCATTTCCGAATGCAGAATATGTTATCCAAGAAAAGGAGTGGGAGGATGCCTATAGTTCAGAAAACCCTTCTTATCGCACGGAAGTGTTTGATGTATTGCAGCGCAGTGGCAATATTCTGTTTGTAAATGGTGATGGTCAGCTAACACCCGAGATTCGCTATGAACTTTCTGGTGGTCACAGTGAGTTTCATCAAGTGTTTCATATTGAAACTGAGGGTGAACATTTTTTCTTTGGGGGAGATGAATTGCCTGAGCCAGAAGAAATATTCAGGAGTTTTATCGCCAAGTATGACTATGATGGCAGGAAAGCTCGTGATTTAAGGGCCGAATATTGGGCGGCAGGTGCTCCTGAAGGTTGGGTGTTTTTGTTTTACCATTCCAAAAACATAGCGGTTGGTAGGCCAGAAAAGAAATCAGACGGCAGTTATAAGATCATAAATGCTGAATAATACATCTGAATTCAATATATTTGAGAATAACGGAACTAATAATTTTTCTAATTTTTAATTAAATAAAAGGAAATCATGTCGATAGTTAGAGAAAGTGACCTGATTGGTATTGGTAAGAAATACCAAATTGAAACTGATGCTGGAGACAGTATGGTCGTTGTCATCCATGATGATGGCCGTAGGGAGTTGTACCGTCATGAAGATGAAGACAACGAAACTCATTGTGTAATGACCATGTCTGATGAAGAATCACGTCAAGTTGCAGGGATTTTGGGAGGGTTGTCATATAAACCAAAAGCTTTGGAAACCATTGAGGTGGCTTTGGATGATTTACGCATTGAATGGTACAAAGTTGGAGATTCAAATGATGG
This sequence comes from Sphingobacterium sp. 1.A.5, assembly GCF_002734235.1. Lineage (NCBI taxonomy): Bacteria > Pseudomonadati > Bacteroidota > Sphingobacteriia > Sphingobacteriales > Sphingobacteriaceae > Sphingobacterium > Sphingobacterium sp. 1.A.5. The sequence goes on from NZ_PEBA01000025.1 coordinate 16,308, forward strand.
CGTAAATAAAAGTATCGGTCAGTTGGAAGTAAGACAACGTACCGGAGCATCCATTATTGCAGCAATACGAGAAGAAGAGACCATTATTAACCCGGGTCCTGATTACGTTATTACCCCCGGCACCACTCTTGTCATCGCCGGAAAGCAAAAGAACATCAAACTTTTAAAAGAAATCTTACTATAATTTTTTATGCACAGTAACCTCATTATAGAAATTGGAATAGCAGTTTTATTGGTAGCACTTGTTGGCTTATTGGCCAATAGGCTAAAATTTTCGGTGATTCCGTTTTTTATCGTGATCGGTATGGTGTTGGGAAATGAATCTTATCCTGACTTTGTTGGCGACTTGTTGGTGAAAATTGGCAATGAAGGCGTAACAAACTCCGTAAATTCCGTTTGGTCGTTTTTGACCTTTACGGAAAGCAAGCCGTTCATAGACTTTATGGGTCGGCTTGGGGTCCTATTCCTACTATTCTACTTAGGGTTGGAATTTTCTGTAGGTAGGCTCATCAAATCGGGCAAGTCGATTGTTGCAGGTGGAAGTATATATGTTGTTCTTAATTTCATGTCTGGATTGCTGGTGGGTTGGATGATGAATTTGCCCTTCAAAGAAATGATGGTGCTCTGTGGAATTATGACCAGTTCATCAACCGCCATTGTTGCAAAAGTATTGACGGATCTAAAAAGAACTGCAAATCGAGAAACAGAGGTTATTATGGGAATGATCATGTTCGATGATCTATTTATCGCCATGCATATCTCCTTCTTGTCAGGGTTGATATTAACTGGTAGCAGTTCATTCTGGACTGTGGCTGGAACTTCCTTGCTTGCATTGGGGTTCATTCTTTCATTTTTGATTTTGGGAAGGAAATTAGTGCCTTTTATTGATAGGCTACTTCAGGAAAAATCATCGGAATTGTTTATTCTGATCATATTTAGCTTATTGTTTACTATTGCTGGGTTTTCTGAGACTATCCATGTTGCTGAAGCGATTGGTGCTTTAATGGCAGGTTTGGTGTTTGCAGATTCCAGATATATCAAAAAGATTGAAGGCATGGTATTGCCTTTCAAGGATTTCTTTGGTGCCATGTTCTTCTTCAGCTTTGGTCTTTCGATCGATATGTATTCTTTGGGAGGAGCAGTGGGTTGGGCGACATTTGCCGCTGCGATCACTGTTGTATGTAACGTAGCTTCCGGATATTTTGCAAGTAGATTCTCTGGATTGAAACCAAAAAACTCAGTAGATATAGGGTTTACCTTATCTGCAAGAGGGGAGTTTTCAATTATTATGGCGAATATTGGAAAAGCTGGTAAATTATTGCCGGTTATTCAGTCATTTGTTGTTGTTTATGTATTGATACTTTCCATTGTATCTCCGTTGCTGACCAAAGAGTCACGAAACATCTGGAATAAATTGGCGGGACAAGATGATGTATCTCGAAAACCGAAGAAAAAATTGAGCGATCTTGAAGCTTCAGTCCAAGAAAATTAAAAGCATAAAAAAAGGGTAGAATTTATTTTCTACCCTTTTTCGTTAATCATCGTATCCGAAACTTTTCAGATAATTCTTTTTGCTTCTCCAATCTGGGATAACCTTAACAAAAAGTTCCAAGAATACCTTTCCATCAATAAACTCCTCAATATCTTGGCGGGCATAAGTTCCTACCTTCTTGATCATTGACCCGGCCTTGCCTATGATTATATTTTTCTGTGAATCTCTTTCAACAATAACTTCAGCGGCAATGCGTGTAATATGCCCTTCTTCTTTAAAAGATGTCACAATCACTTCGGTGCTGTAAGGGATTTCCTTGTCATATAATTTAAATACCTTCTCACGGATAATCTCTGAGACAAAGAAGCGCATTGATTTATCTGTCAGCTCGTCTTTTTCATAATATGGGGGATGTACAGGCATTTTGCTTTTAATGTATCCCATTACAGCCTCTACGTTATATCCTAATAAAGCTGAGATTGGGAATATGGCATCAGGTTTTATTTTTTCCTGCCAGAACTCCATTTTTGCTTTTACCTCTTCTTCAGAAGATTTATCCACCTTGTTGATTATTACTGCGACAGGTGTGTTTGTATTTCGTAATTTTTCAAGAACATCGTTCTCATCATATTTTTCATGGATGTCTGTAACAAATAAAATAACGTCGGCATCGATGATTGAACTCATCACGAAGTTCATCATAGATTCTTGGAGGTCATAATTTGGTTTTATTACACCTGGGGTATCCGAGAAAACGATTTGATAATCGTCATCATTGACAATTCCGATGATTCGGTGTCTAGTTGTCTGAGCCTTAGGGGTTATGATTGACATCTTTTCACCCACTAGGGCATTCATCAAGGTCGATTTACCTGCATTAGGTTTACCGATTATACTTACGAATCCTGCTTTGTGTGACATTAATTAATTTTTTATTTGTTTTACAAAGAAACAAATAATATCTTTGTACTCCAATTCGGAGATAGCATAATCTGCTTTTAACAAATGTGAAAGTAGATTTCTAGAAAATATATTGCGGGGTGGAGCAGTTGGTAGCTCGTCGGGCTCATAACCCGAAGGTCATCAGTTCGAGTCTGGTCCCCGCTACTAAACAAAAAGGATTGAGCGCGAGGTTCAATCCAAAGACATTTAAGAATATATTGCGGGGTGGAGCAGTTGGTAGCTCGTCGGGCTCATAACCCGAAGGTCATCAGTTCGAGTCTGGTCCCCGCTACTATTTGAAGGTTTCAATCGAAAGATTGGAACCTTTTGTCGTTTATATAAAACCTATTTTCCTCTAAAACCTCCTCTTGCTACCAAATAGAGGATTTTAAGTATTATTTTTTATCTGACCTGCGGTTAAATCAAAACTTTAGCCTACTACTGCGTTTTGTCTATAAAAAACAAAGCCGGAAAGAATCTCTTTCCAGCTTGTTCAAAATATAAACTAAAATTAATTACACATTTGCGTAGCTGTAAACAGCTTCCTTGCTTTCCAATACTGAAGTGCCCATTAGGAACTCATCTACCTTTCTGGCGCATTCACGGCCTTCCGAAATTGCCCACACCACTAAGGATTGACCTCTCCTCATATCTCCAGCTACAAATACTTTGTCACGGTTTGTTTTATATTCTGATTCTGTAGCATCGACATTTCCTCGGTCAGTCAATTTAAGTCCTAATTGTTTCAATAGCCCTTCATGTTGAGGGTGCAAGAACCCCATTGCTAGGGTTACCAACTCACAAGGAATTTCTCGTTCTGAACCTACTACCTCTTTAAAAGACACCGGTCTTCCCAAGGCATCCACTTCCCATTCCAAATCCACGACTAATGCCGCTCTTAAGTTACCGGCTTCATCACCCAAGAACTCTTTAGTGCTAATGCTCCAATGCCTTTGGCAACCTTCCTCATGTGAGGTTGTAGTTTTTAGCAACATTGGATAGCTGGGCCATGGCATTGCTTCTGTACGTGCTGTCGGAGGTGTAGGCATTAACTCAAATTGAGTTACAGACTTCGCACCATGTCTGTTTGAAGTGCCGACACAGTCTGACCCTGTGTCACCACCACCGATTACCAGCACATTCTTGTCTTTGGCGTGGATTTCTTCAACTTCTATCGTTGAATTCCCCACTCTTTTATTCTGTTGTTTTAGGAATTCCATCGCATAGTGGACTCCTTTCAGTTCTCTTCCTGGAATATTGAGGTTCCTAGGAATTGTAGAGCCCCCTGCAAGAACAACTGCATCATATTGATCTAGTTCATGTACTGGGACATTGTTTCCAACTTCAGCGTTGGTTTTGAATACAACTCCCGATTGTTCCATGATTTTAACCCTTCGGTCGATAACGGATTTGTCTAATTTAAAGTCAGGAATACCGTACCTTAACAATCCTCCGATTTTATCATCTCTTTCGTATACAACCACATCGTGGCCAGCTTTGTTCAATTGCGCTGCTGCAGCCAGGCCCGAAGGTCCAGATCCTACAACGGCAATCTTTTTCCCTGTTTTAAGATAGCTTTTGTTCGGCTTAACATAGCCTTTTTTGTAAGCAATCTCAATGATGTGTTTTTCGATCTCTTCAATAGCCACTGGGTTCTTGTTGATTCCCAGTACACATGCTGATTCGCATGGAGCTGGACAAATCCTTCCGGTAAATTCCGGGAAGTTATTTGTCGATGACAATATATTATATGCTTCTTCCCAATTTCCGTCATACACTGCGTCATTGAACTCTGGGATTACATTTCCTAGAGGGCAGCCAGAATGGCAAAAAGGAATACCGCAGTTCATGCATCGAGCTGCTTGATTATTTAATTGATCCTCACTGAATTCGTGAACAAATTCTTGGTAATTCTGTCTTCTGATTTCCACAGCATCTTTCTGAGGAAGCGCTCTTTCAAATTCTAAAAATCCTGTTGGTTTTCCCATGATGATGTTCCTCCTGATTATGCTGTAACTAATTTTTTGTTGTAAACGTTTTTATATTCTCTAGGGAATACTTTGATAAAGCGATTCTTTTCTGTCGCCCAATTGGTCAAGATATAATTTGCTCTTTCACTTTTTGTTAAATGAATATGTCGCTTTAACAAGGCTATGATGGCAGTTTCGTCTTCTGTTTCCAATGGATCCAAGTCAACCATTTCTTTATTACAGTTTTCTTTGAATGTTCCTGCGATATCATAAATCCACGCAATTCCACCACTCATTCCTGCGGCAAAATTTCTTCCTGTTTCACCTAATATCAGTGCTCTTCCTCCGGTCATATATTCACAACCATGATCTCCAACACCTTCTACTACTGCGGTCGCACCAGAGTTTCTTACTGCAAAACGCTCGCCTGCTTTTCCATTAATAAATAGATGTCCCGATGTAGCGCCATATAGGGCCACGTTTCCTATTATGATATTGTCTTGAGGTACCAATCCACTCTCTTTTGCTGGGTAAATTGCTAATTGCGCTCCAGAAAGTCCTTTTCCAACGTAGTCATTGGCTTCGCCCTCAAGTTCAAATGAAATTCCCTTGGTATTGAATGCACCAAATGATTGGCCAGCTGATCCCTCGAACTTGAAGTTGATGGTATTGTCAGGCAGACCCTCTGATCCATAAATCTTTGAGATCTCATTTGACAATAGAGTTCCTATTGTCCGGTCTGTATTTTTTACATGGAATGTTCCGAAAACCGGAGTTTTGGAATCAAGAGCTAATTTTGACTGATTCAATAAGCCCCAGTCCAAAATCATGCTCATGCCATGGTCTTGCTCTTCCGTATTGTAAAGTGTCTCACCGTTTGCATTTGGAGCTACGTGAAGAATTCCAGAGAAATTGATCTTGTTTACTTTCCAGTGTTCTAAGTTTTCTCTTTTCTTCAGGAATTGAGCTTTTCCAACCATTTCATTGATTGATCTAAATCCTAGCTCTGCCATGATTTCACGCATCTCTTCAGCTAAGAAACGGAATAGATTCACTACATCTTCAGGTTTGCCGGAAAATAGTTTTCTCAATTCTGGGTCTTGGGTAGCCACACCAACAGGACAGGTATTCAGATGACATTTTCTCATCATAATACAACCGCCTGCAATCAGTGCTGCAGTTGCAACCCCCCATTCTTCGGCTCCTAAGAGAGTAGCAATCACAAGATCTCTACCTGTTTTCATTTGTCCATCTGCTTGCAAAACGACACGGCTTCTCAATTTGTTTAATACCAAAGTTTGATGTGCTTCTGCCAAACCAAGTTCCCACGGTAAACCAGCATGTTTGATAGAGCTGATAGGCGAGGCTCCAGTACCACCATCGTATCCAGCAATCAAGATTACATCTGCATGTGCTTTGGCAACCCCGGCTGCAATTGTACCTACTCCTGCTTTAGAGACCAGCTTCACATTGATTCTTGCTTGACGGTTGGCATTTTTTAAATCGAAAATCAGTTGTGCTAAATCTTCAATAGAATAAATATCGTGATGTGGAGGAGGGGATATTAATCCAACTCCAGGAGTTGAGTGTCTTACTTTAGCTATCCAATCATCTACTTTGTGTCCCGGTAACTGACCACCTTCGCCTGGTTTCGCGCCTTGAGCCATTTTTATCTGGATCTCATCAGCTTGTGTCAGGTAATTTGAGGTTACCCCAAAGCGAGCCGAGGCTACCTGCTTAATAGCAGAACGCATAGAATCGCCATTCGGTAATTTTTGATAGCGCATTTCGTCCTCTCCACCTTCACCAGTATTGGACTTACCTCCAATTCTGTTCATGGCTATTGCCAATGTGCTGTGGGCTTCATGAGAGATAGATCCAAAGGACATCGCACCTGTTGCAAAGCGTTTCATAATCTCACTTGCCGGTTCGACTTGGTCGATTGGGATAGCGCTGCGGTGCTTCGCAAAGTCCAACAACCCTCTCAAAGTATACATTCGTTCTTTTTGGTTGTTGATCAGTGAAGCGTATTTCTTGTATGTAGAAAAATCATCTGTCCTACATGCTTGTTGTAATAAATGAACGGTCTGAGGGTTCCATAAGTGACCTTCTCCTCTTCTTTTCCATTGATAAATACCGCCTTCAGGCAATAAAGTAGGAGCTACTCGGCTGGTCTCAAAACCTCTCCAATGCTTAGCTAATGCTTCTTTTGCAATATCATCAAGGTTCAGGCCACCAATTCTAGAAACAGCACCGCAGAAATACTTATCTACAACTTCGCTGTCTATACCCAATACTTCAAATATCTGAGCTCCATGGTAGGATTGAAGTGTTGAAATTCCCATTTTTGAGAAAATCTTCAACAAGCCATTACATACCGCTTTTACATAGTTCTTTTTCAAGTCTTCCCATACCAAATCAGTGTCTAGCTGGCCGATTTCTTTCATTGTTCGGATACTTGCCAAGGCCATGTAAGGATTGATAGCTGTTGCCCCAAATGCTAATAGACAGGCAAAGTGGTGCACTTCCCAAGCGTCTCCTGCTTCAACTACTAATCCAACAGCGCCTCTATTGCCAGTTTTGATGAGGTGGTGGTGGACCGCCGAAACAGCCAATAAGGATGGGATAGCACAGTGCTGAGAGTCAATTGCTCGGTCAGATAGAATAATAACTTCAAATCCATCACGAACGGCATCGTCAGCATATCGGCACAACCTTTCTAAACCAGCTTCCAGAGAACCTGCTTTGCCATCGGCACGGAAATAACTTTGGATTGTTTTTGCTTGGAAAACTCCTGTATCTATTGAACGAAGTTTTTCCAGTTCGCTAGAAGTTAAAATAGGGTGTTCAAGTGTAACGCAGTGACAGAATTTTTTGTCTTCTACCAATATATTTCCAGAGTTTCCTATAAAAGTGGCCAAACTCATTACCAATCTTTCTCTAATCGGGTCAATTGGTGGGTTGGTTACTTGGGCAAAAAATTGCTTGAAGTAACTTGAGATATGCTGAGGCTGATCTGACAATACTGCTAAAGGAACGTCAGTTCCCATTGAGCCTATTGGTTCATAGCCTGTAAGAGCCATAGGAGTGAGTATCGTTTCGATATCTTCTCTCGAATAGCCAAAGGATAACTGATATTTGAAAACAGATTCTTTAGAAAGGTAAGTAAATGTTACCCTAGGGTCTGCAAGTTCTTCTAATTTGATTTTATAATTATTGATCCATTCACCATAAGGTTGTTGACGAATTAATTCGCCCTTAACTTCCTCATCCGAACGGATTTTTCCAGCTTCCATATCCACCACAAATATTTTACCTGGTTGCTGTCTTCCTTTTTTAATGATCAAAGATTCATCGATTGGTAATGCTCCTGCCTCCGAAGCAACAACTACTCGGTCATCTGACGTAACGGCGTACCGCAAAGGGCGAAGACCATTACGATCTAATGTTGCGCCGATTATCTTGCCATCTGTAAAACACAACGCTGCAGGTCCATCCCACGGCTCCATTAAGGTAGCGTGATATTCATAGAATGCTTTTTTCAACGGGTCCATTTGTTCGTTTCCGTCCCAAGCTTCAGGGACCAGCATTAGCATAACGTGGGGAAGGCTGCGGCCACTATGCAATAACAGCTCAACAACATTGTCCAAACAAGCTGAGTCAGACTGACCACGGTCTACTACAGGAAGTAAGATTTCCATTTCTTCTTCAGAAAAGAAAGGCGAAGAATATGCCCTTACTCCAGCATAAAACCAGTTCAAGTTTCCTGTTAAGGTATTGATCTCACCATTATGCGCAATCATGCGGAATGGCTGAGCCAGTGACCAAGATGGAAATGTATTGGTTGAAAACCTCGAGTGTACAAGTCCAAATGCCGATACAACTCTAGGATCTTTTAAATCTTTAAAATATGAACCTACCTGATAGGTTGTTAATTGTCCTTTATAAATAATTGTTTTGCAAGAAAGGGATGCGATATAAAGAGGCAGAGGATACTCTTGATGTTGTTTGATTTTTTGGATAATTAAGCGTCTTAGGACAAATAATTTTCTTTCAAAATCTTCTGTATTAGCAACACCTGCCGGTCTAGAGATAAAAAATTGAACGATTTCAGGTTCTGCACTTAAAGCTGTTGGACCTATTCCTTCTTTGTTCACTGGGACTGTACGAAATCCCAATAATTCCATTCCTCTTTCTTTCGCAGCTTCAGCAATTACCTCACGGCAGATGCTGTTCATGGTTTCTTCTTTAGGAAGGAATAACATTCCTACACCATAATATCCTGGTTCTTGAAGTTGAATGCCAAGCTTAATGCATTCTTCCCATAAAAATTCATGTGGTAATTGAATCATGATCCCAGCACCATCTCCTGATTCTGGATCACAACCACAAGCACCTCTGTGCTCCATGTTTTCCAACATCGTTAAGGCATCTGCTACCTGTTGATGTGACTTCTGACCCTTAATGTGGGCTACGAATCCAACTCCACAGGCATCATGCTCAAACGCTGGGTTATAAAGTCCTTCTTGCTGCATTGTAATATGATAATTAGATAAAATAACAAACGAGTTTGCTAATATATGAATAAAATCATTAAATAATTACAATAATTATAAGAAATGTTTAAAAACATTACACTTAATATAAAATTAGCGCTATAAAATTTTTGAAATCGTATTTGTTTCGCCAAACCTTTATAAAAATGGAATATCATTCGTTACATTTGCTTTCTCAACTAATAAATTATGCTAATCAAAGAAATTGAAATTTATAGATTGAGTATTCCTATGGAACCTTTCGTAATTGCTACTGGGGTTATGGATTTTGCTCAAAACACATTTATCAAAATTATCTCTGACGAAGGTCTTTATGGTGTTGGTGAATGTTCTGCTTTTCCGATGATTGTGGGCGAGACACAAAACACCTGCCTAGCCTTAGCTCAGGATTTTGCCAAAATCTGGATTGGAAAAGATCCTCTGAACATCGAAGAAAGACTTGCTGAATTGCATCTGTATATCGCTCGTAACGCCACCATTAAATCTGCATTTGATATGGCTTTGTACGATCTTGCAGCTAAAAAAGCTGAATTGCCTTTATATGAATTCTTAGGAGGAAAGCCTCGTGATATTGTGACTGATATTACAATCGGTATTGCTAGTCCTGAGGAGATGGCTTCAAAGGCTAAGCTGCTCCATGACAATGGTGCGGTCGCATTAAAAGTAAAATTGGGAAAAAAACCACAAGATGATATTGCTAGAATTAAGGCTATTAGACAGGCAGTGGGATTTGATATTCCAATCAGGATTGATGCTAATCAGGGTTGGTCATTTGAGGAAGCAATAGAAGCGCTCCAAGGATTAGAGTCTTTAAAGATCCAGTTCTGTGAACAGCCCATGCGTACCTATAATGATCATTTATTAGCTCAATTACGTTCTGAAACCATAGTTCCTATTATGGCTGATGAATCTGTTTATGACCATCGTGATGCTGAAAGATTATGTAGAACTGATAGCTGTGATTATATTAACATTAAATTCTCGAAATCTTCTGGTATTTCAGAATCCTTGAAAATTCAATCTGTTGCTCAGGAGTTTGGCATTCCATGTATGATTGGGGGAATGCTGGAAAGTCGTTTGGCATTAGCGGCAAAAACACATTTTGCCTATGCAGCACCAAACGTTAAGTTCTTCGATTTGGACACTTGCATGGTAGGCCATTTGGAAGATCCTGTTATTGGGGGAATTCAATATGATGGATACAGCATTAAGATTACAGAAGGTTATGGAATTGCGGCGGATATAGATCCTGCATTTTTGGAGAAATGTGAAAAATGGACTGTTGCATAAAACTAAAATAGTATGAATAATGACACCTGGAATTTAGGAACTAATGAAATCATAATCCTTCTGATATTGGTGGTGATTGTGGTGTTTTTCTTTTGGTTGTTTTCCCAACTATTGAAGAAGAAATAAGGTTATTTTGATTTTTTAACAAATGTTAAAATGCGAAACCTACCCTAAGGTATTCTTGAATAAATGAGTACCTTTGTGAACATTTATCAGAATATAAGATTATGAGTACACAAAGAGGTCCTATTTCTCAATTTATTGAGAAAAACTATCTTCACTTTAATGCTGCTTCCTTAGTTGATGCTGCAAAAGGTTATGAAACCCACCTAGCTGAAGGTGGTAAAATGTTGGTTTCATTGGCTGGTGCCATGAGTACTGCAGAGTTAGGTATTTCATTGGCAGAAATGATCCGTCAAGATAAAGTTGCTATCATCTCTTGTACTGGTGCGAACTTAGAAGAAGATGTGATGAATTTAGTAGCCCACTCACATTATAAGCGTGTTCCTAACTACCGTGACCTTACTCCACAAGATGAATGGGAATTATTGGAAAACCATTATAACCGTGTTACTGACACGTGTATACCTGAAGAAGAGGCTTTCAGAAGACTTCAATCGCATTTGGAAAAAGCGTGGAAGGATGCCGAAGCTGCAGGTGAGCGTTATTTCCCACACGAATTTTTGTATAAAGTAGTTCTTTCAGGAGATTTAGAGCAATACTATGAGATTGATCCTAAAAATTCATGGATATTAGCTGCTGCTGAAAAAAATATTCCAATTATTTGTCCAGGATGGGAAGATTCTACAACTGGTAATATCTTTGCTTCCTATGTTATCAAAGGTGAGTTAAACGTTCATACCGTGAAAACTGGTATTGAATATATGATTTATTTAACTGAATGGTACCGTGCTAACTCAGGTGGTAAAGGTGTTGGTTTCTTCCAAATCGGCGGTGGTATCGCTGGAGATTTTCCTATCTGTGTAGTCCCAATGATGTACCAAGATTTAGAGTGGCATGATGTTCCTTTCTGGTCTTATTTCTGTCAAATCTCTGACTCAACAACTTCATATGGTTCTTATTCAGGAGCGGTTCCTAATGAAAAGATCACTTGGGGTAAATTGGATACAGAATCTCCTAAGTTTATAGTGGAGTCTGATGCTACAATCGTTGCTCCTTTAATCTTCGCTTGGGTATTAGGTCAATAGAAATTTAATAGGAAAGGGGATATTTTGGACAAAAATCTAATTACAGATAATCCAATAGCCATTCAGGCTTTAATGACTGATACGGTATTTGCTATCCCTGATTCTAATATGCCGATTGTGGAAACACAATCACTTGGCAATACTACAACTCCTCAGCAAGGGCATTTTGAATCCTCTGCTGAGGAGTTTGTTTATAAAGGTGATAGAACAACAGGTGTGCTGTTTATCCTTAGGTATCCTGATTATCCATATTTTTCTCCTCAGGCAGAGGAGGCATTTCTTAAAACCATTGGTGCTCTACAGCTAAACGCTGAAAATGTGGCGGTTTTGAACTTGGCAAATCCACACAATCCAAATGAATGGAAGCGCATTATGAGTTTCTTTAATCCGAAAAAAATAACACTGTTGGGAGTAGACCCAACTTCCCTGAGATTACCTGAAATCGCCCATAATTCTTATATGCATGGGAAGGTAGCTACCGTCTTCAATACATTTAGTTTTGAGGAAATGTTTGCCGATGTTCAGAAAAAGAAACTTTTCTGGACAGAATTTAAATCTTTTATCCAATCCTAAGATTTTAGTTTTTACCTATTTCTTTCTTGTTTAAATAATAGAATGCTATTTTTGAAGCTTATTTATTAGCTATGGAACTGGTATTTGCAACAAACAATGCGCATAAATTAGAGGAAGTCCAACAAATGGTGGGAGATAAATTTATCTTGAAATCATTAAATGATATTGGATGTACAGACGACATTCCAGAGACGGGTGTAACCTTTGAGGAAAATGCTAAGCAAAAGACCGATTATTTAGTTAGTAAATATAATGTGAATTGTTTTGGTGATGATTCGGGTTTAGAAATCAAAGCTTTAGATGGCGAACCAGGTGTTTATTCTGCTAGATATTCTGGTTCTAGAGATATGGAAAAAAACATTGATCTAGTTTTGGAAAAATTGGAAGGTAAAGCGGACCGTAGCGCTCGCTTCAAAACAATTATATCACTATTTGTTAATGGTGAGCAACATTTTTTTGAGGGTACTGTTGAAGGACATATCATCAATGAAAGAACAGGAACCGAAGGATTTGGTTACGATCCGATTTTTATTCCAAACGGCTATGAAAAGACCTTTGCCGAGATGAGTTTGGAAGAAAAGAATAAAATTAGTCATAGATCGCAGGCCGTTGCAAAATTAGTTGACTTTTTAAACAATTTTAACCAATAAGGTAACTTATAGCACTTATTGAATTGAATTTTCTTTTGTTAAAAATTCCATTTTCCAATATGGCTTAATATATTTTTAATATAAATAACCAGTACTGTCCTAAATAAATTTTTTGGCATAAAAAATCCTTCTCCATTTGTGTTCAATTGAAGAATTTGGTTAATTACTGGAAAGGTATCCTATGTGTGTTACTAAAAGAGCACATATTGTCCTTTTTTATCGGGAGGTTTTCCTGAAATGAACGGATCATCAGCCCATTTCCACAGATCAATTTTCACGAATATGTTCATCCTGATAAAGTTGACCAGATTCGAGAGGTTCCAATTGTATTTTGCCTTCTTCTGGATGTACTTAAAGAGCAGGATCCCGATAAGTGCAGTCCATA
>NZ_PEBA01000026.1:0-28741 GCF_002734235.1 Sphingobacterium sp. 1.A.5
CAACCAACAAATGCCGGGACAAAAAGGTCGCATTTACCAAACTAGGCCTGTGGCATAATCAGGTTGAGAATGCGGGCATTGCTTCCTTTGAGAGCGTAGCAAGATCCATTGCAGCTCATCATCAATACATTCTCCATTACTTCGACAACAGAAGTACTAATGCATCGGCAGAATCATTCAATGCAAAACTCAAAGCTTTCAGGAGTGTCTTCCGTGGCGTAAGGGACACAACATTCTTCCTGTACAGAGTGATGAAATTGTATGCTTAAAAGTCTTTACCCCCCAAACTTTCGGTATGATCCGGATCAGTTTCAAAACCTGTGGACTATTTAGATGACTATAAAGCGGGATATTATTAAAATCTCAATCATATTTAGTATTTAGCAGTTAGGATTTAGATGACTGTAAAGCGGGATATTTTTAAAATCAATATATCCAAGTCTAATTTTGACAGTCGCTATGCCGTGGTTGTTATCCCCATCTGTTACTGAAATCATTTTTAAAAAATTTAAACATAAAGGGATTATTCAACCAACCCCAGAGATGTGTCACAAATATAGAAATAATTATACGGCGCCATCCAACCCCAGAGGGGTGTCACTATTATAGAAATGATTATACGGCGCCATCAAACCCCGCTAGGGGTGCAACTATTCTAGAAAAAATAAGACCATTGTCATATTCTAGTGGCAGGTGGGGACACCTGCCACGGCGAGAAAACCCCATCGGGGTAAAATGCCGGAGGCATGAAATAACTCTTAAATGCCGTAGGCATGAAATATCTCTTAAATGCCGTAGGCATGTAATATCTATAGAAATGAAAATCACCTCAAATACCAACGCCGTAGGTGTGGCATGTTTGTTAACCCCAGAGGGGTGTAACTATTATAGAAAAGATTATACGGCGCCACACAACCCCGCTAGGGGTGCAACTATTATAGAAAAAATAAGACCATTGTCATATTATAGTGGCAGGTGGGGACACCTGCCACGGCGAGAAAACCCCAGAGGGGTGTCACTATAAATTGCTGGTTATTTAAATGACAATCCACACTTCCGAACAAACTAAAATCCTGCAATGCGCCTAAATAGTTTCCCAAGCTAAAGCTTGAGAATGACAAGGTTTCTTGGGAGGGCTAAAGGGGGAATTGGGCGGGAAATGGTCGCTGCGGCAACCACTTCCCGCCCAATTCCCCCTTCACTAAACGAACGAGCGTGTCATTCCCTCTCCTAAGAGAAGGAAACTATTTAATGAACTATTCACGTCTGTTTTGAATGAGCGAAGATTACATGCCGTCGTGGCTGTTATCCCCATCTACCACTGAATAATTTTCTATGGCCCCCAAAATCTAACTACTAAATACTAACTACTAAATACTTTAAAAAACCCATTTATAATCCATAGATAAAATCTATCTATTCATCCATTCATCTTCAATTTTATTTATCTAACTTTAATTAAATTTAAAGAGGAAAACCAATTATGCCGATTCTCCTTTAAATCTTACGACACTATAGACGTTTAAACATTCAAAAAACAATAATTAATAAAAAATACAAATTCAGAGATATGGAAAATGGAAATGACATCAGCAAATGCCCCTTTCACAATGGCAATGCAAAACAAAATTTAACCGTTGCAGGTGGAGGAACTACAAACTCCGATTGGTGGCCAAAGCGATTAAAAGTTAGCTTATTACGTCAACACTCAAATTTATCAGACCCTATGGGTGATAACTTCAACTATGCTGAAGAGTTTAAAACCCTAGACTTAGAAGCAGTTAAAAGAGACTTACATGCTTTGATGACTGATTCTCAAGATTGGTGGCCTGCTGATTTTGGACATTACGGCGGTTTGTTCATCCGTATGGCTTGGCACTCTGCAGGTACTTACCGTGTAGGCGACGGACGTGGAGGCGCTGGAACGGGACAACAAAGATTTGCACCTTTAAACAGCTGGCCAGACAACGTAAGTCTTGACAAAGCAAGAAGATTATTATGGCCGATAAAACAAAAATATGGTAAAAAACTTTCTTGGGCAGACCTTCTTGTATTAACAGGAAATATCGCCTTAGAATCAATGGGATTTAAAACCATCGGATTTGCAGGTGGACGTGTCGATGCTTTCGAACCTGACGAAGATGTATATTGGGGTTCAGAAGAAACATGGTTAGGTGGTGATATCCGCTATTCCCACGGTGGTTCTGAAGGAATTACAGAAAAAGACCATGGCGTATTGTCTGGAGAAGAAAAGGCGGATGGTGACTATCATTCAAGAGACCTTGAAAACCCGTTGGCCGCAGTACAGATGGGATTGATATACGTAAATCCTGAAGGTCCTGATGGAAACCCCGATCCAATATTAGCAGCAAAAGATATTAGAGACACTTTTGGAAGAATGGCTATGGATGACGAAGAAACTGTAGCATTAATCGCTGGAGGTCACTCTTTTGGAAAAACTCACGGTGCAGGATCAGCAGATCACGTAGATAAAGAACCTGAAGCAGCAGGATTAGAATCCCAAGGTTTAGGCTGGCATAGTACGTATAAATCAGGAGTCGGTGCTGATGCAATTACATCAGGACTTGAAGTAATATGGACAGAAACCCCTACTCAATGGAGCAATAACTTCTTTGAGAACTTATTCAGATACGAATGGGAATTAACCAAAAGTCCAGCTGGAGCCTTCCAATGGGTTGCAAAAGATGCAGATGATGTAATTCCAGATCCATTCGATCCAAACAAAAAACGTAAGCCAACCATGTTGACTACGGATTTGTCCCTAAGATTCGACCCTGCTTATGAGAAAATTTCAAGGAATTTCTTGGAAAACCCAGATGCTTTTGCGGATGCATTTGCTCGTGCATGGTTTAAATTGACACATAGAGATATGGGACCCCGCTCCCGCTATTTAGGTCCAGATGTGCCTGCTGAAGTGTTTATTTGGCAAGACCCTATCCCTGAACTTAATCATGAGGTGGTAAATGATGCTGATGTTGAAAGCCTTAAAGAAAAAGTTCTTAATTCAGGCTTATCAGTTTCAGAATTAGTCTCTACGGCTTGGGCTTCTGCTTCAACATTCCGTGGCTCTGACAAACGTGGTGGAGCAAATGGCGCACGCGTGCGTTTGGCACCACAAAAAGATTGGGAGGTAAACAATCCTAACCAACTTAATAAAGTCTTAGGAGTCCTTGAAAACATCAAAAATGAATTCAATCAAGCACAAGTTGCAGATAAAAAAGTCTCGATTGCAGATCTAATCGTAATTGCAGGTAATGCTGCAATCGAAAAAGCTGCTAAAGATGCTGGTACAACAGTAAAAGTTCCATTCACTGCAGGACGTATGGATGCTTCCCAGGAGGAAACTGATGTTGAGTCTGTAGCATTCTTAGAGCCTATTGCTGATGGATTCAGAAATTACAAGAAAAGAAGATATTCTGCTACTACAGAAGAACTATTAATTGATAAAGCTCAATTATTAACTTTAACAGTTCCAGAATTAACAGTTCTATTGGCAGGAATGCGTGTATTAGATACCAATTACGATGGATCTAAAAACGGTGTCTTCACAAACAGACCAGGTCAATTGACAAATGATTTCTTAGTGAATCTCTTGGACATGAACACCGCTTGGAAAGCTGCATCAGAAGATAAAGAGTTATATATCGGTTCTGACCGCAAAACTGGCCAACCAAAATGGACTGGTACTAGAGCAGATCTAGTATTTGGATCAAACTCTGAACTTAGAGTTGTCGCTGAAATTTACGCTAGTGCAGATGCTCAAGAAAAATTCGTCAATGATTTTGTCAAAGCATGGACTAAAGTAATGAATGCTGATAGGTTTGACGTAAAGTAGTATTGAGATGTGAGATATGAGAAGTGAGATATGAAACGTGGGAATTAATTCTTGCATAATCTACAATCAAAATAAAAATAGAGGAGATTACTCCTCTATTTTTATTTTGCAATTTCTCTATTAAACCAATATTAGTCGAAATCCCTTTTCTCACATCTCATATCTCATATCTCATATCTAATCCCCCATCTCCTAGCCAAGCATTTCTTTTACCACTTCCCTGTCTTCTAAATCAAAATAGGTGCAAGTTTTTAGGTCTAAATCCACTTTCCAATAGCTTATTCCAGTTTCGGCACTCATTTTCAAAAACTCTTCAAACGTTGTTTTTCCTTGTTGATGGGCCAATAATTCATTTTTAAAAATATGAGCATTCACATCTTTAGAAATATTAATTGCTTCGTATTTGTCAGGAGATTCTACTCGGCAATCCTTTCCGAAAAAAATTTCTTTACCATTTGAAACAAAATATTCAAATCCTGTAACACCTAATTCCTGAATTTCTTTAATGTAATTTGGAAAATCAGCTCCTGTTTTCACTTTGGAATGAGCCGCCTCAATTTGTTGAATGTTAAACATATATCTTACTATTTCAAATTATCTTTTATACCGTCATCCCACATCTCATATCTCACATCTCATATCTACTATAAATTTCTAATGTCTTATGTCTAATGTCTAATGTCTATTTCTCACAAAAAAACCAATTTCCAGGCTTTTTGAATTTCATTCTGATCCAGGAATTCTTTAGCCTTTAGCAGCTGATGGGTCATTCTGGTATTTTCATCACCTATAAAAGCATTCAAGAGTTCTTGAATTTCAGGTTCAAATTTGAAAACATCAATTTCCTCATCAGTCGGAAATCGATCAATAGAAGCTAACTTGTCCAGGTCATTTTCATTGAAAATGCCGGAATTGACAATAAAACTAGGTAATTCTGTTATATGCATAAAAAAAGCTGAACCTTGTAAAGTTCAGCTTTTAAATTTCAAATCCAAAGAATTAAATCTTCTCGATTATTTTATCTGCAAATTCAGAAGTTTTCACCAAGGTTGCGTCTTCCATAAGGTTATAGAAGTCAATAGTAACTGTTTTGTCTTTGATGGTTTGTGCTAGCGCATCAACGATCGCATCTGCAGCCTCTTTCCATCCCATATATTCCAACATCATTACACCGCTCAAGATTACAGATGATGGATTCATTGTATTTGTATTGGCAAATCTTGGAGCAGTACCATGCGTTGCTTCAAAGATGGCGTGGCCAGTCTTGAAATTGATATTTGCGCCAGGAGCAATTCCTATACCTCCTACCAAAGCAGCTAAGGCATCAGAAATATAATCTCCATTTAGATTAAGCGTAGCAATAACATCATAATCCTGAGGAGCAAGGAGAATCTGTTGCAAGAAATTATCAGCGATCACGTCCTTTATAATCAATTTACCGGCTTCCTCAGCAGATTTTTGCTCAGCATTCGCGGCATCTTGACCGTCCTTAGCTTTTGTCTGTTCCCACTGGTTCCAAGTATAAACTTGATCGCCAAATTCTTTTTCAGCCAATTCATAACCCCAGTTTTTAAAGGCACCCTCCGTAAACTTCATGATATTGCCTTTATGAACTAATGCTACAGACTTCCTACCTTCTGCAAGAGCAAATTCAATAGCAGCTCGTATTAAACGCTTCGAACCCTCTTCAGAAACAAACTTCAATCCTACACCGGTCGTATTGCTAAAGTTATAATCAACGTTTAGATCATTCTTTAAGAAATCTTGAATGCGTTTCGCTTCAGCACTTCCAGCAGCAAACTCAATACCTGCATAGATATCCTCAGTATTTTCCCTAAATACGACCATGTCAACCCTTTCTGGGTGCTTTACAGGTGAAGGAACACCCTCATACCACTTTGTAGGACGTTGGCAAACATATAAATCCAATTCCTTGCGCAATGCAACATTTAGAGACCTTATACCACCTCCAATCGGAGTGGTCAACGGTCCTTTTATGCCAACTAAATATTCCTTAAAAACATCCAATGTTTCCTCTGGCAACCAACTGCCAGTTTCATTGAAGGCTTTCTCACCAGCTAAAACTTCCTTCCAATTGATCTTTCGCTTGCCATTATATAGTTTTTCTACTGCGGCATCGAATACACGGACAGAAGCATTCCAAATATCAGGACCTATGCCATCTCCAATAATGAAAGGAATAGTAACTTGATCTGGAACATTTAATTTACCGTTTGATTCTATACTTATCTTATCTGACATATGCTAATTTTTAATTATATATTATTTTTCTTTGCTGAACATATTTCCAATCTCACGACTGATTCTTCTAAAGATTGGAGCAGTTTGAACATCTTCGTATTCATCGATATGCTGATCTTCCAACCTCGATGGGAAGATTAAGATCAGGTTTTGGTTTTTGTAGTATTTACCTACTCTCTTCGCCAAGCCATCTAAAGAATCTCTGTAAGAAACATCTCCATATCTTGCTGAAACAAAAACCAATAAGGAATCCGAATTGCTGAAAGTTGCCAATCCGTAAATATTATCCCAATCTTCATATTCTTCAAATGTTACAGGAACACTTGATTTCAGATTGTCAAGCATTAATTCTACGGCCCTATGGCTACGTCTATTACAAACAAATGTAATAGGAAGAGAAAGTTCCGAAGCTAATTTTGTCATTTTCTCCATCCAATAAGCAAAACCTACTTCTGATTCTGCCATCGGAGGAACAAAAATGGTAATCATCTTATTGGCGATAAATGGCTTTTCAATCCTACACATCATTAGCGTAGCATCCGTCCTATTTAATATACTTTCAGTCTTCTCTCCTACAATTTTTTCAACAAAACTAGTTGCACTGGGCCAACCAAGGATTAAACAATCTGCAAAAGCTTCCTTCGAAGCACTGCTAATACCACTCGCAATATTAAAGTCAACCTTGGTCATTAAATCTACTTCGGTTTCCGAACCAGAAGCATATTTCGCCATTTTATCTAAGTTCTGTCTAGCTTCATATAAGTTCCTTTCAGCTTGCTCATCATTGGGAACTACCGAAAGAATATTTAAAGGATGCGGAGATTTCTTCGATTTTACCAATGTTGCAAAATCCAAAATGGCCTCCATATTATTGAGGTTCGCAATAGGAATAATTATCTGTTCCTCATGCTCTTCAACATGTTCAATGTGTTCTGTATGTTGACGGCCTTCCAAAACAATCTTCTTGGACGCATTTTCAGTTACAATAGATGCAATTATACAACTTACTAAAATTAGAATAATCGTTCCGTTCAATACGTTTTCATCGATAATATCATTGTTATAACCAACCATGATTATCGCTAATGTTGCTGCAGCATGTGCATTACTTAAACCAAAGATTAAGTTCCGCTCATTCTTTGAATATTTAAAAGCCCATTGGGTTGCAGTTGCAGCTAAGAACTTACCAACAATTCCAACCAATGTCAGCGCACCAGCAACATAAAAAACAGTCCATCCTGTGCTATTTGTTATGACACCGATATCAACAATCATACCTACGGAAATCAAGAAGAATGGAATGAAAATCGCATTTCCGATAAACTCTATTCGGTTCATCAAGGCTGATGAATGAGGTATTAATTTATTGAGCGCTAAACCCGCAACAAAGGCACCAATAATCGGCTCCAGATTCGCCATTTCTGCCAGGAAAGCCGCAAAGAAAACAACTGTTAACACAAAAATATAATGACCTGTTTTCTCACTTTCAACCTTTTCAAAAAACCATTTCGCAATCTTCGGGATAACACCGAACATAATAAACAAAAAGATGGCAAAGGAAACTCCAAGTGTTATCCAGAATTCATTGGTAATCTCCCCTTGAGAAGCACCTTTAATTACAGCTAAGATAATTAATACAGCAGTATCAGTTAAAATAGTACCACCGATCGTTATGGCCACCGCTTCATTCTTGGATATACCATACCGATTTACAATTGGATACGATACCAAAGTATGCGTAGCAAACATGCTCGCAATTAAAATACTTGTTAATAGACTGTAATCTAAAATATAATAACAAACCGGAAAACCGATGGATATTGGAATGATAAAAGTGAAAAAACCAAACATCAATGATTTATGTTTAGTCTTTTTAAATTCATTCATATCTAGCTCTAAACCAGCTATAAACATAATATAAAGCAAACCAATTGTTGAGAACAAGTCAACTGCTGAATTCTTCTCTAACCAGTTCAACCCATGGGGACCAATAATTATCCCAGAAATAATTAACCCAATAATTCCAGGAACCTTTATAGGTCTCAATAAAATGGGAGATAATAAAATAATAAATAATACTAAGGAAAAAATAAGGACCGGATTGGTCAAAGGTGCCTCAAAAGCGTGAATTAAATGGTCAAAAATTTTATCGCTCATATAATTATTTCTGTAGTTCTATACAATTGAAAACACAGATTGTTTTCCCGTGAAAGATAAGTAAAATTAAGGAAAGTATACTTTACGATAGTTAAAAAGCCAAGAATGTTACTTGAACTGAATAGTTTTAATTGGTGATATTCTTGAAATTAGCATCGATGGAATAAATAGTGTAATCAATGCAATTCCAATCAAGGAAATATTCAGCCAAAGGACGGCTGTCCAAGAAATATCCATAGGAACAAATGGCACATAATAGATACTTGGATCTAGTTTGAAGAAATGGGTATTCGTCTGGAAAAAGTACAGACCGATGGCTATCAAGTTCCCTAAAAGAAGCCCATACCCAATGAGGTATAAAGAATTGTACAAGAAGACAGTTCTGATTTTAGCGTTCCGCATTCCTAATGCCTTCAGCATTCCAATCATGGGAGACCTTTCCAATATAGATATCAATAGAGCAGAAATCATATTGATAACAGCCACTATAACCATAAGGACAAAAATGATGTTGTCATTCATGTCCAACATATTGAGCCAATTGAAAATATCTTGCATCTGCATAACAACATTGGTAGCATAAAGCTCAATGCCTAAAGTGTTATTCAGTTCATCTGTTGATTGAAATAGTTGGTTGAAATCTTTCACCCGCACCTCATAACCTCCTGCCTGATGATCCTCCAAATTATTCAATCGTCGAATCAATGGCAGTGAACCAATTACGTATATCTTATCCAGTTCTTCAGAATTTGTTGTGAATATGCCCCTAACAGTAAATTTTCTTTTCCGAACAGGCTCTTGGATAAAGTACATGATAAAACTCTCTCCTACCTTTAGGTGCAGCCTATTGGCCATTAAAGAAGATATGAGCAATTGATTATCGGCATCCTCCGCTGAAAAATCCAAAGTATCGCCTTCCAATATGGTCTTGGATAAAAAATCTTGATCATAATCCTTGTCAATACCCTTTAGTAACACCCCCTCTACCTCACCTTTGACATTCATGATACCTGCTTTGGTTGCAAAAGGATATACATCTTTTACATTCGGATTTTCTTTGATTTTAGCAAGCTGTTTATCATCTAGAGAGATTGGAGTATTGACATAGGAATCATTACGTTCATTCTTTAGAATAATAATATCGCCAAAAAATCCACGCTGCTTTTCCGTTATCTCATTTTTAAAACCATTGAGAATAGCAACTGCAAGAATTATAGCCATAATAGCCAGCGTCAAAGCCCCTATAGTAACTCGTACTATTAGCTTTGAAAACGTGCGGTTTCCTTCTAATGTAATCCTCTTGGCTAAGAAATATGGAAAATTCAAGCTTAAATTAAATTTGTAACTTCGCAAAGTTAATAAAATTTGTCATCCAACAATGAGGATGTTAAAGCATCCAAATCTTAATATATTTTTATATGCGCATCATATTTATGGGAACTCCAGACTTCGCCGTTGCATCACTAAAGGCATTAATTGAAGCTGGTGAAGAAGTTGTGGCAGTAGTTACCGGACCGGACAAACCTGCAGGTAGAGGCCAGAAATTACACGAATCAGCCGTCAAAAAGTTCGCAGTATCTCAAAATATCCCTGTCTTACAACCCGTTAAATTAAGAGACCCAGAATTCTTGGCCGAACTGAAATCTTTCAATGCAGATTTGCAAGTCGTAGTTGCCTTCAGAATGTTGCCTGAATTGGTGTGGAAAATGCCAGAAAAAGGAACAATCAATGTACATGCTTCTTTATTGCCCAATTACCGCGGTGCAGCACCTATCAACCATGCTATCATCAATGGTGAGAAAAAATCTGGGGTAACCACTTTTTTATTGCAACATGAGATCGATACTGGTAATATATTGTTTTCTACAGAAGTAGAAATATTAGACAATGACAATGCAGGCGATCTACACGACAAATTAATGCTCGCAGGTGCTGAATTATTGATAAGAACTGTAAATGCAATCAAGAAGAACGATATTCATCCTATTCCTCAAGATAGCATCGACACTGAAAACTTAAAACATGCTCCTAAAATCTTTAAGGAAGATTGTCTAATCAATTGGGAAAATGATTCTGTGAAAATATATAACTTAATCAGAGGCTTAAGCCCCTACCCAACTGCTTTCACTCATATAGATGGAAAAGTATTGAAGATTTATGAGTCTGAAATAATTATTGAAAAACATGACCTTAAGCCAGGAACATATATCAGCGACGGCAAAAATGAGCTAAAATTCGCAACAAAAGACGGTTTTCTAAAATTATTAGAAATTCAGATTGAAGGCAAAAAAAGAATGTCAGTAAGTGATTTTCTTAGAGGCTATCGATTGGAAGGAACGACGAACTAGTCTTCAACATACTTAAAAATATCACCAGGCTGACAAGCTAATGCTTTACAGATAGCATCTAATGTACTGATGCGTATAGCCTTAGCTTTTTGGTTCTTGATAATAGACAAATTAGAGAGTGTAATCCCAACTTTGGAACTCAACTCATTCAGAGACATTTTTCTCTGAGACATGATATCATCTAGATGAACAATTATAGGCATAACAAATATATTTTGCACGTGATTATTACATTCTAAAAAACAATCATTCATGCGAATTGTTTTAACTTCAGGAAACGCTAATTGAAATAAGCAAGTTAATTAAGTTAAATGTGTGTTAAATCGTCCATAAACACGCTGACAGATGATATTTTGGAATGATTTTTGATGTTAGTATAACATCACCTCACCGCTTGTAACTAACTCATAATGAGTTAATAATTTACAATTAGATTAGAAAATATTCGTATAAATTTGTTATGTTTGCAAACATTTCAGAAAAGAAAGGTTTATATATTTAGATGAGACAGCTCAAAATTACACAATCCATCACCAACCGTGAGTCGCAGTCCCTTGACAAGTACTTGCATGAAATCGGTAAGGTAGATTTAATTTCAGCAGAAGAAGAGGTTATTCTAGCCCAAAGAATTCGTGAAGGTGATCAGGTTGCATTAGAGAAATTAACTAAAACCAACTTACGTTTCGTTGTATCCGTTGCAAAACAATACCAGAATCAAGGATTGACCCTAGGGGACTTGATTAACGAAGGAAACTTAGGCTTAATAAAAGCAGCAAAACGTTTCGATGAAACTAAAGGGTTTAAGTTTATATCTTATGCGGTATGGTGGATTCGTCAATCAATTTTGCAAGCAATTGCTGAGCAATCTCGTATCGTTCGTTTACCATTAAACCAAGTAGGATCTCTAAGTAAGATCAGCAAAGCCTTTTCTAAATTGGAGCAGGAATATGAACGTGAGCCATCACCAGAGGAATTAGCTGATATCTTGGAAACAACTGTTGACAAAGTATCGGATACATTAAGTAATTCTGGACGCCATGTTTCTATGGATGCACCATTTGTACAAGGTGAAGAAAATACATTATTGGATGTATTGGAAAACAGCGACCCAGACACCGACAGTTCGTTGATCGACGAATCATTGTCTGAAGAAATCAAAAGATCGTTGGCTACTTTAACAGAGCGCGAAAGAGAAATTATCGTATTGTTCTTCGGATTAGGTTCTAATCACCAATTGTCTCTGGAAGAGATTGGAGAGAAATTCAGCTTGACTAGAGAGCGTGTGCGTCAAATCAAAGACAAAGCGCTACAACGCTTGAGACATACCTCTAGAAGCAAAATCCTCAAGTCATACTTGGGATAAAAAAGATTTTATGATTTAACTATATCTATGCGCAAGGAAACTTGCGCATTTTTTTTTGCTTATAAATATTTCATTAGAGAAAAAAATAGCCCTGCAGTTTTCATGCAAGGCTTTTTCTTTTAGAAACAATCCTATTATTTCTTATGCAATTGCTCGTATAGATCAATTACTTTCTTCTGTAAGTCGATAACTTCTACTTCACGTGATTGAAGACGCTTTTGAAGCTCGTTTACTTCATTCTGGATTTGTTTATCTTCCTCAGGATCTGAAGTCGATAATAATTGTACTAATGATAAACCAAACAGTTTAGAAATTTGGTTCAATCTCGATAAATTAACATCAGTAATGCCTGTTTCAATTTTAGAAAATGCTGGAATAGAGATATCTAGCCTTTTAGCTACATCCTCCTGACTCCATCCTTTCTGATGTCTAAGTAATCTGATTTTTTTTCCTAATGCATTCATGGGTAAAATGTAAAATATTTATTTATTAAGTAATTATCAAATTTAAACAAATAAAGTAAATTTCAAAATCCCCATATTAAAAATTTAAAAAAAAATAGAAAGAATGTTAAAAATTTCTCAAAAATTTATCTGCAAAACTAGACATATTTACCCCATTGTAGTTGTTTGAACTCATAAATAGCAAATTATAACCATTTGATTTAAAAGTTTCCAAAAAATCCTCCAAATCTGTCATCTGAGTGATAACATGGAAAGATGGATGGTTAAAAGCCTCAGTTAATCGCCATATTAGGTTATCTAAAGCAATATTTTTTTCCTTGATAAGCGAAGTATTAACAAAAACGACAGCAAAATCTGATTCATTCATCGAATTTGCGTATTCCGTAATAAACTCTGAGTCAATACTATCATAAGCATTCAACTCAATGACAGTCACTAGTGCCTGATTCGGAAATTGCTCCTTTACAGCATGGATACTCGATCTCAACTTACTAGGCGTATGCGCAAAGTCCTGATAAACAACACTCCCATTCTGGCTCGCCACAAATTCCAAATACCGGATCGAACTCTTGAAATCCTGAATAGCATGGTAAAACTCATCACGCTTCACCCCTAACCACTCGCACACCGTAAATGCACCAGCAATATTGGATAAATTATGCTTGCCAAAAATCTTTAAAGGAATATTCTCTTCGCCAACGTGAATATAAGTCACACCCTTGTTAATTGTATATTCAGGAAGCTTATAACCATGTCGGTTGATTTTAATGTCCATGGTGCGCTCTACAACCTCTCTAGTGTTCTTATCATCCTTATTATAGATAAGGGTACCCTTGGGAACAATCGTACGGATAAAGTCCTCAAATTGCTTGAAGTAATCATCTTCACTGATTACAGTCTTGAAATGATCCCACTCAACACCACTGATAAGCGCAATATTTGGTTTGTACTTGAGAAACTTGGACTGTTTGTTAACTGCTGAAGCATAATATTCATCCCCTTCAATAATCATCAGGTTATTTTCAGGGTTAAGTTGAAGCAACTTATCGAATCCTTCTAATTGAGCCCCAACTAAATAATCGAAATTTCGTCCCAATTTTTTCAGGACATGCATGATCATACTCGTAATGGTTGTCTTACCATAGGTCCCAGCAATAACAACACGAGTCTTTTCGGCACTTTGCTCATAGACAAACTCAGGAAAGGAATAAATCTTTATTCCTAATTCCTTCGCTTTTTGAAGTTCAGGATTGTGTTCATCCGCATGCATACCAAGGATAACAACATCAATGTCATCCGTGATTTTCTCCGGAAACCATCCCAATTCCTTGGGCATTAATCCAGCATCTTGGAGGTGAGATTTGGAAGGTTCTACAATCTGATCGTCAGAACCACTCACTTGATGCCCTTGTTCAGCTAAATTAATAGCTAAATTATGCATGATACTTCCACCTATGGCTATAAAATGTATGCGCATTTAGTTGGCTTTTATAAATTTAGCTGCACACCACGTGTCCAGTACTTTTTTCTCGACAAATTGAAACCCCAAGGTCTCAGCTTTTTCTCTCAGAATCTCCAAGTCTTCACCATCATAGAATCCAGATATATATAATTCACCAGCATCTGGCAAATCTGAGGCATATACATCAAACTGATCCAACAAGATATTCCTATTGATATTTGCTAGAACCATATCAAATCGAAGACCTACTATTACTTCTTTGGATCCCAACTTTGCTTCAATATTGGAAACTTGGTTGAGTTCCTTATTTTCATTTACACTCTCAACACAGATCGGATCAAAATCAACGGCCAAGATGTCCTTAGCACCTCGCTTTGAAGCTAAGATGGCCAAAATACCTGTCCCGCAACCCATATCCAAAACCTGCTTGCCTTCAAAATTATTTTCTAAAATAAAAGAAAGCATCATTGAAGTGGTTTGGTGATGGCCTGTACCAAATGACATTTTTGGATCGATGATAATCTGATATGGATATTCAGGCTTGTCCTCGTGAAAAGTAGCACGAACATAACATTGGTCATCAACCAAAATTGGGCTAAAGTTGCTTTCCCAAACTTGATTCCAGTTCTTGTTTTCCAATTCCTCTACTTGATAGGAAATGTCATAACCAACCGCTTCCGTAGCCAAAACTGTTTCCAAAGCCTGGATGTCCAAGTTGGATGATGGCACATAGGCAACAAAACCTTGGCCTTGATCCTCAAAAGTATCAAAACCAAGGTTAGCCAATTCAGCTATTAGCAAATCCTTTTGCCATTCCTCAATTGTTGAGGACGTAAAAGTAACTGCTGTATACTTCATATTTTAAGCGTTAAAAACGTTAATAATTTGCAAGAAATCACGTGACTTCAATGAAGCGCCTCCGATTAAGCCACCATCAATGTCAGGTTGCGAAAAAAGACTCTGCGCATTTGAAGGATTTGCACTACCTCCATATAAAATACTCGTGTTGTCAGCAACTTCTTGTCCGTATTGATCAGCCAATGTCTGACGGATAAACGCATGTACTTCCTGTGCCTGCTCCGGAGATGCTGTCAAACCTGTACCAATTGCCCATACTGGCTCATAAGCCAACACAATATTTCCAAATGCAGTAGCATCTAAATGAAACAGTGCTTTGCTCAATTGGTTCTTTATAACATCAAAATAAGATCCTGCTTCACGCTCACTTTGAGTTTCTCCAATACAGAAGATAGGCTTAAGACCATGTTTTAAAGCCGCATCAACTTTCTCAGCCAATAACTCATCTGTTTCACCAAAATAAGCACGACGCTCTGAATGCCCTAAAATCACATATTCAGCACCTGTTGATTTAACCTGAGAAGCTGAAATTTCACCTGTATAAGCTCCAGATTCATGTTGATTGATGGTCTGAGCTCCAATGGATACATTATTAGTATGTGCACTTAACTTTGAAATCGCCGCCAAATGGATAAATGGACTGCAAACAACGATTTCCTGATTACCGATAACCTCATCTTTAACCATGTTTACAATCTCGGAAAATAAGCTAATTCCTTGCTCATAGTCCATATTCATTTTCCAGTTTCCAGCTACTATATTTTTACGCATAGTTATTTATATTATATGTTTAAGATTGATTGTTCTCCTGTAGGTATTTGACCTCCTCAAATATATGTTTAAAGATAGGGAAGTTCATCTGCAGTTCTTTCACACCCGTTACCTTCTCCCTACGCTCCATCATTTCTATAAATTTTTCAAAAGTATATGTTTCAGTTCCAGCGTCCGTTTTCCAGCTGAAATCTGCCACAAATTTGGGAATAAATTTTGAAATTGCAACCTGTGAGCCTACACCAATTACACAACCTGTTGTAAATGATGAATTAATCCCACTCATCGCGTAATCCCCCATAAACAAACCGCATTTGATTTCATCTGTTTGACGAAAACTAAGATCCTCATAATCAAACAACCGAACAGATTTCCAATTGTTTTTCAAATTTGAATTTGAACTACCAGCTCCAATATTACAGCCCTCGCCAATGACCGAACAGCCCAAATAGCCCTCATGCCCTTTTGCACTATTCCCCCAAATAACCGTATTATTTACCTCTCCACAAACAGTACTGCCCGGACCAATGCTTGTGTTGGGATACAATCGAGCACCAGTCTTGACCCTTGCACCATCTCCTATTGCAACATAACCTTTTAAATAACTGCCTTCTTCAATCTTACAACCTTTACCAATATAAATAGGCCCCTCCAGACTATTCAAACTAACACCCTCAACCTGAGCGCCCTCTTCAACAAATATCCAGCTGCCATAAACAGCATTACTAGAACTTATTGAGGCTGTATTTCTTCCCGCTGTCAATAGGTTATAATCAAACAACAATTGAGACTTATTCTGCAAAAAGATATCTTCAAGAAAATTGAGGTATTGAATGTTGCAGGAGGTTTTGATTGGATTATAGCGAAGATGAAGATTTTGATAGTCGATCTTTCCTTCTGTTGATCGTATCGCCACCCAAGAATTATCATCTAAAAGCACTTCGCCAGGATTTAAAGACTTCAGTTCAACAATCAAATCATCCGATGGCAAAACATTGCTACGTATAATTAAGAAATCCTGGTTGCCAAAATCTGAAAAAGGAAATTTGTCGCTGAGGTAGTCAACTGTATCAAAAGTAACTGGTGCCTCAAAAATACGGCCCCATTTATCATCTAGTGTACAAATACCGGTTCTGATATTACCAATTGGACGAGTCGCGGCAAAGGGAAATAGACGCCTGCGCCAATGTGCGTTATCAAATAATACGATGGTTAGCGACATGAAATAAAAGTACATAAAAAATCCCGACAAATAAACTTTATCGGGACATTAACAATTTCTTTATAGTAAAGAATATTACTTTTTGTTGTAACGGCTACGGAATTTATCAATACGTCCTGCTGTATCAACCAATTTCATCTTACCAGTGTAGAATGGGTGTGAAGTGTGAGAAATCTCTAACTTTACCAATGGGTACTCGTTACCATCTTCCCAAGTAATAGTTTCTTTTGTATCAACACAAGATTTAGTAACAAAAGAATAGTCATTTGACATGTCTTTGAATACAACTAATCTGTAGTTTGATGGATGCAAATCTTTTTTCATTTTATCTTATGATTACTATATAATTCAACAATTGAGGTGCAAAGATAATTTATTTTTCATTCAAATACAAAAAACATAGATAAATTCATTTCAACACCTGTGAATAAATTTTACTTGAACCACAAAAATAAACAAATCAAAGCACAATAAAGCCTTTTTTCTTCTTAATCCTCTTTAAATAGTTCTAATTTCATACTTTTGCAACACATTATAAGTTGTACGTAAAATGAGCATCGGATTATCTGAACAAGAACAACAAAGAAGGCTGAACCTGAAAGCCTTAATCGACCTAGGCATTGACCCCTTCCCCGCTGAAGAATTCAAAGTTAATGCTACGGCTGAAGATATATTAGAAAACTACGAAAGAGATAAGATCAACTATAAGAACATCAGTTTCGCCGGACGGATAATGAGCCGTAGAGTAATGGGAAGCGCATCCTTTATGGAGCTACAGGACGCTACTGGACGTATCCAAGCCTATGTAAAACGTGATGATATCTGCCCTGACGAAGATAAGACTCTATACAACACCGTATTTAAAAAGTTATTGGACATCGGAGATATTGTAGGTATTACTGGATATGTTTTCACTACGCAAACTGGTGAAATCAGTATACACGTTCAAACCCTAAAAGTTCTTACTAAATCATTGAGACCTCTACCGATCGTAAAAGAAGCGGATGGTAAAACATTTGACGCTTTTACAGATCCTGAACAACGCTATAGAATGCGTTATGTGGATTTGATCGTGAACTCTCAAAATAGAGACATCTTTGTTAAGCGCACGAAATTATTCAATGCTATGCGTGAGTATTTCAACAACGCTGGGTATATGGAAGTTGAAACACCAATCCTACAGGCAATCCCTGGGGGTGCGGCAGCTCGCCCATTTATTACACACCACAATGCTTTGGATATCCCTCTTTACTTACGTATTGCCAATGAGCTGTATTTAAAGAGATTGATCGTTGGTGGTTTTGAAGGTGTATATGAATTCTCCAAAAACTTCAGAAATGAAGGAATGGACAGAACACATAACCCAGAATTCACAGCAATGGAAATCTATGTAGCCTATAAAGACTACAACTGGATGATGGAGTTCACAGAAAACCTGTTAGAACATTGTGCTATCGCAGTGAATGGAACGACAAACGCGACATTTGGTGAACATAAAGTTGACTTTAAAGCTCCATACCCAAGGGTCAGCATGACTGAAGCTATCAAACAATTCACGGGATTTGATATTACAGGAAAATCAGAAGATGAAATCCGCATTGCTGCCAAGGGAATGGGAATCGACGTGAATGACACCATGGGCAAAGGAAAATTGATCGACGAGATTTTTGGTGAAAAATGTGAAGGCAATTTTATCCAACCAACATTTATTACCGACTACCCTATCGAGATGTCTCCTCTGACCAAAAAACATAGAGACAACCCCGAATTGACAGAACGTTTTGAATTGATGGTTTGTGGTAAAGAGATCGCAAATGCTTATTCTGAGCTCAACGACCCTATCGATCAAAGAGATCGCTTCGAGCAGCAACTCAAACTATCTGAAAAAGGTGATGATGAAGCCATGTTCATTGATCAGGATTTCTTGCGTGCCTTAGAATATGGAATGCCGCCTACATCGGGATTAGGAATTGGAATGGACAGATTGATTATGTTTTTGACAAATAACCCTTCCATCCAGGAAGTATTGTTCTTCCCTCAAATGCGTCCTGAAAAAGTAGCTAAAGTAGCTTCTGTATCAGATTTCGTAGAAATCGGGATTCCTGAAGCATGGGTTCCTGTCCTGCAAAAAATGGGATTTACAACAATCGAACTATTAAAAGAAGCAAATCCAAACAAAGTATTCAATGACTTGGGCGGAATGCGCAAAAAAATGAAATTAGATATATCTATGCCAACTAAAGATGAAGTCTTGACTTGGTTTGAATAAGGAAATTCTAAAATTAAAAGGAAATGCCCTGTTGGTTTACAGCAGGGCATTTCCTTTTATTCATCGATTTGGAAACCCCAATATTCATATTTCAAATCATGTTGAAAACTACCTGAACCATGCAATCCATGCAATGAGAATGTAATCGGATAAAGGTTTTTATTTTTACTGTTATTAATGATATCGTAAGTCTTTTTGTACAGATCCAAAATAGCTTTTCTGCCTTCAGCTTTATTGATCATGGTTTCTCTTTTGGAACTTGTTCGATGTAGGATCGCCAAACTCGATTGATCCAATATTTTTAAATCGACCTCATTCAAAGGGGTTAAATCAGACATCTTGTTCAACACTGAAATAAAATCCTCTTCTTTAGATTTCGATTGTGCGTAAAAAATTACTCTATCACCATAAGATGCCCTCTTAACATAATAACAAGGCAATTTATGTTTCTTAATTTCTTCTTCGGCCTCAACTGATAACAATTCTGCAGCATCAGGAAATTCCATGATTACTTCAAAAATATTAAAATTCATAGCACAATAAAATGAGGACTCAGCCTCTTTAAACCCTTTCAATAAAGGAAAAAATCTCTCCCTTTCTTTTTCCGTCATAAGCATCCCTTTCAAGAAATTATAATCCAGTATTTCCCTCCAATAATTTTTCGGACTTATATCTGAATCCTCAATAACAGGTATATGAAGTCCTACATACTGCTGAACATCCAATAAAGTCGGTATTTTATTAAATTGTTCAGATCCCAAATTCGCTTCATAACTCATCAGTCGCACAGGAAGCTTTTTATAGCTATCATACCGAGAAATGGAAATTTTACTTTCGTCACCTTTAAACTCTACTATATTTCCAGGATAAATTAATAGATTGTTTTCATCATCTACATTGAAATAATGGATAATAGAATTTCGAGAAATTTTAATGGGTTCTGCTTCAGGCTTTGGCTGCGGAATTTCAGGATCTACATTTGAGCTTTTTGAACAGGAATAAAAAATAAATATGATTAGAACAGAAAAATTAAAGAAATTTATTTTCATAATTTTTAATATAATAGCCGTGTAATGCAAACTTAACAATTCAATATTAAGTAAAAATTAACAAAACAAAAACTCAAAGTTTAACAAACCTGCGAAATAAAACAAATCCACAGAATTTCCGTTTTAAGATATAACTTATTGAAAACAGATATACATGAAAAAATTATCCCTCATATTAGGTTTACCTTTCATCATTGCTTGTGCCAGCAGTCAAGGAACAGGAACAAAACCACCCAAAATCATCGGAAATTGGCAATGGATTGAAACATCTGGCGGATTTGCCGGCATAACAAAAACACCAGAATCAACCAACTCCATCAAACATTTACAGATTACAAAAGACAGTATTTTCTATTATGACAATGGTGAGCTGTCAAATGCACAGCCCTATAAATTAGAATTAGCAATGTCGCAACTCAGCAATAAAAACGAATGGCAAATCGACGAAACAGTCAGTAAAGTCTTTGTCCACCGACAAGATTCTACTCTGGTTTTAGTGGAGGATTGTTTTGACTGCTTCTCCCATAAATATGTGAAAATGAAAGAATAAGCAAAAGAATTATTGATTATTTATATCATAAAAAAAGCCCCTTTAAAAGGGGCTTTTTAGATTATTTTGCATCCGGAAGAAGGATAAACTTGTAGAAGTTTTCTTCTTTCAGATATTTGTTTGCAGCTGCTTTTACAGACTCAATGCTCACCTTGTCAAGCTCCTCTAAATATCGAGTTACTTTGGTAGGATCTGTATCATTCTGAACAGAACCTAAAAGCTGACCCGCCCAGAAACCATTCTCACGTAAATTGATTTCCAACTGACGTTTCTCTTCAATCTTGAACTTATCTAAATCAACTTGCGATGGACCATCAGCCTTGATTTTTTTAATTACATCAATCGCTGAATTAATCAATGGCTGATATTTATCTACACTTGTTCCAAACCCAATCATAAATGTATACCTAGGTTTCGGAAACTTACTTACGGAAAATCTAGCACCTGTACCATATACTCCACTCTCCTCTTCACGAAGTCTTTCTAATAATTTATTAGTCAAAATAGTCTCTAATGCAGATGTATTCAGATTCTCTTGTTCATTGTATGTATAATCTCCATACATGGTCAAACGAACCATCGCTTTAGCTTCTTTCCCTTTATTGACTACTTTCTCAACACCTTTGTTGTTCTCATATAGGTTCAAATCTTTTGCTTCTTCTTTACGGTTTGTAGTAGGAAGAGCAGCAAGATATTCTTCTAAATAAGGTTTGATCTCGTCTTCAGTAAAGGATCCAACGATTACAAAGGTAAAATCTGAAGCATCAGCAAATCTATCTTTGTATATTTCGAGCGCCTTGGCTTGGTTTACATTTTCAAGGTCTTTCAATGAATAAGGAACACGACGGATGCTGTTACCGTAAAGTGTACGCTGAATGGCATCACTATAGACGAAGTTTGGATCATTTTCACGATTCGCCATCATATCCTTCTGTTTACTGATAACGCTTTGGAAAACATCATCTTCGATTCTTGGCTCCGTGAAATAACCATAAACCATCTCAAAAGCTGTTTTTAAACTTTCCTTATCCGTCGAACCACGCAATCCCTCAGCACGCTCTGAAATATAAGGACTGATGTTCACATCTTTTCCAGTTAAGCTTTTTTGTAACTCAACCGTATTCAATTGACCGATACCAGAACTATTCACTAAATTCCCAGCAAAGGAAGCTGACATATAATCCGCATCAGAATACAAGGAAGTACCACCTGGACTATATGCGTTGATAGAAATCTCATCATTCTTGAATTTAGTAGGTTTTAATAAGACCTTAACGCCATTGCTCAAGATGATTTCTTTAGTTTCAATTTTATCAATCGACTTTTCAGACTTAATCGATCCCTTAACAGGAGCTTTAGACAACATAGGTAAATCAGACACCTTATCTTCGTAGGCTTTCAGATCCTCTTTGTCAATGGAATCAAACCAAGAATTTACAGCAGCTTCATCTGGCAATTTGTCTTTATCGGTCTCAGGCGCCAAAATCAATACATCACGATTCGTGTCAACATAAAATTCTTTGGCGATGTCTTCAACTTCTTTTAAAGCTAATGTTGGCAACAATTGCTTAGTTAATTCATACCTATCTTCATTGCCCAATGCAGGACCATCATTCAAGAAATGATTTAAATAAGTATTTACATAACTATCTGATTTACGTTTATCACGCTCAACATAAGAAGATTCATTGTTCTTGGAGATGGAACTGATAGCTCTCTTGAATTCTGATTCTGTGAATCCGAATCTTTGAAAACGATCTAATTCTCTTACAACAGCTTTGAAACCATCTTCAAATTGACCAGGCTTTGACACAAAAAATGCCCCCATATTATCTAGACCACCAATAAAACCTGAGATATCAACGCCACCTTGAATAAATGGAGGGTTCGCTGATTGACCTAGTTCACGAAGTCTCGCATTGATCATTTGATTGAATACATCTTTCAATAGATCCCTGCGATAATCTTTCACAGTTACTACTTTTTCCTCAGGGTGCTTGATAAAGATTTGACCGATAGTATATGACATCTCCGGATCAGTAACCTTGATAAATTGATTTTTATTCAATAAATCAACCTTGTATTCAGTTCTAGGTTTTTTGTTGGCTGGAACCTTCATATCTGAAAACAACCTTTTCACCTCAGCCTCCATCTGTTTTGGATCAATATCCCCAACTATAATAAGAGACTGCAAATCAGGACGGTACCAATCTTTATGGAATTGACGAATTACTTCAGGATCGAAATTCATAACGACCTTTTCGGTTCCAATTGGTAGTCGGTCAGAGTATCGAGAGCCATTCAACATCACTGGAAAATATTGATCGCGCATACGTTGCTGTGCACCACGGCCACCACGCATTTCTTCCATGATAATTCCACGCTCTTTATTGATCTCCTCTGTGTCCAACATGGCATCCTGCGCCCAATCGCGCATTACTTGGAGACCATTTTTTAATAATTCTGGATCGTCCGAAGGTATCGGTAGTTGATAAACGGTCTCGTCAAAACTTGTATAAGCATTTAAGTCAGACCCAAAACGAACACCAGCTTTCTGAAGGTAATCGATCAATTCGTTCTTTGGAAAATGCTTCAATCCATTGAAGTTCATATGCTCCATAAAGTGAGCCAAGCCCAATTGGTTTTCATCCTCAAGGATAGAACCAACTTTCATAGCCAAATACATCGTTACACGTTTCTCTGGCTCAGCATTTTTACGAATGTAATACTGAAAACCATTTTCCAATTTCCCTTTAATAACATCCTTATCAAAAGGTAATTTAGCATCCCATTTAAGGGAATCGTTAATCAATAATACTTTAGCTTCAGAGTTTAAGGTTGAAGGAACGTAAGCACTCGCCATCTCCGTCGCAAAGGGCAACAGAAAGGCTAATGCCAAGGGTTTTAGAATTTTCATAATTTCAAAAAAAATTTTCTAGAATGGTTATTAATTTATATTTGTTGCCAATCTACAATAAATTATTAAAGCATTAAAACAATTTCTCTATTCTCGCAAAGATTTAGATATATTTAACAGATGAATTGGGAACAACTAAAAAAGGATTTTAAACGTTATTTACTGCTAGAAAGAGGCTTAAGCGATAACAGTATAGTCGCGTATTTAAATGACGTTAAAAAACTTCAGAGTTTTGCCGAATTGCAACAAATTGAACCAAAGGATTTTCAGACCAATGATATACAGAACTTCCTCAAATGGATCAATGAATTCCCCATTTCGGAATATACCCAAGCAAGGATCCTCTCAGGTATAAAAACATTCTTTGGCTTTCTACAAATTGAACATGGCTTAGTAAACAACCCAGCAGAACTTATTGAAACCCCTAGGCTATCCAGAAAAATTCCTGCCGTTCTTAGTATTCAAGAAATTGATGAACTAATTTCTGCAATCAACCTATCTACTACAGAAGGAACTCGAAACAAAGCAATTTTAGAAATGCTGTATGGCTGTGGACTTCGTGTATCGGAACTCTGCAACCTTAAAATATCAAATCTCTTCCTCGATGTAGAATTCATTAAAGTGGAAGGTAAGGGAAATAAAGAAAGACTGATTCCAATTGGCCAACAAGCTATAAAATACTTAAAGATATACCTGGAAGAAATCAGGGTACATCAGACTATAAAAGCAGGTAAAGAAGATTTTGTATTCTTGAACAGAAGGGGTTCTCCCCTTTCAAGGGTTATGATATTTCTGATCATCAAAGACCTTGCTGTAAAGATTGGATTGGAAAAAGAAATAAGTCCCCATACCTTCAGACATAGCTTTGCTTCACACCTAGTTGAAGGCGGAGCAGATCTTAGAGCAGTACAAGATATGCTAGGACATGAAAGCATCACAACAACAGAGATCTATACGCATATAGACAAAGAATATCTGCAAAGTGTCATCACTCAATTCCATCCCAGGTCTTAATGCAACAAAGTTTAATTTAATTTGCAACATTATTGCATTTGAATTATATTTGCACCGTGATTACTTATCTAAAGCCGTTTAAACAATTAATATCATCCTTTTGGATTGGAATTATGTTCCTTTCCATCGGGTTAATTGTATTACATAGGCATGATCACCATCAAGAATCGCATTCTTGTCATACAGAAACAAAACATGACCATCAACATCCCAATTCGGAAGATTGTCATTATTGTTTTCTGTTTTTTCAACAGGGCATTCAAAATGTTTATGGATTTTCATGGGAATCTAAACCAATGGAATTTTTAATAGCTGCTGTATTAAACCACAGTAAGATAGAATTCCCATCCCTTAATCCTCAGACTGGCAAAAGTTTGCGAGCACCTCCCTTTCCTATATTATTTAATCGAGTAATATACAGCATTTTATAATTTATTTACTACAACATTCATGTTGAAATATGTATGGACTGCGCTTCTATTCTTATCGATAGGAATTGTAAATGCACAGACCAATAATCAATATATCAATGGTATTGTCCTGGACGAGAGCGCTGAACCAATTGTTGGCGCAAGCATTACTGTACTAGAAAAGGATTTTAATACTACTTCTGATGTTCATGGCAACT
This sequence comes from Sphingobacterium sp. 1.A.5, assembly GCF_002734235.1. Classification (NCBI taxonomy): domain Bacteria; kingdom Pseudomonadati; phylum Bacteroidota; class Sphingobacteriia; order Sphingobacteriales; family Sphingobacteriaceae; genus Sphingobacterium; species Sphingobacterium sp. 1.A.5. Next base: position 25,191 of record NZ_PEBA01000026.1, read on the forward strand.
TTAAGTTCAAAGAGGGCGATGGACATCAACACCTTACTTTACGTGTTTCTGCCTTGGGTTATGAAACTTTTGAACAGCCTATTCATACGGAAGCTGGGCATACTTTAAAAATTGTCCTTAAGTCCATTTCCGTATCCATTGATGCTGTATCAATTTCAGCTCAACAAGAAGAGCAAAAAACGGCAATCAAAGCAAAATTAAGCCAACAATTGATCGAAGAATCCAAAGGTAAATTGTCTGCAGAGGTTTTTTCACAGTTGTCAGGTGTCAGCATTCTGAATTCGGGACATTCGGTTGCAAAACCTGTTATCCATGGCCTTCACAGTAATCGCATTATCCTCATGAACAACGGTGTAAAGCAGGAAGGACAACAATGGGGTATGGAACATGCTCCAGAGATTGATCCATTTGCAGCTGATGAATTTGAAGTAATTAAAGGAGCCCAAGCTGTACGCTATGGTGCAGATGCCCTAGGCGGAGTATTGCTGGCAAAAGCTCAAAACCTAGATCCATCAAAATTCCAAGGTAGAGCAGATGTAATCGCGCAATCAAATGGAAGAGGTGGTATGGCCAACCTACAATTCCAAGGGGGCATCAATTCTATCCCTGAATTGGCTTGGAAAGTGCAAGGTTCAGCCAAAAAATTAGGTGACAGCAAAGCTCCTAATTACTATTTGGGAAACACGGGTTCAGAAGAGATAAATTTTTCTGGAACAGTGCAATACCGTAAGGAAAATAAATTGATAGAAGCATATTACAGTAGGTTTGCCACAGAACTCGGCGTGTTCTATGGAGCACATGTCGGAACCATAGATGACATCTATGCAAGAATTGAAAATGGTGAGCCTTTTGAAAAGTATGATTTCAGTTATAAAATCAATGCTCCAAAACAAAATGTATCCCACCAATTGGGAAAGCTGAAGTATCAACAAGAACTGAATAATGGCATGCAGCTAGAGGCTCAATATGCATGGCAACAAAACCATCGCAAGGAGTTTGATATGCGAAGAGCTGTTTCAGATGATGTTCCCATGTCAGATATGATTTTGACTACACAACAGTTGGAAGTTATTCTAAAGGCAAAATCGCACAGCATAGGATTAAATGCAGGTAATCAGGTGAACAACAATGTTTCTGGAACAGGCACCACTCCTATTATTCCGAATTATGACAATTATTCCATTGGACTGTTCGGGATTCATCAATTTCAATTCAATAAATGGATTGTAGAAGCTGGATGGCGTTATGATTATCGTTATTTTGACGCAGCAGGTTATCGATATAAATATACTGATGCTCAACAGTCTGTTCCACAACAATATCTGTTGGAAGACACACGGAGTTTCCATAATTTCTCAGGATCTCTGGGTGCGGCATATAACTTTAACAACGCTTGGCAATATAAAACCAGCTTAGGGTTAGCATGGCGTGCGCCTACAGCAAATGAGCTTTATAGCGATGGTGTCCACCATGCTGCAGCAATTTATGAAATCGGAAACCTTGACCTCAAAGCAGAACAAGGATTAAAATGGGTTCATTCCATTTCCCATAAAACCGACAATATTTCATTGACTGCTGATATCTTCGGACAACTAATCCATAACTATATATACGCTGCCCCAAATCCGGATTCTGTCAGACAGACCATTCGTGGGACTTTTCCAGTATTCAGCTATTCGCAAAACAATGCCGTATTTTATGGAGCAGATATCCAATTTGATTGGAAGATAAACCCTACTTTACATTACAGTTTGCAAGGTAGCCTAGTACGTGCAAAAAACACCAGCACTGATAGCTACCTGCCTTATATCCCATCGGATAGACTTCAAAATTCAATTCAATGGTACTTCACTGAAAACAAAGGCTATGTAAAACTGACTCATGAATTTGTAGCTAAACAAAATCGCTATGAAGAAGGGACTGACTATGTTGCCCCTCCTGCTGCCTATAATTTATTCAAGGCTTATATTACTCAACCTTTCTTAATTAATAAACAACACATCAACATTTCTTTTTCAGTCGACAACCTGTTCAATAAAAGCTATAAAGACTATATGGACAGATTCAGGTATTACACTGACCGACCTGGAAGAAACTTTATTTTATCCGTAAACTACAAATTTTAAAAACGACATCATGAAATCAAACATTGTAATTCTTTTAATATTAGCATCATTCTTTACTTTTCAATCATGTTCAAAGGATGATCCAACGCCAGAAGTTGACCAAGAAGAAGTAAGTTCAGCAACCCTTACATTCACTGAGGTTGAAGCTGAAAAGCACGACGACCATTTTCATTATCATGACATCCAAAACCCAGAAGTTGAGACAATAGAATTCTCAGGTAATGATTTTTTACCTCCTGTAGATGCACATGTTCATTTAGAAGTTGGAAAATCATACCGTTTCAACCTTAAAGTAAAAGATTTTGCAGGTCGCGAGAGCCAACAAACTTTCATTGACAGAGCAGATCAGCATTTTGCTTTCATCCTTGGCGCACCTGAAGGTTCATTGGCAGCAGAATATGCCGACAAAACTGCAGACGACAAAGCAGCTAATGTAGGCGTAACAGGATATATCACCGTATTGAAAGCATCAAACAGCTTTACATTCCGCTATTTGATGAGACACCTTAACCCAGGAGTAAAAGACAAAATCAACCCTAAGACTGATATCTTCAACAAAGATTTCAATCAGTTTGCAGGAGCTAACGACTTGGATCTAAAAGTTCAATTCCACCTTGTCGAAGAAGGTCACGAAGGTCACTAATATTATTGAAACCCTATAAATCAATAGCTTGCTAAAATCAGCAAGCTATTGTTGCATAAAACGCATAAAAAATACTATTTTTGGCGTGCCGCCTCCGTAGTTCAATGGATAGAATGTTAGATTCCGGTTCTGATGATGTAGGTTCGATTCCTACCGGAGGTACAAAAAAGCGAAAAAAGCCAGTCCCAAGACTGGCTTTTATTATTTACTAAGATCAAGGTTGCTTAAGAAACAAATATTGCCTCTAGCCCGGCGGGACTCCCATTATATCCCAAACTATAAAATGCCAGATGAATGCAACTATTAAAGAAAGGATCGTTTCAAACTATAAAAACCCCAGAGGGCAATGTCATTAAGTTAAGAAAAAAATAAGGCCATAAATCACGTAAATGTTTAATTTTGAATTCACTACTAAACAAATCTAAACAACCGCGTTTATGGCCGATGTAAAAATAGCACTTAAAATCATATCAGACCTAAAAAATTTTATTTCTATCTGTTTAACAGATCCTTTGCTGCTCAATCTTTTCAGGAATTCCAAAACCCATTTCACCCGGGACCGCAAGCTCAATTTCGAGAGATTGGTCCTGCTGATCGCCAAGATGTGCAAGCGGACCCTCTCTGTCGAACTGGAAGGTTTCTTTGGTGAGTTGGGCAAGAAGATCAGTTGCTCGGTGAGTGCCTTTTCCCAGCAGAGGAGCAAGCTGAGCCCCCTTTTCTTCCTGGTCTGGAACCGGGTGCTCTGCGAGAGCTTCCTGCGCCATGCTTCGGGGGATACCAGG
>NZ_PEBA01000027.1:0-19485 GCF_002734235.1 Sphingobacterium sp. 1.A.5
CGGGTGACAAAGAAACAGCCGGTGCTGTCCAAAACGTTCATCCAGGCATAATCCACATAGCCCCGGTCTACAATAACCACGCAACCTTTGGGAAATGACATCGACTTAGCAATTTTGGATTCATGCTGTTTGCCATCTGTAATATGGACGAAACTTGGCATACAGCCATCGTAATCCAATACGGTGTGTAACTTCACCGCTCCCTTGGCACTACGGAACTTGGCCCAATCAAATACACTCAAGCACAATGGAATAACGGTAGCATCCATCAAAAACACCTTACGTTGTAATCTTCGCAAKTCCGSCCTTTTATGAGTATGCTGTTGCCATAGGTGATCCAAAAGCTTATAATACAGATCCCTGAAAAGACCGTGATCSCGATGAGCRTTCATATAGGAAAGRTTGGACTTGCTCGGCGTTCTGGAGATACCCATATGGTTCATGTTGCCAGTAGTGCTGCGGAGTCCATTAGAAATGTCACGAACCGAATCTGCCGAAGAGAGATGGCAGAATAGCATGCTCACAAAATGCGTCCAACTGTTGATGCCCTTGTGATGTTTGTCAGATTGATGTTCGTGAACCATTTTTTTTTTTGAAAATGTTCCGATCTACGAGTCCCAAAATCTKAGAGAATACGTTTATATTTACCATGGCGATGGATCAATTTTGGCGAATTAAATATAGCATTCCCTGCTGTATAAATCCACCGCCATTTTTTCCCTCGTTTAGGACGCTACTGAAGTAAAATAATAAGAATTATTAGTAATTAAACAATAAAAAAAAATATTTAATTTAATTTTAAGTAAATTATGTTGTATCATATTTTTAAAAACCTTATTTAACCTTTATTTAATGTCAATAAAACCTTACATACAGCGTAAACTTGAGAATTCCTTGGAAGGCGTGGCCAGTTTCTTCAATATACATCATCGTAAATCCGATCAAAATATGCAAATGGAAATGGGCATACCCTTAAATACAGATATTTTTATAGTTTGTTTAATAAATAAACCCGAGATAAAAATTTACAATTTATACAACTTGAGGGAAGATTCTAAATACTCAATTGATCATAAGATTGAAGAATTGGTTGAAAAAATTAAAAAGGATATATTATGAACTTAAGAGGACCAAGCTATCTTAATTTTAAAAGGAACTATTACTCATATTTCTATAATTCTAAGCCATTCAAAATCTAAAGTTTTAAAAATTAAAGTTTCGTTTCCGAGATGGACGCGTGTCACCAGGGTTCCTATTTTAAAAAGCAAACAGTTGGTACCAATTTTTTAAATCTTCTGATAAATTTTTAATTGGTTTGTTGAAGCTAGTGTGAAAAAGTAATTTGTTGCACCGTTATGTGACCATCAAACAATGCATCCTGTAATTCTTTATCGTTTCTAAACTTCAATTTATCGAGCAATCGACGCTCCACATTAATGGTAAAATCCTTCTCACTAAAAGGCCAGGGATCTATTGTGTAACAATCTTTATCTTTTGCAGAAATAAAATACGGTACGCCATCGGGCCCAGCACTTATTTCTAAAGACCTACCTTCTGGAGGAATAATGCGCTGGCACACCAAAAGCGAGAGCGCATCGCACCATTGAAGGATCGTGTAATATCTGTTCATCTCGTTTATCGATAAATCAATCTGATTACACCAGTGCTGTTTTTTGCTTTCGAGTGAATCACAGAATCTTGTTGCTGCTGCGGAGAGATTCCGCTTTACAAACTGTATATGACAGGCTATCAAAATCGCGGTAAAGATGCTTTGCGAAAGTGATTCATCAAGCAGCCGTTGGCAATTTGCTTTATCAAAGGTTTCCATTGTGAAATCTTTGGGTCCACCTGGTTCATTGAGTATCCCTTTTCGCCTGAACTCCGTATAATTATCGTCGTGATCGGCAGCTGCCAGGATAAGATCGATTTTGTAGGGGTCTCCCTTAATCCATTCAAGTTTTTCCATTAAACTCGCTGCTAACCTTGCATGATGTCGCTGCAAGACCACTTCAAAACCTTTTTCTAAATAGACGACAATCATAAAATCCTTAAATAAACTCTTTAATTTAGGAAAAAATATAAAAATAGTGATATCGCTGGCAAAAGTATTTTTTAGATACAGGTGATCAGCAGGTGCACTTGCTTAGAATCTTTCTTTCAGTTGTCTGTATTGCAGATGGAAACTATAACGAATAGGATCTATAAATGTTCCTATTGTGAGACACTGATGTGCTGTTGTGTTTGTAAAAATGAAGTGCTTGGGCAAGAGTGAAGGAATCAATTTTATAGATTCTACACATATCAATGACCAAAGATATTTTTGGTAAATTATATGGAGATAAAGGCTATATATCAAAAGCTATGGCTGATATTCTTTGGGGTAACGGAATACAAATGGTAACAAAACCTAGAAAAAATATGAAGGGATTAAATCTTTCTCAGACAGATAAAATTATGCTACGAAAACGAGCTATAATTGAATGTGTAAATGATGAATTAAAGAATATATGCAAACTACAACACACTAGACACAGGTCTGTAAATAACTTCTTATTGAATGTTTTGGGAGCTTTAGCTGCCTATGCTTTCTTCCCTAAAAAACCTTCTCTAAATATTCAGTTTCAACAGCAAGAAAAGCAATTATTCCTTGCTGCTTAAACCGAACTCACGTTAATTAATTTTTATCAATTCCTTAACAGGAATATAACAACAAACATTTCGCTTTCAATCGATTAAACTCTTTGTAAAAATGGCGTTTAATTATGCGTGTTGTTTCATGTATTTTGATCATACTTAGAAAGACAAAATAATTCCATAGTTTGGGCGTTTTATTTTACTAAACCCTAAACCTTATCTTTTCTAAGATAATGGTCTTTAATTAATTCATTCAAATTTTTTAGAACTATTGTATGAAGATTATTAGTTTAAAAACCACTGCACTGAGCCAACCACATCCATTATGTCCACATTGTGGGGAAGCATATCTTTATTACCGCGTTCGTAGACCTTGGTGGGTGAAATCATTTTTGTTTTTTTTGCCAGTAAAGAGGTATTCTTGCAGTCAATGCAACAAGAGCTCGTATATTTTACGAGACAAAGTTTAATGGGCTATCACACTAACGCTCATCGATAACTTAACAAATTTTATTAAAAGAATTATCTTATAAAGTTGCTGTCTTCAATATTAAGATATCGCCAGGTACTTAATTAAGATCATAGCAATTTAGTATACCTGGCAATCTATTCCTCTCAGCCCAATAAATATCCTTTAGGCCGTCCTCAAATAGCTCATTTAAATCTTTAGCCGCGCTTGGCTTTGCTTTAACTTTATTTCCTTTGGAGTAGGTTTTGTAGTTGTTGGCATGATAAATATTCATTGATGAGCTATGTGAACACTGAATGTAATTTTGCTTTATGGAATCCAAAGGTCTTTTACTATATCAGGAAGAAGTAGTGATACTATAATTAAGGGGCTTGAAATTTCGAGGTGATTTTAAGAATGATAAAAAAGCTTAGTAATATCTATGGAGCTCCGGGAACAGCGGTGATTGATTACCCTAACCTGCACCCAAATAGAAACAGGGGCCATGATATCATCACCCCTGTCATGCGTCTTAAAAGTTTTTCCTAATCATGTCTATAGTTGTGCAGCTTTTTCTGTAGGATTTTCCTGGCCGTATGGATCCGGGTCTTTACCGTCCCTTCAGGTACCCCCAGGTATTCAGCTATTTCATAGTATTTGAATCCTTCATAATACATCATGAATGCAGTATAGTATTTTTCAGGAATCGCTTTCATGACAGAGTCTATTTCCTGTCTCATTAAATTGCCTTCCGCTCTATCTCTACTGACCGGACTTTCCATATCCTTGGAATCCCCGACTCCACTCATATACTTAAGTTGATGAGCTCTTTTTCGGCAATCATTGATGAATGTATTTCTCATAATAGTATAGATCCATCCCAATAGGTTCGTCCCAGTAACATATTTCTTGTGATACTTCAGCACCTTGACCAATGTGTTCTGAAGAAGGTCTTCCGCATCATTCTGGTCCTGTGTGAATTTATTGGCATATTGCAAAAGTGTTGGGGTATGCACCAATACCTCATCTTTTATAAATTTGTAATTCATCTTTTAGTAGGGCTTTTGTGAATAAATATTACTATTTAATACCCTTTGCGCAAAGGAAGATGTTTGATATGACCTATCTGGGCATCTCGCATGTCCATAGGATATCTTTATATGTTAAGATTGTATGCTCATCAAATATTCAATACCCGTGCCAAATGGATCTTCATCCATCTCTATCCGTGACAGGAAACTACTTTACAGTAAATGATATACTTTTGACGGCCCAATCGTGTTTTTTTGGGCTACAAAAATAGCGCACTGTTTAATTTAATAGACACATAGTTTTTCTATTTAATACATTTAGCTTTTTAGCTACAACCGTGGCCATTAAAAGGTTCAGGTGTGAGCTGTGGCAATAATTTAACGGTGACGTAAAGCCCCCCCCATACCCTTTAAATTATTGTCCAATAGTCCGTTAAATCTGTAGAGCAATAACCTTCTAACACTATGTTCTTAATTGAATTATGGTCCTCTAAATTTAAGAAGGCATAAACTATTTCTTCTGTACCTTGTTTATATATTGAACTTAAAAACAAAACATTATGGCAATTAACACAGCAAACGAGGACCAGCTAAGTAAATCTATTGAGAGTCAAACAGCAAAAATACCCTCCGTGGTATTTCTAGGGGCAGCATTGCTGTCCATGGGAGTTTCTGCAGCATTGAAATGCTCACGGTGGAAAGATGACAAGGATGCACTTTTCATAGGGCAGTGGGCGGCTCCTTTCCTTCTTCTTGGTATCTATAACAAGATCGTAAAGACTGAAGGACATGATTGATATTGCTAAATAAGCAATTTGAGAATTAATCAATAACCATAAAAGTTCCTAAAATTTTTTTTGGAACTTTTATTTCTTTTGATAGGGCAAACCGGTTTGTTCTGTACTGCAATCCGAAGTAGAACAACAAATTTTGATTAACCAGAAATATCCCCATCAATTGAAGGGGACACAAATAAACAACATTTCACGTCCTAACAATGCTAATTTAAGAAATGAGGGCTATAACCTGCAATTGAATTTCCGAATTCTCGGGAGGTTTACATCTTGGGTAGGGGAGAAGTAAAAAAGGAGAAATGGGATAGCTGTTTATTTGCTAGCAAATTCATTCCTGGAAAAGGATCTTCTGGAAATGAAAATGCTAGCATACAGTAAAAAATTAATTTTCTTTTTTTATTGGTCGACTTTTATTCTTTGCGTAAATAAACCTGGTATAAAACCAATGCAAAGCACTTGATTCGTCTTCATTCCGTGCATATCCCTCAACCTTTTCCCTAGGCAGGTCAATAAGTTCCTTCCCTATATTCAGAAGAATGGCATCTCGTTTTTCTCTCGCCTGAAAGTCTTTGATTGGATCTTTGCACTCATTAATAGCTTGGAGAATTTTGTTTATTGTTTCTTGCATTATATTGGATCTTGGATAGATTTAATATGTAATTTACTAACTTTAGAATGGACATAAAAATTACAGCATCGGAGAAGTGTTATTTCCCAACTTTGAACTGAAGTATTTATTAAAGCTTTTAAAGATATTAAACGATGAATCATCTAGTTTGCTTCCGCCTGCAACTTTAACCCACTCCTTTAGCAATAAATTATGATTGAGATTATCGAAAAAACTAGAAACATCAAACGTCATGACTACGAAATTCTCTGAACTATAGTTTTGAATATAGTCAAAAACTTCCTTTGCAAAATCAATCGTACTTTTATGAGACTTTAATCCTGGCTTTTTTATTCTACGGTAAGCGATGACAGATTTTGCGAGATCTGAACCTAAAATGAAAGTTTCATATTTATCACTAAGCTCTTTTGTATGGTAACTATATATTAATGAATCTAAATGGCTTGCATAGTATAGTTCTCGAGGCTTGATACTAGATACTCTTTTTTTTTCATTTTCAACAATCCCTGTTTCATTATTATATTTCTTCCTAAACTTTCGAACCTTGGATGTTTTATGAATAAAAGGTAAAAACGAGTGTTGGGCTGTCTTGGTTTTAACATAATTTGTCACCCATTTTCGATCACTCAAACCTAAAGGATATCCTATATGTGGATATCTCCTTAATTTAAACCAATCTATCTCTTCCTTCTTACTCATAATTTTAGTTTATAAATGGATAGGGCTTCCCGACGGAGCTAGCTAAAAATAGTACATGCATATTTCGACTAGACAAACAGAGGCTGTTCGTTTTGCCACTCCTCAATTTGGGACGTAATTATTTGCTTATCTTTACAGAGAATGAACACATCATCAGAAAGACTCACGTTTATCAAAGAAGTGATATTGATAGTCCAGCTGGTAGCAATAATAGCTATAGGCTGTGATTTTATCTCACTAAGTTCTTTGATGATTGAAATACACCAACCCTAGACGTTTTGAGTAAACTCTCAATCTAGGCAGAAAATCAAAAAACGTACTATTCAGCGCCCTATCCATAATTTTTTAAAATATCATACCTGACTATACACATCCTCTATCGTATGTGCAACAATCATACGGCTGCCGATAGATGTAAAATGTTCTTTGCCACAGTGAATTTTTCCTTTTTCTATTGGTCTCAAATGTTCATCGAAAACAGTGCCTTTAGATTCAGTAACGAAGTACAACTGCTCTTCAGTTCCCTGGTTATATAGAATAGCCCAATCAGGATTATATGTTCCTAATGGCGTAGGTACTTTAAACCAACTAGGTAACTTCGTGTATAGTGATATATAATCACTCGCTTCAAACTCTTGAGCCAGATTGACCTCAACATCCGAATCACACAAGGTATGTTCGTAGGCAGACTTACTAGAAGCTACTAAATGTTTGCTCAAATAACCTACTAAATCCTCCGCCTCAATCTTTTTTTGATCGTAAAACTCTTTCTCACCAATCTTTTCGTACTTAATACCATTTACTATAAACAATCGTTTCTGCAGATTGATCACCTCAATACAGCTTTCAATAAATGCTTGAGGATTAGACTTAAAATAGTTGATTACACGTGGTTCCAGTCCTTTAAGCAAGCTTACAATGGATTTACGCGTAAGATCAGTTTCATTCTGCAGGTATGTAATTATATCAGGTAAATGATTGACTTGCACATTAAGATGCTCGACATAGTTTTTAACTTGACCATCTGCTTTAATACCGCCTTGATCAACCGCCAATTTAGCTATGGTATGTTCGATCTTAGCTTGTTGATTACGAAGATTGTTATTCAATGATTCAATACATTTATTGATCAACTCATACGAATCAAACTCAACTTTGTAAACTGTTTTATACTTGATTGAATCCCAAAGAGCCTTAAATTCATCGGATAGATAAACCTGCTTATTAAGCTTGATATGCACCTTTTCTGCATTGTTTTTAATATCTAGATTACCAGCTACTTCTTTGACTCTGTTTATAATTTGTTTTGATACTTCTTCCGTAAATTCTTGTCCCAAATCAACACTACCTTCTTTTATAGACTGTTTTAGTAGATCTTGAATTTTACCTTTAGCATCAATATATCCTAACTCTATAAAGTGTTTATAAAGCTTATTAGACTCATCTTGACCTAAATAAACTGGCTCATCTTGCTCATCAAAACCATTAACTATGGTATTAAATGACTCCAATGCCAAATAACCAAATTTGATACCTGTATCTTCTGTCAATTCTTTTTGATAGCCTTCGACAAATTCTGTAAAGCTTTCATTAACTATCGTTGTGAGTATAGTAACGCTTTCATCATATACACGATTACCCGATTGATCGACTGGAATACGTAAGCCACGTCCTATTTCTTGGCGACGGCGAATTTCTGAAGCGCCCATCTCCTTCAATAAACAAATTTGGAACACGTTTGGATTATCCCAACCTTCTTTTAATGCCGTATGAGAAAATATAAAACGCACAGGAGAATCAAAACTCAACAAACGTTCTTTATCTTTCATAATCAATTGATACGTATCCTCGTCAGCTTTGACTGTTCCTGAAGTATCTTTGAAAGCTTCAAACTTCTCTTTAACATTCGATTTTTTTGATCTTTTATCACTAGAAAAATAACCCTTATGCACTTCAGTAACATCAATATTTACATCTTTCACTTCTTTGAAAAGTGACAACTTATATTTAGGATGTTGGATAATACGTGCATATTCTTCTTCGAATATTTGTGAATAATCACCATTTGTAGGATTCCCCTCTTCATCATATAGACGGTATTTTGCAACTGCATCGATAAAAAACAAACTTAAGACCTTAATACCCTTTGGATTTAACTTTACTTCTTTATCCAAATGCTCCTCAATAGTCTTGGCAATAAGTTTACGTTTAATCTCTTTATCATCTACTCCACCAAGCGTTTGACCTGATTGGATTATTTTCCCATTTACAAAGGATATATAATCCAACTCGACATTGATTTCATTGATGATATAACCGAAATATTGATCTAACTTGGATATTTCATATAGATCATCACCTAGTTTGACATCTTTATTTGTTCGCGAAACTTTACCATTCTTACCTTTGATATCAATCGAAATTTTAGCTTTGATACCGCTTTTATTCGAAATGCTAATGCACTGAATAAAAGCACCATCACTTACTTCATTTTTAGTAGTAATAGAGGCTACTTCAATCTTTTTTACTTTATTATCATTATAGGCATCAATTGCATCAAATTTGTACAATAGATTGATTTTCTCTTTATGTGTGGCTGAAAAACGAAAAACTGCTAAAGGATTTAAGTTTTTGATTGATTTCTTTTGTAATGGGGAACTAATCGTACTTTGTGGTTCATCCACAATTACAATAGGATTAGTTTCTTGCAACAAATTAATGGGTATAGCCCCCAATTTATCGTTATAATCTAACAAAATACGCTTGGTTGCCTTCTCGCTATCCATATCCTGTGCGAAAGCTTGGATATTAATGATCATAAGGCGAACCTGATCGGATGTCGCAAAATCACGAACTTGACTTAAGTTGGCACTATCGTAAATAAAATATTTATACGGCACATTTTCAAACACTTGTTTGAAGTGTTCATCCGTCAACTCCAATGATTTATTAATACCTTCGCGAATAGAAACAGAAGGAACTACGATAATGAATTTTTTGAACCCATAACGTTTATGCATTTCAAAAATAGAACGTGTGAACACATAGGTTTTCCCCGTACCTGTCTCCATTTCTATAGAAAAATTCAAATCGTTCTTATCAATATCTTGCGGTGTTGAAATACGTAAACCATTACGCAGTTGAATGGCTTGTGTATTCTCTACTAACTGCTTCTGTAGTAAGTTAAGTTTATTAGCATAACCCAAATCAGCTGCATAACCAATCGATTGATCTGTAGGAGCTAGTACTGTAAAATTTGATTCTAACTTTTCTTGTCCTTTGAACACATCAATTACAGCTTCAATAGCATCTTGTTGGTAAGTCAAATTACCTTCAAATTGTATTTTCATAGCCATAATTAAATCGATTTTACGTTTTCGATTCCAGCCTGACGCAATGTCTGTATGGTATTCGTTTTATCAGCATCATTAGCAAAACCTGCATCTTTGAATATCACAGATGGTTTGGAGTCAGAAGAATCTTTATGCCATTCTCCAATGGCTACTGCTACTGAGATGTTTATATTATCGCTTAAGCAGATATACATCGCACCAAAACCAATATTATAAATTGTACAGCCATCCACTTGCTTTTCTTGGATAGACAAAGTCAAATCCAAACCGTATTTCAATAAGATCTCAAATAATACATCTTCCTCGGTACGACCAGTTTTGATGCTATCTCCATTATTAGCTAAAAATGCATCCAATTGACCTTCAAATTTCTCTACAGAGGTATCCCAAGCTTGGATATTAGATGAATCCAACTTAAAAGCACGGAAACCAATATCTAACTTATCTAAACCTTCTTTATCTTTATTCTTTTGTTTGATTAATTCTCCAGCTCTACGAATACGCTCTTTAGTAATGTCAGCTATAGTCTTGTAGCTGGCTTTATAGGCTTCTGATTTTTCATCAGTAGGCTCTGGTAACTGTACAGATATACATTTTCTAATACCACCATCTTCAGCATTAAGAGCCATCACAGCGTGAGCTGTTGTTCCTGACCCTGAGAAAAAATCAATTATGTAACTTGTTTTATCCGAATATAATTCAACACATCGCTTTATTAAATCTATTGATTTTGGATAATCAAAATAATCTTTACCAGCAAATAATTTTTTTAATTTTTGAGCAGCATCCTGAGAATGCCCCACTTCGCTATGTTTCCAAATAGTTACGGGTGTAACTCCTTCTTTTACCTCTGACAAAAACTTTTTTACTCGAGGAACATTATCACCATTTTTACCAAACCAAATTCTATTGTCAGCTTTGAGTTCTTCTAAACGTTCTTTAGTAAAAAGCCAACATCTACCATCTGAAGGCAAAATTATTTTTCCTGATGGAGTTACTATTTCATATAATTTTTCTTGAATAACTGGACCAACAGTCATATCAGAAGATGTCCAAACACCACGTGGATCATTATCAGGATTCTTATATCTATTATCTGTTTCATTAGTTCTTGTTAAACCGTTGTTTACAGCACAATTAATGTTTTTGGCATAACAAATCAAATAATCATGAGATTCAGAAAAATGCTTTTTCAAATTGACAGGTGAAAATGATCTTTCCCAAATAATTTGAGCTAAAAAATTCTCTTCACCAAAAATCTCATCACAAAGCTTCTTTAAATTAGCTTGTTCGTTATCATCTATAGAGATAAAAATGACGCCATCATCAGTCATTAAATTACGAGCTAATTTGAGACGGGGATACATCATATTCAGCCAATTGGAATGGTATCTTCCATCAGAATCCGTATTTGTAGATACTTTTTTACCCTCTTCATCGGTTTGCCCAGTCAGCTCTAAATAATTGGCTAAATTATCTTTGTAGTTGTCTTTGTAAACAAAATCTTTTCCTGTATTGTAAGGTGGATCTGTATAGATCATCTTGATTTCGTTACTATAGGTTTTTTGTAGCAACTTCAATACTTCTAGATTATCTCCTTCGATAAATATATTTCCTGTCGTATCCCAGTCCTTGCTATCTGCTTTATTAGGACGTAACGTACCTGTAGATATTTTATTAGCTTCTTTCTGCGCTTGTGTTTTTCCTGCCCAAGTCATTTGGTAGAATTCTTTGTCTTTCTCGACATAATCACCCAGCAAAGCTTGTAATTCTTCTACAACAAGTTTACCTTCCGAAAAAATAGTTGGAAACAGTTCTTTTAGTCTTTCTATATTATTGGCTACGATATCTTCAGAACCTAAAGCTTTGATTTTCTCCATTTTATTTTATTTTTTCTTTTAGTTGTTGTATTTCTTGTTTCAATCTGTGAATATCGGTATTTAAAGCTACTTTTTCACTCATTTGAGTCGCTGATTTTAATATTTTACTATAGCTTTCTACTTGCTCTTCGGCTACTTTTATTTGTTGTGCGATCTGCAGAAATTCATCCGTTACATAGTCAGGACGTTGTACATATTCGCCTGTCAAGTCTGCCAAAGCATGGTTTTTTAAGGCTTGTATATAGTAAGTATAGAAAACCTTTAGATTTTGCTTTGGTACCTTCGCATAAGCTAAAGCATCTAAAAAGGCCTGTGAAGATTCAGTCTCGATAGCTTCTGACAGATAAATCTCTTCCAAGACACGTTGCTCTGCCGACTGCTTATGATAGCGCTTGGTAGCTAACGATAAATGGCTAATCTTAAGATCATCGGATTGTGTAATCACGATACCATGATGAGGTAAAAGCTGATGGATTAATTTACTCGTCGACTTATACAGCTTAGCATACATATCTCCACTTAAGAGCACACGAATAAAATACAACTGCGTATAATCCTCCAATTCATCTTGATAGGGCTCTATATTAGCCATAGGCTGATTGATACTCGCGATTAATTGGATTTGTTTCACATCAGCCGAATCTATTAGTTTTAGCTCCGACGAGGTTAAATCACGCTGCTTTTTTAATTCTACTTTTTTGATGGTATATTTAACCAATACCCCTGACGGGAAACTTATTATCTCCTCCCAATTCATTATTCCGAAACAATTAAATAGCTTAAAACTTCGTATTGATTTGCACTCGATGATTTGCCTGAGAAGACAGCATTTGCATTAAAAATTGAAGAAATCTGTGCTTCTTTCTCTTCTCCAGACAGATGAGACTTCACCACATGCAATAATTCGGTATATTCGGACATATAGCGTCCTGATTTGGTGCTGATATTAAATTCCTTAAGCAATTCTGAATCTATAGTCTCCTTTCCGAAAGCTAGTTTTTTGAATAAATCCAAAGCGCGCTTTCCCATTCTAGCTGGAACAATTATTTCTCCATTTTTATTAATATAAATTAATGCATATGGATGTAATAGGTTCAATTTCAACTTCTCATGAAAGTTTGTATCATTCAAATCTTTTACACAAAATAATACGCCAGCTTCATGATCTACAATATTATTGCGTATCAAAGAAAAAGATGCACTAGCAAATCGTTCATAACGAAGTTTGTCTGATGCTGAAATACGTTCTGCATCAATTTTGAAATCATTAAAGGTCAAATCAGTAATACTGATTCCGCCTTCAAAATCTTCTAAATCAACTACGGATTCGCGCATACGTTCCAATTGCTTTTTACGATATTCGAGTTCCTTTTGTTGTCCAGAACGCTCATCGATGACATTATCATCTCCTGTAGCTGAAATATCCAAAATTTGCATCCTACCTTTTACACGTTGTACTAAATCGATGTATTGATCAAGTTCGCGAGTTGGATAAAAATTGACAAGCTGTATATATTTATTTTGAGAACCTATCCGATCTATTCTTCCAAAACGTTGAATAATACGAACAGGATTCCAATGTATATCGTAGTTTACTAAGAAATCACAGTCTTGTAAATTCTGACCTTCGGATATACAATCCGTACACAACAAAAGGTCTATATTACCTTTTTGCTTTGGCATCACCGTATCACGAGACTTCGACAAAGGCGAAAAATTAGTCAAAATGGATTGTAGATCGGTTTTACAATCTATTAAGTTGGTCTTGTTAGCATCTCCACCAACCACCATAGCTGCTTTTAACCGATGTTTATTCTGAAAATAACTGGCTAAATTGTCATACAAGTAACGAACAGTATCCGCAAATGCACTGAATACAATTACTTTCTTGTTCTCAGTATTTAAAGGTTTATCTATTTTTTCTTCAATAAGCTGAATCAGATCTTGTAGCTTTTGATCGCGGCTTACAGTGATCTCTTCACAACGACCTAAAAGTTTTTCTATAATGGCTTTGTCAGACTCCAAAAAGCCTTTCATCTTAACTTGGTCAATATCCTGAAGTAATACCTTCACTTTACCACCAATAACAGAATCACGCAATTCTTCATCATCAAAATCCAAATCCATAATATCTACATCATTCAAAAACTCTTTGTGATTGTCAATTTTATCGATTAAGAAATTAACCCTATTTAAGACGGAGTTCAAGGTTAAACAAAAGGAATGAATTGAAGATTCTAAACGTTTTAAAAGATTGACACGCATCAGTGTGATGATACTTTCTTCACGCTCTAACTGACTGAATTTTGTTCCATTTTTTGTGATTGTATCATACTTTTCTGCATACTTTGGTTGCAAGTGCTTATGAACAAAAAATAATGGCGAATAGAATTGCAAATTCAACATCTGCAATTGATCATTGAGATAAGTAATGGAAAATTCTTTATCCTGGGTATCAAACTCACTATATATAGACTTAGGCTTCAATCGTTCAGGAAAGTTGCCAATATCGGCCACGTCATAATACTTTTCAATATGTTTTCTAGATCGTGAGATGGTCAGCAGATCCAAAAGCTTAAAGTAATCGCCATCTAACCGACTAATTAAACTGTCGCGTGAAGGGTCACTATCTTTTAACCAATTATTAAATTTAGTTTGCGCTTGTCTTAATGTAAGGTCGATACTCGCAATACCTTCCTCTTTCAAAGCTTGATCGTTAGATTCTGTAATAAAGGCTACTTGATTTTTCAAATCATTAAGTCGCGTATTGACAGGAGTTGCGGACAACAAAAGAACTTTGGTCTTTACACCTGCACAAATAATCTGGTTCATTAAACGCTCATAACGCGTAACATGATCTTTAGAAGGATTGTTATTTCTAAAGTTGTGGGATTCATCAATGACCACTAAATCATAATTTCCCCAATGCACTTTTTCCAAATCAATATCACCAGACAGACCTCCATCTCTACCTAAATCCGTGTGGTTCAATACATCATAATTAAAACGATCCTTTTCTAAAATATTTGTTGTATAGTTTTTGGTATAAGCAATCCAGTTGTCTCTTAATTTTTTCGGCGCTAAAACCAAAACACGATCATTGCGCAGCTCATAATATTTGATAACTGCCAATGCTTCAAAGGTTTTACCAAGACCTACCGAATCAGCAATAATACATCCATTGTATTTCTCAATTTTATCGATAGCTCCTAAAACAGCATCTTTTTGAAAGTTAAACAGCTTTGACCATATCTCTGAACTCTTGAAGCCAGTGCGAGTCAGTCGTTCTTCTTTCAAATCTATTTGTTCTCTGTCTTGAAAAATCTTAGATATAGTATATTGGTAAATATCATGTGCCGGTTTCAATGGATTTGCCTGCTCATATAAGGATAACACTTCCTCTGTACAATCCAATGCGACATTCCATTGATTGTTAAATGTTTGCTTGTACGAAAATTGTTCATCCAAAATATATGGAAATAAGTAAGGACGCCCATCTTTAATAATACCCAAAGTAGCTTCGTCAAGCGTATGCGGAGCAAGCATAAAAACGTGCTGATCAATAACAATATAAGAGATACCCGATATATTCGTTTTTCGAATCTCCACATTGGATTGAATTTCTTTCAAAACTTCACTTAATCTATAATAACCATTTAAAGAAGCATCTGTCTGCACTTCTAAAGGATTATGAATAAATAATGCTTTTTTCTCCTCAAGGTCACCAGTATTTATAATAATCCGAACACGTTGTGTTACATCAATTTGATTGAATAAATCAAATAATGCATTAAATGAGAAATTATTCGAACAGATTAGAATTTCCGAGTCCGATTTTACTTTTGAAAGAATTTCATTTAAAAGAATATAATCTTGATTATTTATAATCATTTGGATAAAGGTTAATAATTTTAATCTGTGCTAAAATAATCTAGAGAATGATAATAAATTATAGAACAATGATTCTATAAAGACTTATGGTGCTTCTGATCTTTTAAAATTACTAAGCATTAAAGTAATTATATCTTTCCTATTCCTCTATTCTCAATATTGTAAATTACAAAAAAACGGTCGTTTTTTGCGACAAAAATAATAGATTCAACATAGGTTGGTATTTCACACCATACATTGTCTCAAAATGTTGTTTCACAAATCTATGTTTCATAAATTAGTATATCAAACGTTTTTATGAAAATAGGATATGCTAGGGTTAGTACCCAAGATCAGAACTTAGATATGCAGATCGATGCTTTGAAAAATGCTGGTTGCGAAATCATTTTTGAGGAGAAGGTTTCCGGAAAATCGAAAGACCGTCCGGAGCTTAAGAAACTCTTCGAAAAAATAAGAAAAGATGATACTGTTGTCGTGTGGAAATTAGATCGTCTCGGTAGATCTCTAAAAGACCTAATCGATCTAATCACAAAAATGCAACATCTGGATGTGAGCTTTCTCAGCATACAAGATGGAATAAATACAAATACGGCTACAGGTCGATTTACATTTAACATTTTCGCTTCGCTAGCTGAGTTCGAGAGAGAAATTATTTCCGAAAGAACTAAGGCCGGTTTAACTTCAGCCAGAGCACGTGGTCGAAAGGGGGGGAGACCAGCTGGATATAGTAAAGAAACTATGAAGAAGATAAAGGCAGTGAAAACATTATACAATGCTGGCGATAGCCCCTCTGTTCAAGATATAGCCGACAGTCTGAAAATAAGTCGAGCAACGTGTTACCGGTATTTAAAGGCACATGATAAAATGGATAATGATCTTAATAAATAAACAATTATTTGTATATTTTTGAAGAAGATATGGGAAATTTCAAAGACTTAACTTTCTGGACAAAAAACCTGGGCCATCTGCCCGTACATTTAATACCGTTGGTTGAAAGCAAATTTATAATGTTAAATGGTGTTACTGGAAATTTTTGTCTTGATGTGTCAGAAGATGAGGGGTCTATGGATTCATATTTTTCAGAGTCTTGGTCCAGTAATACTAAAAACTACCTCTATATCAAAGATGAAACTGCAAATCTATATAACTGGAGCAATCCGAATAGAGTTGAGGAAATACCGTTAAAAGCAATTGGCAACAACTTAGAGAAGTTCTACGATTATCTTGTATCAAAAAGTCACAAATCAGATAAAGATATTGTACCCAAAATAATAGATATATTTAAACAATTCAGGACTTTAACTTCTGAATACCAAAATCCGACTCAAGCTTTAGACTTGCTATTTATACTTCTTGCAAGTTTAGAAGATGATCTATCTGAATTAGACAAAAATAAATGGAATATATCAGACATTACCATACCTAATAGCCTTCCGTTCAACAACACTTTCATTATTTGACTTCTAGCGATCAAGCGAATTTTTTTATCGATCAGCTACTGATAAAACCCTTTTAATATTATTTTTTATAATAATCTCCGGCTAAACTTGCACCGCCACCACAGAAGTAATTTAATGCGAATCTATCGTCAAATTTCGAAGTAAATACTTCAGCAGTTTTATCCTTAAATAAAATCGTCATCGTCCCTTGTAAATCTTTATTGATGGTTTTTAAATCAACATCAATCTGATTGTTCACTAACTTTCCTTTGCCTTCAAAAGTACATCCTTTTGCAGCACCGGTAAATGAAATTTTCACTAAGTAAACACTGTCATTTTCAGATTTCAATTCCAGAATTTGGTTGTAAGCTTTTCCATTGGCGTTGGTGTTATACGTACCATTCAACTGATCGGGCGTGAATGCTTTTACTTCTTTAAAAATATAATTTTTGGCTAATTCTCCGCTTACTTCTTTCTTATCAGCATCCAATCTTACCAAGGTTTTGTTTGGTTTTGCCAGATAATATTCTTTGGGCGAATTTGGCATGGACACTTCAATAATGTCATCATTCTTAGTCCAGGTACCATACTCGTTTTCAGAAGTACCGTCGCTGTCTAAATACGATGTACTTTTAACCGCTTTGTTGTCTTTTTGAAAGGTAATATAGGTTTCGATTCCCATACAATCTGCGCAAGGCAATGTTGCCGTGTAAATTCCTGAAGAAAAATCATTATTCTGCTGTGCCTCTGTTTTTGTCTGCTCTTTATTTCCAAGGTCTGCAGTTGATTTACTCTCGTTGCAAGAAACAAGAATGGCGGTTAGTGCTGCTACGGTTAAAAATTTAAATGTGTTCATTATTTTTTTTATTGATTAATTTAAAATGTTTGATGACCTAATTAACGTGGATTCAAGTTTTAAATGCAACTCGTCTATTTTCGTTCATTTTTAGAGCAAAAACTTCGTTAGGCGTTTTGAAACCAAATCTTTTTCGTGGTCTGTTGTTTAAAATATTAATAACTCTATTAATTTGATCTTGGGTTATCGATTCAAAGTTAGAACTTTTAGGAAAATATTGGTGAATTTCTTTGTAAATATTGTACCCCTTGATCAGAATAAAAAATCAATCCTTTTTCAATTGGTCTGTTTTTTATTGCCATTCGAAAGGCAGCTAGTGATGTATCATCGGCACTCATTGTATTAATTAAACTCCAGCCAATTAATTTTCTATCGTACAAATCAATAATGGTTGTTAGATACAGAAACCCATCTTTTGTTTGGATATAAGTGATATCGGACACCCATTTTTGACTAATTCGAGTGGCTTTAAAATCTCTATCAAGTACATTTTCTGCAATCAAGTAATTGTGTTTCGAGTTGGTTGTAACTTTGAATTTCTTGCTTAATTTACTTTTCAAGCCAAGCTCTTTCATATATTTGGCAACGGTTACACGAGATATTCGATATCCTAAAGCCTGTAATTCTGCCGTAATTCTTGGACTTCCATAGCGTTGTTTGAATTCAAAATAAAGTGTTTTGATTTTTTGCTTTAGTTTATTCTTTTTCAATGCTTTCTTTGAAAAGGATCGCTTTTTCCATTTATAATAACCTCTAGAACTGATTTTTAAGATGGAACACATTTTCTCAATCGGAAATTGTCGTTCATGATTCTTAATGAATCTGTATTTCATCGATCGCTCTTGGAGAAAATGCTGATTGCTTTTTTTAATATATCGCGCTCTAACTCGGCATCGTTGAGTTTTTTTTCCAATTCGTGAATACGTTCTTGTTCGGGAGTAAGTTTTAAATTTCTGTTGCCAGCAAAACTACCCGTACCAAATTGCTGATATTCTTTTCGCCATTTATAAAGCAAAGAAACTTTTATACCAAGCTCTCGCGCTAGCTCTGATTAATTACTTCTATCATTACTTAATTCTACTGCTCTTATTTTAAAATAGGAACCCTGGTGACACGCGTCCATCTCGGAAACGAAACTTAATTTTTAAAACTTTAGATTTTGAATAGCTTAGAATTATATAAATATGAGTAATAGTTACTTTTAAAATTAAGATAGCTTGGTCCTCTTAAGTTCATAATATATCCTTTTTTATTTTTTCAACCAATTCTTCAATCTTATGATCAATTGAGTATTTAGAATCTTCCCACAAGATGTATAAATTATAAATTTTTATCTCGGGTTTATTTATTAAACAAACTATATAAATACCCGTAGTGCATTATAAAAAAGGTTACTCATAATACGAAAATTTCGTATATTGTATTGACTACCAATCTAATACATTATGAATAACCTAGATGCAATTTACGATTTTATTTTAAAGGAATTAAGAAAATTAACCATCAAAGAAAATTTTTATTTCAAACCAATTAAACCAAAATTATCTGATTTAGAACTCATTGCAATAAATATTTCTGCAGAATATTTATCGATAGATTCAGAATATCAGTTGTTTAGATACCTCTCTAATTCAAAACTAAAGGGAATGATTGAGAGAAGTGTGTTTAATCGCAGAAAAAGAAAGGTTTTCTTACACTTGGAAAATATAAGAAAACTTATGGTTGCTAAATTTAATGAGATGGAAACCACTTTTATTGTAGATTCGATGCCTTTAGAAATCTGCAAAAACGCAAGAGCGAACCGCTCTAAAATTTGTAAGGAAAATGAATTT
>NZ_PEBA01000028.1:0-19156 GCF_002734235.1 Sphingobacterium sp. 1.A.5
GATCAGGGATGCCCAGGTCCGGCTCGACCGCGATACATCCACGAAAAAGTACCCCCAAAAGGTCAACGGGAACAAATCCTTCGGAAAATTAAAGGAAAACCTGATAGCCATCTTTTTCAAAAACAGGGAAAGGGAAATCCTCAGGGAGCTCACGGCCTATTTCCTCAAGGACACATTGCCCATTCGAAAGGGAAGATCGTTCCCAAGGCAGCTTAAGACCTCGAATAAAAAGTGCAAGCACAGGACCTACACAAACTACAAACCGGCATGATAAAACCCTTAACTTAATGACATTGCCCAGAGGGGTGCTACTATTATAGAAATGATTATAAAGCAACATTCAACCCTGTAGGGGTGCAACTATTATAGACAGGTGGAGACACGAGCCACGGCGCAAAAACCCCATCGGAGTAAAATGCCATAGGCATGAAATATCTCTTAAATGCCGTAGGCATGTAATATCTATAGAAATGAAAATCGCATCAAACACAAACGCCATAGGTGTGGCATGTTTGTTAAATCCCTGCTATAAAATTGTCAGCCAAGAAGGGTTGTTCTAACGCTTGCACAGCGCCTAAATAGTTTCTCTCGCTAAAGCGAGAGAATGACACACACCTTTTTTTTATAAGGGGCGATTTTGGGGGGAATGGAGTTGCGGCAAGCCGCAACTCCATTCCCCCCAAAATCGCCCATGTGTTCTCCCAACATGCGTGTTCATCCTTCATCACAAGCTCAGAAAACCGTTTTTATAATATTGACCTCAGACATTGTATTAAGTCTTCCGCCGCTATGGTTGGTGTCACCACCAACCAACTTTGTCACCAAAACAAAAGATATTCATGAGCTAAATAAAATATTTTATATTATAAATGCATACATTTTAATCATAAAGATTTTTTTATAATTTTAATGTATCATAAAATTAAATAATGAAAAACCTTTTTTTAATGAAAAACGCTATTCTTAACCAATTCATCTCAACACGAATCTGCGAATTAGAGATGCTATTAAGATTCACATTTTATTTTTTAATTATCGGTTTTTCATTACTTGTATCCGCCTGTAATAATCAAAATAAGGTCTTTAGATATGTTCAAACCATTCCCGATTCATTGAGAACATCAGAAGAAAAGATGGTTGCAAACCAATTAATCAAGGTTTTAATTGAAGATATAAAAGTGGAGAATAATAAGATTGTATTAAAATCTTCAAAGTCAGATTTCAAATCGAAAGGAATTCCAATTCAATATTTTAATAAATTGACAGACGATATTGATAACACAAACAAATACATGAATTCGAATAATGTGAATAATATTCAAGAATTAGTGGATTCATTAAAATCGAATTTAAGCAGAGAATTAAAAAATTAGAGCTCAAATACTAGTCTACTTTTCTAATAAAACCATAAACCTTGCCCTCAACAATCAAGGTAACCTCAATACTAAAATATAAAACCCCAGAGGGGGTGTAACTTTTCTAGAATGATTATTCAACGTCAATAAACCCTGTAGGGGTGCAACAATAAATCACAACAATCACTTGTTTCAAAACAAAAAATGACCTTTCCAGGCCACCTAATTTAAAACTATAAAATCTCTTATGTCTTTTGTCTAATGTCTAATCCCATTACACAAAAAAAGCCGCCCTTGGGCAGCTTTCAAATATCATTACGCGTTATCTTGATTTAAAGATTGCTTATAAATAGCCTTCTTAACTTGGATACGACGAGCAACGGATTTCTTCTCATAAGCTTGACGTGAACGTAATTCTCTTAATACGCCAGTTTTCTCGAATTTCTTCTTGAAACGTTTTAACGCTCTATCTAAAGATTCTCCTTCTTTTACATTAACAATAATCATAGCTTTTTGTATACCTCCTTTCGTCGTAAAAATTCTTGGTCTGCAAAGATACGTAAAGCAATAGGATTACACAAGCTATTATTAATATAATTTAAGGTCCGCAACTATCTGCTCCAACGGACGCTCATTAGAACACAGAACAGTCTGAATACCAAGCCTCCCCGCTCCTTCCAAATGCTGAGGACTGTCATCAAGAAATAGAGTTTCCTCTGCAACAAGGTTGTTTTGATCCAATACTCGTTCAAAAATCGCTGCATCAGGCTTCCTCAAACCCTCCAAATGCGAGTAATAGGTACGTTCAAAAAACTGATCGTTGTTAGGAACACCATACTGTTCTTTGATCGAATTCATACAATATGCATAATGAAGTTCGTTATTGTTACTACAGAGAAAAGAACGGTAATTGGCATTCAAGTTTTCCAGGATCTCATGCTTTCCTTCCGGTACCCCGATCAAAAGAGCATTCCAAGCTGTATCGATCTGATCATCGCTAAGGTCATATCGGTTGGCTTTCTTACGAACACCATCACGAAATTCAGGAACGCTGATCTCCCCTTTGTCAAAGGCATCGAACAAACTGTCCTGACCTTTATGTCCAAAAAAATCATCTGGGTTTTCAATCCCCAAATCTATAAATGCCTGACGCACTTTAGGAAAGTCAATCATAAAGATCACATTGCCATAATCCAGAATAACATTTTTAATTTTTTGCATATAAAAATTTTGTTTTCTCGTCTCAAATATCGATAATTGCATCGTCAAAACGGGAATAATTTCCTTTTTTAACAACAAAAAATAACCGCGCCTATAGCTCAGTCGGTTAGAGTAGAAGACTCATAATCTTTTGGTCCCTGGTTCGAGCCCAGGTGGGCGCACAAAACTAAAAGCCGTTCCGAAAATATCGGAATGGCTTTTTTAGTTTCTTAGGGCATTTTAGGGACATCTGTCCTACACCGAATCGGATATCCCGAAACGATGTGATTTAGGATCAAGCAGAATTCTTTGGGGGAAGATTAAAAATTTGGAGTTGCTACCTTAAGAGCGAGACAGATTTAAGGAGTAATTTTAAATTTGTAGAGATGCATAGAAAATTCGATGATTCGTTTAAGATAATGGCGATAGATCTGAGCGTTGTTAAGGGATCCGTAGCAGAGGTACCCAAGGAATTAGACATAGACCCCAGTTTATTGAGTAAGTGGCGTAGAAATCCACTTTATAATGAGAATAAGGTTTTACCTGACAATCCTAGGATTAGTCCAGAACAATAGGTGCAGAGGCTTTTACGTAAAAAGTTAAGAGATACAGAATTAGAACGTGATATATTAAAAAAGGCCAAAACCATCTTCTCCAGGGGAGACAGTCCATATACCGGTACATAAAGGAGAACCGAGAAGTATATTCCGTAGAGAAGATGTGCGAAGTATTGAACGTTAGTAGCAGTTGTTTTTACCGTTGGCTGGTTTGCCCGGAATCCCCCAAGGAACAACGAAATAAAAGCACTTGTGGATAAAATACAGCAGATATACAGCGACAGTAAGTATATCTATGGCAGTCCACGGATAACCGCAGAGCTGCACAAAAAGGGTGAAATGGTATCAAGAAGCTACGTTGCAAGATTGATGAAGAAACATGGGATACGAAATAAGGTTATGAAAAAATATATGTTGACCACAGATTCCGTCCATGGCTATGAGATAGTTGAAAATCTCCTCCAAAGAGATTTTTCAGCACCCAAACAGATTGAAGAGACGCTACTAGAAAAAGATAGATTGGCAGCTTAAAAAAATCTCCTACTTTAAGTTGCAATTCCAGCTGTTCGATGGTCATCAAGCAAAAATAACATTATAATGTATTCTATAGTCCGTCAAATCTCTGGAGGAACAAGAAAAGCCGAGTTTTTCTTTGTTTATTTGATCATTTTAAACTATTTTGAATAGTTTAAAATGATCTCAAATGGCCAAAAAATACTTACAGATCAAATCGATAATGACCTATTCTTGCCTATTCCCGGATAAACAACCCCAGGAAATTGAAGAGTATCTAAAAACTATTCCTACTATTAGGGCTATAGAATTTGTTTCCCATCTTGCCTTAACAAGAAATCAGCTTCTAAAAACCAATGATGAACTAAGTTTGTTAATGCCCATCCTATTTAGGCTTAACATAGATATACAACATATAGTAGTCGATTATTTACAAAGTATAAAAATTTCTGAATACTCATTTATAGATAGTCATGCTATGTTATTGCTAATGGAAAAATTGTTGATTTGTAACAACTCTTCTCAAGACGAATTAAGTAGGGATGATTACAGCAATATTATGTTGGCATATTGGATTTGTTGTGATGAAAGAGCCAGCAAGGTGGATAATGTAGATCGGATTGACTCTCCTGAATCTTTCCTAAGCGTATATGTTCCTGAACAGCTGATCTACAACGATATTATATACCCGAAAGATTACCGCACAGAATTTATTAAGTGTTTTAGTTTTATGTCTTTTTGTGCAGAAGACAGCATTTTTTTTGAATACTTGCAGATTTTTTCGTCAGAATATGGAATGACATGGCAAGAATATTTATTCATCAACTTTACCTTATATCTAAAAATGTCGACGAATGATTCCGGTGCGACACCGGTTGTGTACATAGATAATACCTACGTGTCGGCATTGAACTTTATGGCACCAATTTGTTGCGAATTGGGATCTTTTGTTTCGAGAACAGATTTTAGAGCTTTAAGGCAAACGCCTGTTTTAAAGGTTTCTAACAATCATTTTATAATATTGTCAGATAAGTTCTTTGTTGATAAGATCTTCAGTAGCTTATTATTTGATTTTGCTAAAATCTTATCCAAATATAAACAGAGAACTAATATTAGTGGCTTTCCAGACTTAAAACAATTGGTTGGCCAACGATTTACCGAACGGATATTATTCTGTGAAATCATGAATAGATGTTTCAGTAAGTATGCAGACGTGATGCTGTCTGGTGAGACATTGAAGTCCAAAATCTCAAATGGTGAACCGGATTATTATATCCGCAAGGGTTCCAGGGTGTTCATTTTTGAATTCAAGGACGTATTACTTAACACCGAGGTCAAGTATTCGAGGGACCTGTCTAAGATTCAAAATGAGGTATTGGAATTATTTGAGGAATCGACATTTGAAAAGAGAACTACCAAAAGTAAAAAGTCAAAACCTAAAGCGATTAAACAGCTTTTGAACGTGATTCGGGAAAAGCTACCCGTTATCCATAAGGAAATTGACAAAACTACTCTGAACAAGGTATATGTTTTTCCGGTAATCATCTACACAGATTCTAATTTCGATGTCGATGGTGTGAATTATATGTTAAACGAACGGTTTTTATCTTTACTCGGTCTTGCTGAGTTAAATTCTTGCTATGTAGTTAAGGATTTGGTCATGATAAACCTGAATAACCTTATTCAGTTAGAGGATTTGTTTTTCCATAATAAGTTAAATCTTAGTTCCTGTATCAATGATTATAGGTCTTTTAGATTGACCAATAAGAGTGATTCTGTAATTTCTTTTACAAAATTTCTAATGAGAAAATCAGAAAAGCAAAATTTTAAATATAAAAACACTAAGTGGTTCAATGATGCTTTGCAAGTGTTGAAAAACACTTCTTTTTAATCGTTTTTGAGTATTTTTATCATTCTATAAAAAAGATATGATAATGACTGTTTTTGGCTTATTAGGAATCCCATTCGTTACTGACCTATTAAAGGATGCTGGCACTTTGGGATATCAAAAGCTAAAGGATATAAACGAATTTCATAAATTTTTGGCAAGTTATGACATCGAAAAACCTAAGGATGAGGATAAATCTCTCTATATACACACTTTATTGCTCTTTGAAAGCAGAATCAATCAGAGTGATTTTTCCCATATTCTAATAAAAGACGCTTCTTTTTCTATTTTTAAAAATAGTTACATTCACAGTAAAGATAAAAATCCCTTCCTTTGGCACGTTAATAACGAATTGATGAAAAGCCAAGATGGTAGAACTGACACATCTTGGAATGAACTAATAGTACAAAAAATACTGGAAGACTTTTTTGCTACTTATGATATTCTGGTTAGGCAGGTGGCGACTCCCGTTCAGAGTGAAATGCTTAACTCTATAGCTGATTTGAAAGAACAGTCCCATCAGCAAACTACAGTGATTTTAGAAAGGATTCAGGCTCTTAATGATGACAGCCCAATAGTAAAGGAACAAATTAAATATGCTAATGCATTTATTGAAAATAAGCAGTTTACTTTAGCTCTTGATTCGCTCCTTATATTAGAAAATAATTTTCACTCTATCAGATCTACGGATCACAAATCAACAGTCTTGACCAATATTGGGCATTCTTATTTTGAACTTGGTAAACAAGACGAGGCTCATAGTTATTTCAAGAAAGCATATGAGATTAACACAGAAAATTATGCTGCTTTATGTAATTACTCCCAAGTTCTCCTACATCAAAATGATTATATCAAAGCAAATCAACTAATTGAGAAAGCAATTCAGTTGTTTGGTGAGAAAAATCCAGAGATTTGGGAGGTATACATCATTATTAAGAAACAATCGCTTGCCATAGACGAAATCTTAAAAATGGTGCCAAAAGAATTTACGGATGAACCCAAAGTTAAAAGAGCTATCTCTCTTGCTTATAGAGATCAAAATCATTTCAAAGATTATTATCGCACCGTTAAAGAGGTTTTTGAAGTTGCTTCTGACACAGAGATTATTAAAATCACCTATATCGAGTGTGTGATTCATAGGTATCAATCGGATTACAGAATATTCAATATTCGAAGTATTAACAAAGAGCTAACAGAGGAAATAGAATGTCATTTAAAATTGATCCTCGATTTGTTGGCGTCTGAAAAAGAAGCTACTAAAAGTAAGCTTTTTTTACAACAAGCAAGAATTATTCTGCTCTACCTTCTTCGTAAAGAACAGGATGCTATAAATATTCTTAAAGAATTAGAGTCTGAGTACTCTCTTGAATACCAAAAACTGTATCGGCTTAAGGCGATGATACATTTTATCTTGAAGGATTTTAATGGTGCGCTTGCCACTCTTGACCAGTATTTCTTAATGTTCAATGAGGTTGAAGACAATCTCATGCTTATTGAAATCAGCTCACAAGCTAATAGAGTTGGTAAATTAGAAGATTATTACGAAAAGCTAATATCAAGGGAGGGAAACGTCTTTTTAAACCAAGCTACTAACTTTATTGTAGATCGATATATTAAAAACGAAGATACTGAGAAATTGACCTATTGGCAATCTAAAATCAAGGAATATATAGGGTTAGACTTTAGACTTATTGAGGCAAGAATTTTACTTCATTTGCAGTCCCCAGATCTTCCGGATTTACTATCAGAATGCTATGAACAAATCAATGATGAAACCAGATTTAGTTTGATTTATCAATTGTCGGAATTATACGAGGAAACTAACTATTTTGAAAAGGGGGTAGAGCTACTGGAAAAACGCATCATCACCTTTGATTATGATACCATAACCGATAATTTGATAAGGTTAATTGAAAAGAGCGGTGATTCATTTAAATTGATAGAATTATTGGGTAGACTAAGAGACAGTCGAGGGATACACCCCAAGTATACTATAATGGAATGTAACGTGTATTCTTCAAATTATCAATATGAGAAGGCTATTTCTATAGCTGAACAATATTTAGCTGTTTATCCTGAACGGATTGATATTAATGTTTTTATAATTTCATTGTATTTCAAAACACAAAACTTTGAGCAGCTTGATCGATATCTAAATTCTAAATTAGATTATGAATTATTAAATTTTGACGACTTCAACAATTACTTAGCAATTTTAGCCTATCGAGGCCGGATGACAGACTGCATTGATATCTTATACGAATATCATAGGAAGTATAATAATCCCAAATCAAACGATTTATATTTAACATTCTGCCTAAAATTTGATGTATTTTCTCATCTTCCCACACCTACTTTAATTTCAGAAGGTACGTATGTAGTACTCTATGATGGCATTCGGGAAAGAATGGATCTATTATTTGAAAACCGTAGTGTTTCGGATTTAATTCGGTCTAAAAGCGAGGTTTCAATTGATGAGGAATTATACAAACTTTTAGCAGGTAAACAAGTAGGATTTGAACTGGTATTGCCAAATGGTTTTATGGAAAAAAAGTGGGCTGTAGAGTCTATAAGTAATAAGTATCTCCAGCAGTTCAAACAATGTCAAGCTGATGCAAGTGGCATTTTCAAAAGAGAAGGAGCCGTAAAGGCATTTCACATAGACGATCTTGTCAATTTTATCAAAGCCGCAGGTTTGGAACAAAAAAGTCAAGATAGCCCATTTGATATTGCACTCTCTTACTATACCAGGGCGGAAGTAGGGTTAGGACTTCTTTCTGAGGCATTAAATGAAAATCCTATCAAAATACGGGACATTATAAGACAAAAGGGACATAAACTGATAGCCTCTCATGGATTTTTTAAAGAGTCTATTTTGTCAGAAGAAATTGATTTTAAGAATGATATAGTTCTTGATATATGTGGGGTACTTACATTATTCGATTTGAATTTGTTAGAAATTGTAAGTTCAGAATTCGATAAGTTAACAATAACACATACCACTTATGACTTGATTTATGAACATTTACAACAAAACATATACAACATAACGGATGGTGAAACTCTAAATAATTCACCACTGTTAGAAGCTGTAAATAAATACCTTACGATAGAAAGTCCTAATACTTTAAAACTTAATAAGAATGAAAAAGAAAGATTGTATAAGGAATTTGGAAGATCATTTTATGATTCTGCGTTGTTAGCTCAAGAAAAAGAAGCTGTGTTGTTGTCTGATGATCTTGTTTTTAGAAAACAAACAACAAGATTGATGAATAGTGTGGAATTAGTTTGGATAATACCTCTGCTAAAACACTTAAAAGAAGATA
The DNA here is from genome assembly GCF_002734235.1 of Sphingobacterium sp. 1.A.5. Classification (NCBI taxonomy): domain Bacteria; kingdom Pseudomonadati; phylum Bacteroidota; class Sphingobacteriia; order Sphingobacteriales; family Sphingobacteriaceae; genus Sphingobacterium; species Sphingobacterium sp. 1.A.5. The sequence continues at coordinate 8,840 of NZ_PEBA01000028.1, forward strand.
AAGCTATTGAAGATGAAATCTATCATGACTGTTTAATTAAACTCATCGAACAGAAATATAGTTTTATATCCATCAATGAACATACTTTGTTACATTGTTTAAAATGTGACGGATATATAGTTACGGACAGGTTCATAGCCTTAACTAAAATGTTGTCTGGTATAGTCTCTACTACTGAAAGCGCTACACATACGATGTTCAAGTTTTTTCATTTATTAATAATATTACGCAATTTGATACCTGAGGAACTTGTAAGTATCTCTATGGTTGTATTGTGTTCATTATCAACAGAAAGAAATTTAAATGAAGTTATAGATAGTTATGAGACAATTATGGAAAAATATAATGGAATCCCACACTTATATAAATTTTTAAAATTAATGTTGTTTAAATTTCGTCGATTGTATAATTTTTGATCAGTTCCAATAAGACCTTAATATTTACTGGCACAAACAGTATCGGATGTTTAGAAAAAGGCATATTAAATTTAAATCGTCATACCTCAAATTATTTTCTAAAAAAAAACGTTACAAATGTGTTACGAAGCAAAATTTTATGGTTCCAAAAATAGTTCAAATATTGCTTCTGCAAGTCATAAACGACGATTTTGCACCATGTAAAAAGGTACAGGCCGAAAGACTCATAATCTTTTGGTCCCTGGTTCGAGCCCAGGTGGGCGCACTGAAAATACCCTGAAAGTTTTCACTTTCAGGGTATTTTTTTAGCAATGTATTTATATAATCCGCGGTGGAATTGACCAATTTTCAATAATCTTGATCTAAAATTTATTCAATCTATAATTCCGTGCTCCAAATAACAGATTGCTTTACCAATTACAATCTTTTTTGCCTGATCAATGAGCCATGAATCACCACAAAATATGGTATGATCGTCAATGGTTAAAATAGGTTTATAATAAGTTCTATTATTCTGTTGATCAAATTCACTTTTAGAATCCTCTTTAAATATTGGAGAAAAGTTAATTCTAATTCTACAATTCGAATCTAGAAAATTATAAATTCTATCCAATGGCTTATAAGTTGACATTTTACTGTAACTACTATTACAATAATCCAAAAAAGTATTTGGGTAAAGTGATTTAAATTCTTTTAAAGTCATTTTAATTTATTTTTTCTTGTCAATGTTTATCAATCAACGATTATTTACCATCACATCGTTTTTAAATTTCGTTAAAATAACACAAAAATCAAATACAGAAAGTAGATATGATTTTGTATTAAGAATTATAACTAAACAAACAACTTTCTCCTCAAACAAGCCCTTCCAAGCTATCGGAACGACTTTTATTTCCAAGCAATTGTACTCTCGCAACCCCCTACCCAATCTTCAAAACCTCTTGCTAGAATACATTATTAAAAGTTTCCATTTGCATAATGAATTAACTTAAATTTTAAATAAATCCAGCAATTCTATTCAACCAATACAAATTATTTCCTTATTTTTAATAGTACAGCATTTTTACTGATCAGATAACCAATTCTTATAAAAACCTTTATTATGAAAGTACTTGTCTTAAATTTCTTAATTATCCTGTTAATTCCCATTTATGGATGTGCGCAAAATGTGACCAAAGCAAATGATAAGAATTTAAACTTAGATTTTGAAAATATTCAAAATGGTTATCCAACAGGTTGGACGGAATTTGGAGAGGGCGATTATAAAGTCTATATAGATTCCAGTCAGGTTAAAATGGGCAAAAATTCTGTTGTTATGGAGAGTACGGAGGGAAATAATGTTTTTAAAGCACTAGAGTTCAAGGTACCCAATAATTACCAGGGCAAAAGCATTCTTCTGAAAGGGAGCATCAAGACTGAAGATGTCAAAGATGGATATGCAGGGCTATGGATGCGTATTGACCCCCAGATTGCATTTGACAACATGGGTAATCGAGGTGTAAAAGGCACTACGGATTGGCAGGATTTTGAAATTAAATTGCCATTAAAACCTGAGAAAACACAAAACATAGTATTTGGAGGTATTTTAGTTGGAAAAGGTAAAATGTGGTTGGATAATTTACAGATTTCAATCGATGGAAAAATTTTAGGAAAAGATGAAATCGATATCTATGAAAGAGAATTATTTCCAGCAGATAAAGATAAAGAGTTTGACAATGGATCAAACATTACCTTCCCAAAAATGACAGGTGAATCGGTTAGTAATCTTGAACTTTTGGGAAAAATTTGGGGATTTATGAAATATCATCACCCTGAAATAGCGAAAGGTAATTACAATTGGGATTATGAGTTATTCAGAGTCTTACCTCAGTTTTTGAATGCAAATAATAATCAAGGCCGAGATCAGGTTATAAAAACATGGATTGAAAAATATGGAAAAATACCAACTTGTACCAACTGCAAACCAAGTCCAGAATCTGCTGTATTAAAACCTGATCTGTCATGGATTCAAAATTCAAACCTATCTTCAGAAGTGAAAGTTTTGCTAAATGATATTTATAACAATAGAAATCAAAATGAAAATTACTACATCAAACTTCATCCAAATATAAGCAACCCTGACTTCACGAATGAAAAGGCGTACAGCAATATGCCCTACCCTGACGCAGGATTTAGGTTATTGGCTCTGTACAAATATTGGAATATGATGAACTACTTTAACCCAAACAAACATTTGACAGAAAAAGATTGGGATAAGGTGCTAAAGGAATATATTCCAGGGTTTCTGAATGCCAAAAATGAGTTGGAATACGAATTGGTGGCGTTACAGATAATTGCAGATGTTAAGGATTCGCATGCTAAATTAGCTTCTGGCGGTGATAAGATCCAAGAATTACGAGGTAAGAATTTTGCTCCTTTCAAAGCAGAGTTTATCGAAGATAAATTAGTCGTTGTGGATTATTATAATCCAGAATATGCAGATCAGACAAAATTAAAGGTTGGCGATTATATTACCCATATCAATGGAAAGAAGGTAGAATCTATCGTTGACAGCTTAGAAATATACTATCCATCCTCTAATTCTTCTGCCATGCTAAGGGATATCTCAGCAGACATTTTAAGGTCGACTGACAGTTCCATGAAATTAAGGTATGTTTCCGACAGAAAAAATCAAGAACATGAAATTCCATTATTTGAAAGAGGAAAACTTAAAATGTACTATATGTACAAGGTTAATAATGATGAAAAATCTTATAAGATAATGGACGGTAATATTGGATATATTACATTGGCAAACATCAAAAATGAAGATTTCTATATGATCAAAAATACTTTGAAGGATACAAAGGGTATCATCATAGATATCAGAAATTACCCTTCGAGTTTTGCTCCTTTTGCTTTGGGATCATTTTTCATGTCAAAACCTACAACATTCGTAAAATTTACCTTCCCAAATCCTAAAAACCCTGGTGAATTTACATTTTCAAATCCTGTTACCATCCAACATAACCCTTTGTATTACAAAGGTAAATTGGTGGTTTTGGTCAATGAGAAATCTCAGAGTCAAGCAGAATATACCGCAATGGCATTTAAGGCTGTGAACAATTCCAAGATCGTGGGAAGTACCACTGCCGGAGCTGATGGCAATGTTTCTGAAATCCTTTTACCCGGAGGATTGAGAACATTTATTTCCGGACTTGGGGTTTATTACCCTGACGGAACTGAAACCCAAAGAATAGGCGTTGTTCCTGATGTAGTCGTTAAACCAACAATTGAAGGAATTAAAGCAAATAGAGATGAGGTACTGGAAAAAGCAATCGAGTTGATAAATAACTAAGTAAAAAGCCAACTTTTAACTCTAAAAGTTGGCTTTTTCATAATATCAAAATCCCTTGATCTATTTCTTCAATTTCTGTAGTTTAACTTTTGCTTCAGGGATAATATCATCATCTGCCTCATAATTTTCGATTACACTTTCCAAGGTACTTTTCGCCTGAACAGCATTCCCTTTGCGAGCATAAGTATCAGCAAGCAAGATAAAACTCTTGGCTACCCAGTAATCATTTGAATCCATATTTTCGATAACGTCAAAAGCAGACTTCTCAGCTTTGTCGTACTCTTTGTTTTTATACTGCTGTAGTGCGACAAGGTATCTTGCCTCAGCACTTGCTGCAGATTTGCTTTTCAATGCAGCTAGGTTCAACTCTTTCAAAGTAGATTCCTTATCTCCTTGCTGTTGCTTTGCCTTAGCAGTATACAAATGAGCAGTCGCAATCTCAGCCTCAGTTGCTCCTTGATATTCCTTGACCAATTGCGCATATTGCTCCATCATCTCATAATCACCGAGTTCGTAATAACAGATCATTAGATTCGTAACCGCGAAACCATAATTATCTTTGTAATCCGAATTTAGCTCAAGCTTTTTCAAGTGAACGATTGCTTCGTTATATTGCTTTAAGTTCAGATACAATGTAGCTACCGTCATTAAGGTATTTTCAGTATACTCACTGGTCCAGTCGTTCAGGATGATATTCAAGTCATGTAAAGCTTCCTCGGGATGGCCAGTATGATATAAACTGACTCCACGGATATAACGAGCATGTTTTTCCTGCCTTGGTTTCGGAAATTTATCAAAATATGCATTGATAGCCTCTACTGCGGGACCATATTGCTTTCTAGCAAACAAGGTACGCCCAGCTTGAAATGCCAGGTTGTCCTGCTCTCCAACGCTCAAGTCGGTAATATTGGTTCCGGTTGCATATTGGATGTAGCCTGTTGCATCTCCTTGATCCAAATAGATGTTTTCAATAGAAAGCAATGCTTGCGAAGCTTCACTAGTTTTAGAATAATCTTTTACCACTTTCTGGAAGGTTGCCAATGCAGCCTCATTGTCATCCTTGTTGTACTGTACCAGTCCGATAGTCACCAATGCCCGAGGCACATAACTACTACGAGGGTACTGTTCAACCATTCTTTGCAAACCTTCTATTGCAGTATCGTAATCACCTTCAGTGAAGTAGATATACGGTATTTCAAATGCTACATCATCAGCATAGTTCGAACTAGGGTATTTTTCAACTACCGACTTCAGCGTATTGAGTTTCGCTTGATTATCCCCTTGCAAACCTTGAATTATACCATGCTGGAACAAAGCATAATCCTGATTAGGAGCATTGTTGGCAATCAGCTGATCATAGTATTCATTTGCACGGCTATAATTTCGCGTAGAAAGGTAGGAATCCCCTAACCTAGCGATCACATCATAACGTACACTTTCGTCTAAAGTACCTTTCTCCGCTGCTAAGAAACGCTCAAAATATTGTGCTGCTACAGCATATCTATTAATACGGAATGCAGCATACGCCAAAGCGTAGTTTGCATAATTGTAAACACTTGTAGTTTTAGCTTCCGGTAACTGAAGAAACTTGGAAAAATTATCAACCGCTTCCGAGTACTTGCGGACTTCATACATTGCTTCTGCTTTCCAATAGGTTGCTAAAGCTGCCATGGTCTTATCGTAAGGGAATTTTTCAGAACGCATGAACATTGAGATACTGTTCTCAAAAGCACGTTCATTATAAAATTCCATTCCGCGGTAATAAGTTAATTTTTGATATACCTCATCAGCTTTCTGTTCTCTATTTTGGAAAGATTCCAAGAGATAAACTGCTGCTTGGAAATTACTGGAACCCGACAGGACCTGAGCCATACGAGTTTCAGTGCTCTCTGCATTTTTTGAATTTGGATCTAGATCAGCATATTTCATTGAAATAAATTGCTGCAGAGGATTCAAAGAAACTTCAATCGAATCCAGTTCATATAATGATTTGGCGTAATTATAAAGTGCATCTGCCTTTAAGTCCTGATCATAATTCATTTCTGATGCTTTATTAAAAGCATCACGTGCACCTTGTTTATCGCCATTTTCCTGAGCAATATATCCTAATGCTATCATTGAGCTTTGATAGAAAGCATCACCGGGAGCAACCTTTTTCAAAATAGAAGCCGCCCGCTCAAATTCGCGTCCGCGATATGCTATAATACCAATCCTGTTATTGTCTATATTGTCGCGTGAAGAATTTGGATATTTCTCGGGTAGTGGACTATGATAAGGTTCTTTGTATTTATTTCTGGAAAAATACATGCCGGCAGCAATCTTACGAAGCTCAATCTCCAATGATTTCCGATCGATGTTCATATCTGGACTACGGCGAATCTTAACCGCATCGGCAAGCATCGGACGGTAATCCCTGACAATCTCAATGGAATCCATTTCCTGAGGATTGAATCTGTTCGTTAATTCATTCGCTGGCTTCTCACCTTGCTGTTTTTCCCCTTCCTGCGCATATCCCGCCAACAGCACAACTGAAAACACTCCAGTAAGAATAGGTTTTAAATAATTATTGCTGATCCTTTGTTTCAGTATCATTTTTCGTCTGTATTTCTGAGATTTTCTAATAGTTTAACATGGATAAGAAAACCTGTCAAATAACAACTCTTATCCAATAAGTGAAACCCAAATCTAAAAAAATTCCACTCATCATTAAGGGAATTCTTAGCAAAAAGTCAGCCAAGGAATAAATATTTAGAATTTAATAAGATACAATCAGCAAAGCCGCAGTTTTACTAGTCGATTAATTCAAGTTCCTTTAATCTTTCCAAAATCAGAATATCAACGGCAGAGGTTCTAAAGCGGTCAGCATAAGTTATATATTCAAATGAATGGATCTCACTTGAAGCTATCGGAATACCTTCGAATTCAGAAAAATAACATAACATTTGAACAGTAATACTATCATGATGTCCGTCTGCTTGGGCTTCAAATTTTCCAAAAAACTTAACGGTATTTTCTAAAATTTGAATATTCAATTCTTCCAAAAGCTCTCTTTTCAAACATTCCAAATCTGATTCCCCTAATTCTCTTTTCCCGCCAGGAAAATATAATTTGTTCTTATTCTTTGAAAGAGTACTGAGGACCTTCTTTTCAGATAAATGAATTAAAGCTACTTTATCAATAATTTTGGGAGCCATAAGTATGATTGGTTAATCTTCTGTGATAGTTAATCTGTCCTAGGTGATAATTAAGGTGAGTTGCCAAATGAACCAAGAAAAAGGAAACAGTAGTTCTTCGCTCAAATACTTCGATCGGATATTCTTTTTCCAGATCTTCAACAGAAATTTTATCTAAAGTATTTAAAACAACCTGTTTTGTACTTTCGATTTTATTTAAGAGTTCTGACTTAGGAACGTTTTTCAAACTGAATTCTGCATCTCTATCTCTAATATAGCCAGATTTACCCAATTCACCGCCAATGTAAGTATTCAAATTCCCTATCAGATGAAGACATAAATTCCCTGCTGAGTTGGCAATAGTACCTTCTATAATCCATAATTTTTCTTCATCAGTATAAGATTCAATTTCAGTTCTGAGCTTATTTAAATCTCGTTCAAAAATAGTTAAAAGGGTACTGATCAATGTTGGATTCGACATAGATTAAAGAAAATGGTTGATATGAAATTAGATAAATTTTCGGGAAATTCCTCGTAGATTATAAATTTGTTGGCAACCTGATACTCACAATCACTGCAAGAATTAATAGATCATTTTTATCTGCACATTCTTTCTTCCATCCTTTTCAACAAACTGGTTGAAAGCTAGCTTCGACCCATCTCTTGAAAAAACAGGTACACCCAGCAAAGGCAAATCATCAGACCCAAAATCAGTTATTTTATCTGCTTTCAAAGACTTCAAATCAAATAAATAGACATTATTGTTGGAGATAAATGTAATCTTCCCACCTTTAGGATCGATGTTAATGGGTGATGAAATCGAAAAGTCAAGGTTCGATATATTCTTGAGTTCACCGGTTTTCACTTCACATCGGGCAATCTGATTGAATCCATTCTTATCCTTTGCCAGAGCATAAACAAATTTGCCATCAGGACTTGACCGCAACCAATGTCTTAAGTCTGAAAGCCCATTCTCAGAATGACTCAATCTTTTGGAAACAATTCCTTTCGGTACCCTGATTTTCTCACCTTCATTACCAATAGCTTCCTTATCTTGAAGCATCTTCTGAGGGACAATATCAACTAAAAAGATCTCAACCACATCTTCCCCATCTTTATTTTTTGTTGTACCCTGAAATACGATACTAGGATTAGGATCATCACCTATATTTCCTAACCAACATTCATCAAATGCTTTAGAAAATTGGTCAGAACCAGGTTCAGGCTCCGTTATAACATCTGCAATAATGGCAGAATAATACTTGCCTTGGATATTACCTGCTGCGCTATCGACAAAGATTTCTTTATCAGGTTGAACCATTACACCCACAGTCCTTAATTCAGGACTCACAAATTCATCATTATAGGTAAAGCTGATCATTTTTCCATTTGGGCTCCAGCAATGTGAATGTGACCCGCCACGAAGAGTACCCGCTTGATAAGGCGAGGTAACATCCCTAGAATCGGCCGGAATTCCTTTTAGTGGACTTGATAGATCAACCATCATTCCGAATCTACGGGTCATACCATAAGGCATACCTTTATGTGCATCCAAAAGACCATGAATAAAAATTACACGATTTTCCGAAGGATGAAATGAAACCGCCCCAACCCCTGGACCATAAACAGTTTGGTCTGTAGTTAGATAGATTATCTTTTCTTCTTTAGTCTTAACATTTACAATTCCAATTTCTCCCGTTTCACCAATTTTTGTTTCATCATTTCTAGTATCAAATACGATCCACTCATCAGTAGCATTAAATGAGCCATTATGATGGAGCATATGGCCTTTATCGGAGGAGGTTAGAGTTTTTATTCTTTGCATAGTAGTATTCTTCGGATTGCATCCAAATATGGCAGTAAGGACTAGTAAATATAAAGGTTTACGGAAGTACACGAGATTCATTAATTTCTAAATAACAATTATTATTATACCCAAAATTCCTATCAGCATACACAAGGGCGAGTAATATTTTGTATCATTTTTACCAAATTTTGTATTTCTGTATTTCTTAAAAAATCCTACATACCTGAAATCGCCAATTGCACGTACCAGGAAAATTACTATTATCGCCCATATTCCATATTTTCTCAGAATATCTAACCATGGTGGTAGATCAAGGTCTATTAAATTCAAAAATACAATCAAGCCAAAAACAAACAATCCCAATGCTACAGTGAATGTAGGAATAGGTCCAGGCATGACTGGTTTTATAGAATCGTCCTTTGTAGGGAAGACAGCACTGCTGCCCCATCTCCCTCCGAATCCCCAGTACACATGTATTGCTGTAAGAAATAAGAATATCAGGATAAGAAGAATTGAAGAAAATATAAACAGAAAGTACATGATATCATTTTTAGAAACTAAACAACAAAAGCAGATTATGGTTAAGGATTATATCTAATTTATCAATTAATTTTTAATTCCCTTCTTTTTTTAGGGATTGACCTATCTGCTTTTTATCGGATCTTGTTCCACTCTCCTTCCACTCTCGTTCCACTCTCAGTATTCTTTCGTTCGGACCTCGTTCGGACCTTGTTCGGGTGTATTCCGAAGAAGCTCCGAACGAGGTCCGAACAAGGTGCGAACAAGAGACGAAGGAGAGTGGAAGAAGGTAGGAAGGAGAAAGGTTTTAGATATGAGATGTGAGATGTGAAATATTGAATTAGATATGAGATATGAGATGTGAGATTTGAGATATTAAATTTGATAAAATATTTCGCTATAATAGTTACACCCCTCTGGGGTTACATGAGCGGATAACAATATCAGCTAGAATAATGACACCCTTACAGGGTTATTTGGTTTGAAAGTTAGCTCCATTATATGGCAGGTGGAGACACCTGCTTCGGTAACCCACCCCATCGGGGTTAAATGTCGAAGACATGAAATATATCTTAAATGCCGTAGGTATGTCATACCTATAGCGTTGATTATCGCATCAAAAACCAGCGCCATCGGTGTGGCATGTTTGTTTAGCGGATGCAACATAACCAGCACAGCTACCTTAAGTAATGGTTGGTGGGGACACCAACCATGGCGCGAAGTATGGTGCCAGCTGGAGACATCTGCCACAACGCGCCCACCCCATCGGGCAATGTCATTAAGTTAAGAAAAAAAGAAGGCCATAAATCACGTAAATGTTTAATTTTGAATTCACTACTAAACAAATCTAAACAACCGCGTTTATGGCCGATGTAAAAATAGCACTTAAAATCGTCTCAGACCTAAAAAATTTTATTTCTATCTGTTTAACAGACCCTCTGCTGCTCAATCTTTTCAGGAATTCCAAAACCCATTTCACCCGGGACCGGAAGCTCAATTTCGAGAGATTGGTCCTGCTGATCGCCAAGATGTGCAAGCGGACCCTCTCTGTCGAACTGGAAGGTT